>CAYMFF010000023.1:0-16932 GCA_964389575.1 uncultured Chitinophagaceae bacterium
GCGCAAGGATCACTTTTTATTTGATATAAAGGGTTATTGTGTGGTGAAATGTTTGAGGCAGTTTTAATTAAAAAATCCGCAGACATAGGCCTGCGGATCTGGAAGTATGGATAAACAAAATCCTATTTATAAACTATTGCTACAATTTCGGCATCGGTTAGGACTCGTAATCTATCGGTGGCAAGATAACTTCTAAAGTCCATCAACAGATTTTTGTATCTACTTATCCAAATTGAGTAGTTTTTCTTTCTTGTAATTCCTTTAGACTTAATAAGAGCGCGAACATCTCTTTTCAGTACAGAATTACTTTTACCATTTTTTGGTAATCCAAAAATGATATTTCTATCCTTAAGAAGATAGTGGTCCATAGCATAACGTTCGAAGTAACCTAAATTACTTTTTGCGTCATTTTTTCTTCGCACTATTGATTTAGGAACAAAAATTATAGGTTTAATTTTTCCAGACAAAATTTCAACTGGGAGTTCGACTTTTTTAGTTTCCCATTTCATTGTATTTGAATTGAATATTTGCTTCTGTTCGACTATCGCCATTGGGATACCTAACTTCCTGCATTGTTTTTGCGTATATTCAATTAAGTTATTCTTTATGATTTTTGTTGTCATATCCGAAATCCTATCACAATCAATTTGAGGAATTAGAAGTTCAAAATCACTCCAGTTTGTTACTTTACCTGATGTAATTGCAGGATTAGAATTAACGGACTTGACTAAATCCCTTTTTAGGATTGGACCGACAGAATTACCATCGGAATTACCGTGACCATAACCAAGTCTTGTTTCTCTTGGCTCTTCCAAACCGCTCAATAGATACTCGACCTTTTTAGCTTTACCCATAATTATACTGCGAATTAGAGGAGCTACATAACCTTTTAAGTCTTTACCCATTCTCATTATCACAGGATCGCTACTAAATTCGATTAATCTTGGATCGATGAAGACTTCATTATCGTCATCTAGCTTTACATCAACAAAGTCAAGTTGGTGCTGTTTTTTACCGAGCTTGAAGTAGTTAGATATGTTTGTTGTACTTTTCTTAATGTACTTTTGTTTCATAATTTAAAATTTAAAGTTTTTGCCGTATGGGTACTTCCCTTCGAAATAGGCATGAAATTCCGAGTTCTAAAAAAAAACAAAAATTTTAGGTTTATTTAAAAATTTTTATACATTTGCGTTCTCGAAACACGCAAAAGGTTTTTTCTATTTTTAGGGGGAGGAGCCCTCGAAGTTGGACAAACTAATTCCAATTAATCTTCTTAAGATTATCATTCCTCGGCATTATTTAACACAAACATCATCAATGTTCATGCCACAACTGTGTATTTATGCCATCGTTGCAGTTATAGAAGATATAAATTTGATATTAGGACAATATTGTAGTGTATAACTTATTTCTAGAGAAGTATTGGCAGTATTTTTTCTAAAACTGCATTTTACTACCATAAGCCAAATCGCCAGCGTCACCTAAACCGGGAACGATATAACCTTTAGCGGTAAGCTCTTCATCAATATCGCCTATCCAAAAAGTGAGTTCAGGGTATTTCTTTTTTACGTTTTCTATGCCAGCCGTACAGGCTATAGCCACCGCAATGTGTATCGCTTTGGGTTTACCATACGTTCGGAGTTCATCCAAGGCAGTGATTAATGAAGCTCCTGTGGCTAACATAGGATCAGCTAAAATTAAAACACGTCCTTCTAATTCAGGACAGGTTACATAACCTTGTTCAATAGTAAAATCATCACCTTTGCCATGTTTGCGATAAGCAGCGATGAAAGAACAATCCGCTTTATCAAAATAATTGAGCACCCCTTGAAACAAAGGAACACCAGCGCGTAAAATGGTAGTCAGCACGGGTTGAGATGTCAGGGTGTTTGAATCTTTTTCGCCTAAGGGTGTTTGTATTTTTTTTGACTCAAAATGCATGGTTTTGCTGATTTCATAAGCAATGACTTCGCCAACGCGCTCCATGTTTCTTCTGAAACGCATGCGGTCTTGCTGTACTTCAGGATGACGGAGTTCGTTCATCCAAGCTGTTACCAGTGAGTTTTCTTTTGATAAATGATGTACCATAATTCTTAACGCCAAATTACACCGAAAACTAAAATATATCTCATTTTTACAAAATGGTTTACCGAGTGATAGGAGTAATGAGTGGAAGCTCTATGGATGGTTTAGATATGGCCTATTGTGTGCTGAGCGAAGTAGGCGGAGAATGGAGTTGTGAAATTGAAGCTGCCGACTCAATGTCGTTTAGTGAAGACTGGAAAAATAAGCTGCTGGCACTCACCGATTTTTCTGCTAAAGAATTGATACAAGCGCATGTAGATTTCGGACATTATATGGGTCAGCGGATAAATGCCTTTATAGAAAAAAATGCATTAGAACATAAAGTACATTATGTAGCAAGTCATGGTCACACTGTTTTTCACGAACCCACACCGGGGCGTGGCAAGCTTCAAAATGGGATGACTTTTCAAATAGGAGATGGTGCCAGTATTGCTGCCGAACTTGAGTTGCCAGTAATTTCTGATTTGCGAAATATGGATGTGGCCTTTGGTGGACAAGGAGCTCCTGTTGTTCCTATTGCCGAAAAATTGCTTTGGGGTGGCTATGATTATTTTTTAAATTTAGGAGGCATTGCTAATATTTCATATCATCCAAATAATGATGATAACCACGACGTGGCGTGGGCATACGATGTTTGTCCAGCCAATAGAGTTCTAAACTCCTTACTTAATACGATAGACAAAGAATATGATGATAAAGGGGCATTAGCTGCCAGTGGAACTTGTGATGGTATTTTATTACAAAAATTAAACGAGTTGGATTATTACAATCAACCGGCTCCAAAATCATTAGCCAATCAATTTGGTTTGGAAAAATTATTACCATTAATACAAGAAAGTGGGTTAGAATTAAAACATCAAGTCAATACGATGGTTGAGCATATCGCTATGCAAATAGGGAAGGCCTGTCTGTCCGAAGGTCCAACTGACTCCGATGGCAAAAATATGCTTATCAGTGGAGGCGGAGCCCACAATGATTATTTGTTGCAGCGAATTGAGCATTATTGTGGCTTGAAAAAAGTAACCATTGAAAAAGCTGATGTACAAACACTCGAGTACAAAGAAGCAGTTGCCATGGCACTAATGGGAGCATTGCGCTGGCGCGAAGAAGAAAATGTATTGTCTTCAGTTACAGGTGCTAAAAAAAATTCTATAGGTGGTGCGCTATGGATGGGTAGAAACTAAACATGAAATGGATCAGTAGAATATCATTTATCCTAGCGGTCATTGCATCTGTTTTTTTCTTTACAAAATACGGAGAAGACAACTACTTATACAATGGTGATGCACTTGGTTATTATTCTTATTTGCCATCTGCTTTTTGTCTTCATAATCTAGATTCTATTGATAAGTTTCCGGCTGACAAAGAATTGCCAGCTCCGGTCACCAATTATTTTCAGATGTATCCCGAAAATGAGGATGTCACACCTAAGGGGTATTACATCAATCAATACACAATCGGTGTGGCCATTTTTGAGTTGCCATTTTTTCTGGTAGCTCATGCCTACGTGCTTATTAATGGATTAGATGATAGTGGCTATTCTATTCCTTATCATACTTCCATAATGTGCAGCACCTTGTTTTATGCACTGCTTGGTATGTTTTTTTGTTTCAAGGTAGTACGCATTTTTTATTCTCGGGATATGGCGTTGTTTGCAGTTAGTATAATTCTTTTAGGCAGTAATTTGTTTTGGTTCTCCTTTGTTCAAATGGGGATGTCTCATACTATTTTATTTTTTCTTGTGGCGCTCTTGATTTACGCTACCATTCGGTTTTATGAGAAGCATTCAATTCGGTGGTTTTACTTAGTAGGCTTGACGTTGGGCTTCATAATGCTAACGCGACCTACTGATATTGTTTTTGGTTTAATTCCGTTGCTTTATAAGGTCGATAGTTTTTCAGCGCTAAAAGAGCGGTTTTTGTTTTTGTGGGGTCTTAAATGGAAATTATTTCTGGCTATTGGTATTTTCTTTATACCAATTCTACCACAAATGATATTCTGGAAAGTGTATTCCGGATCTTTTATATATTACAGTTATAACGGGCAAAGTTTTCATTTTTTAAAACCAAAACTCTGGGCCGGATTATTTGGTCCAGATAATGGTTGGTTACTTTATTCTCCCATCTGGATTTTATCAATCATTGCCTTGTTTAGAAAACATAATTTACATGGCTTCAAAACTGCCACACTAATTCTGTTGCCTTTATATTTTTATATAATTTATAGTTGGGAGTGTTATCAATATATAAATGGTTTTGGCTCTCGCCCCATGTTGCATATTTATCCTTTGTTGCTAATTGCATTGGTTGTTTTATTCGATTGGATTGCCCACAATAAAATAGCAAAAATTCTAACAACAATTGCACTTGTTTTTTTCGTTTATCACAATTTGCATTATACCTATTTAAACGAAGTAGAAAAACACTGGTCCCAGTTTTCAACGCATGCTTTTTATAAACGGATGATGTTCAAAAACAATCTTTGCTATAATGATTTAGTGTATCGAGACATAGGTATTAGACAACCCGACGAATCAAGCTTGAAGCGCGTAGGAGATCCTCTTCTTTTATACACAGCTTCTGATAATACGGAGTATCCCAGAATATTCGATGCGCAATTAGGTGATACCGTTTTGAGATTGCCCAAAGGGCTGGAGTCTCCTAATTTAAAGTTTGATATTCCGCTGGAAGATGCCAAATCTTATTCTCCAAATGCTTTTGTAAAATTAAGTTGCGTTGTAAAGTTTCCAGAGTTTTTGGGGGACCCGTATCGTTCTTTAATATGGGTTCATAAGTTTGATCTTCATGGGGAGCAATTATCTTGGAATGGGCTTAATGTTTTCTCAAAAATGAATTTACCGAATAATCGAAATTTGAGTTTAGATTCTATTACGATGTTTAATGGCGCGCATAGTTTATGGGATACTGTAACGGCTTTTATACCCATTGAGCATAATGAAGAAGGCCTGTCTTCAAAACTTGATTTTTGGAATACAGCAAAAACTGAGTTTTATTTACATTCCTTGCGAGTAGAAATTTTTAAGAAAAAATAAAAATGAGATTATTCTTTGAAGAAAATATTAATCAAACTTTTAATAAACTTTCGTCAGAAACGAATCGTCATGTGACTCAGGTATTACGAATGAAAACGGGCGAACAGTTTTTGTTGACCAATGGCAAGGGAATAAAGGCGACCGTAGAAATCGAGCGTATTACCAAGCGAGATTGTAGTGTAAAGGTGTTGCAACTTGAACAAATTGAAAATCAAAATCCTGATATTCATTTAGCTATTTCCTTTACAAAAAACAATACGCGCATGGAATGGCTTTTAGAGAAAGTTACAGAGATTGGCGTTCGAAGCATTTATCCTATCATAACAAAACGTAGTGAACGTAAAGAAATTAAAACGGAACGGTTTAATAAAAAGTTGATGGCTGCCATGTTACAAAGCCAGCAATATCATATTCCTATATTGCATGAACCCATCTCGCTTGATGATTTACTCAACCTTCGAAAAACTCCTGATGACAAAAAATTTGATATAAAATTCATAGCTCATTGTGAATCTGGTATTGAGCGAACAGCTTTGAGTAGCTCAGAACTAAAAACTCAACAATCAAAACTTATAGGCATTGGTCCTGAAGGTGACTTTACAATTGACGAAATTGAAAATGCACTACAACAAAATTTTAAGAGCGTAAGCTTAGGAAAAAACCGACTAAGAACCGAGACAGCAGGATTAGTTGCTGTAACTTTACTTCATCACAATGCGGGTTAAGTTTCTCTTTACTTTTTTGGTATTTTCGTTCATTGCTTTTTTTGCAAATGCTCAAAAAATGCAATTGGGACTATTGGTCTATGGTGGTGGCGGTGATTGGTATGCCAATCCAACTGCTCTGAAAAACTTGGCGCAATTTTCCAATAAAAATTTAGGAACAGCTTTTAGCCGAGAAGAGGCACAGGTGGAAGCCGGCAGCGCAGAAATTTTTAATTACCCGATACTTTTTGCCACTGGCCATGGTCGTATTTCTTTTAATGATGCCGAAGCAGATAATCTACGCACGTACTTAATTGCGGGTGGTTTTTTGCATATTGATGATAACTACGGTATGGATAAATATATCCGTCCTGCTTTCAAAAAAGTATTTCCAGATTTAGAATTCGTGGAGTTACCTTTTTCACATCCGATTTATCATCAGAAGTATAATTTTAATAATGGCTTACCCAAGATTCATGAGCATGATAAAAAACCACCGAAAGGGTATGGTATTGTTTATCGTGGCAGAGTTGTTTGTTTTTACACAAAAGAAACTGATTTAAACGATGGTTGGGAAGATCCAGAAGTCCATAATGATTCTCCACAAAAACGTGCAGAAGCACTTCAAATGGGTGCTAATATTATTCGTTATGTTTTTATGGGCGATTAATGAAACCGAAAAGTATTTATGATGCGCGTTCCAATTTCTTTATAGGCATCATAAGAATCGGGGGTAGTAGAAAAAGTTATTATGTATGCTACATTATCCCTTAGCGTAAAATATTGAGTGATTTTAGTTCGAACTTGACCTTGTCTGGCCGTGTAGACAAAGGTGTGAAATTGAACTCCGTTTATCAAACTAGCTTCGTTGGTAACAAAATTCACATCACTCATTAGCTTATTAATCATCTTTTCAGAAAGTGCTACATATTTATCTAATTTGACAGAAGGGTCCGATATGTTTTCAGTCAGTACGGTTAGGTTCTCCCGAAAATCTTTACCCGTTTTATCAGCGGGTGCAAATAAAATTAATTTCGTTCCAAATTGTCCTTCTGTATTTAACGTCCATTCTGCTGGATAGTTCAATTCGAAGTTTTCAATAGTCACATTCTTCCAACCTTGATGAACTTTTGAGTCATTCTCTATTTCAGCTACAGCTGGGTCACTATTTTGAGCAACCAAAACTGCCGGAAGTAGAATAACAAATTGAAGGACGAAAAAGAGCTTTTTCATAGAAATCATTTTAAGTATTAAAGGTAGAATGAAAGTCCGATTATTTGACTAGTTTATTTCGGTAAGGTTTTTCAAAGTATTTCGTCTATTGATTAGCTGTTAAATGCATCACAATTCAGTAAATAAGCGGTCTAAGGCGCTTTTGGTTTATTTGGGTACAATGTGATTTGGCAGTAACTTTGTAAAATAAAATAGTGAGTTATGGCATATTCAGAGAAAGTATTAGATCATTATAATAACCCAAAAAATGTTGGGACTTTAGATAAAGAAAGCAAGGCAGTAGGAACTGGCTTGGTTGGGGCACCAGAATGTGGAGATGTAATGCGTTTACAAATTGAAGTAGACGAAGCAACGGGAACCATTAAGGATGCAAAATTCAAAACCTTTGGTTGTGGATCAGCGATTGCTTCTTCTAGCGTTGCTACAGAGTGGCTGAAAGGAAAATCAATTGATGATGCAATTTCTATAGACAATATGGAAATTGTAGAAGAGTTGAGTTTACCTCCAGTAAAAATTCACTGTTCAGTGCTAGCCGAAGATGCGATTAAATCTGCTATTAATGATTATCGTGTCAAAAACGGTTTGCCAGAATTAGAGTTAGAAGAAAAAATTGTTCACTAATTCTTCGAAAGTCTCACTACTGACAATTTTGTCAAGCTGAGTTTCTCGAAGTTTAATCTGAAACAAAATGGTAGCAGAAGAAAACGGAATATATATCACAGACAAAGCAAAGGCTAAAGTACTTGCTCTTATGGAAGAGTCAGGTGCCGATGATACGTACTTTGTTCGTGTAAGCGTTGTGGGTGGTGGATGTTCCGGTTTGAGCTATAAGCTAGATTTTGATAATGAGTCGCAACCAACGGATCAGGTATTTGAAGACAAAGGAATTAAAATTGTTTGCGATATGAAAAGCTTTTTATATCTCGTTAATACCGAATTAGATTTCAGTGATGGCTTGAATGGTAAAGGGTTCAATTTCGTAAATCCAAATGCAAGTCGCTCCTGCGGATGCGGTGAAAGTTTCGCAGTTTAGTTTCAAAAAAATATAATTAAAAAAGCTACCAATCGGTAGCTTTTTTAATTTTCGATTGTTCCCAATTTTATTTTACACTAATTATTTTGGAGAGTACCTTTTCATTTTCACTTTGAATCGTGAATACATAATTGCCTTCGGCTAAAACACTCGTATTAAACGAGAATTCATTTCGCCCGATTTTACAGCTTGCATTCATCAGATTAACTATTAAACGTCCTTGCATATCATAAAGGTTAAAGGATAAATTCTCTTTTCTCGCTAATGTGAATGTGGCTGTGAAAGTAGATTCTTTAACTGGATTTGGAAAAACGCTAGAACGACTTAAGTTATTTACCGTAGGAACATTCAAGGCCCATTCAGCATTGCTAACTCTAGCTACCCAAGCGCGATAGGTAGAAGCTGGTATGTAAGTTCCGGCTAAATAAGTAACATTAGGATTGTTGTATAATGTTTGAATGCCAGAATAATCTCCCCAACGTTCGTTGGTGTCTGACAGGTTATTAATTGGATTATTACTTTCTACTACGCGCACCATATCGGAGTAATCTCCGTTTGCGTCTTTATATAAAACACTAATGCCGGGCACGCTATCTGTATAACAATGAGGCACGTTAAACATGACCCGATGATCAGTGGGAGCTGTTCCCATATACGCCATTGAAGGGTAGCCATATTCTGTTGTAGCATCAGCAAAAATTTCAGCATTTACGGTTGGGGTAGAAGTACTCACATTTTGAATCTCACCTAATAATACACCCGCATTACCCAATGTGGGATGAACAGAATTTGCGCCGAAATGAATATAGTCGTTTTCGTAAATTGCAGCGAGCACTCGTCCGTCATTGGTCATTAGATAATTTCCGTTATTCATAGAAGGATTCGGAGGAAATCCATATACAACTGGCGATTGAACTACTTTTTGCGTCATGGTTGCATTACCTGATTGGTAAGAATCATCAATGTGCATGATGAAAATACTATCGTTACTAACGTCTACATTTCGTACTGAAAGAAAGTACATATCGTCACCCATTGTATTTTCTTGATATTTTGCCGGACAGATATTTCTGTATAGCCTGCCATTGTATCCAATACTATCCCACAAAGTATATTGAAGCGGATCGGCATTGTAGCCATCATCTTTCTTGATTTGATAAATTACACTTTGTCTAAATCCGTTCTGCCAACCAATGCCTTCCTGTATTTGGTTGAAGGTCATGAATAAATCCTTATCAGAAATAGAAATAATAGGGTAGTCACTCCATGTACTATCGTTAAAAGGATTTCCGGTAAGCTCATAAAAGTTCCAACTCATGAGCGGATCGTTAGTAGTCGTAAAACCAATGATGATTTTTGTTGTGGCACTTGTGTTTCCTGTAAAACAAACTAAAATAAATCGATCTGTTTTAGGATCGTAAAGGAGTCTTGGATCTGAAACTCGATCAAACTGACCTAAGAATGGAACGATTCCGGTAATACCGCGAATACCGATGGTTGTGCCAGACGCATCAAAAATAAATAGGTTAGAGTTTACAGCACTAATTATCGTGCCGTCATTTGATACTGCTATATCGTTATCCATTGGTGTGCCACCAGAGTTAGCAATCCAACCCGTGTCAATTATAGGGTCTGGAGCGATACCTAATGTTTTGTATGAAGCCGTAGTGGATCCTCGATTTGCAATTCCTTCGGCTCGGCGCTGTTGGGCCTGCTTCTTTTTATCGCCAAAATCGGTGTAATAAGGCACTGGGTGTTGATCTAGATGCACCAAGCTTGAATTATAAAACACAGGAGTTGTTTTACTTAAGTCAACGCTGGCTTTTAGCGGTACGGAAAAATTTGTTTTTCTAAACTCTTGTGCATTCGAAAAATTAACGAGTAATAAAATTGATAGAAGAATTCCAAAATGTTTCATGACAAAAAATTGAATCCTAAAGATACGAGATTTTTTACGAAGAATTTTATAGAGATAGCGCCAACTCGTTTAAATCATTCATTGCATTTATAAAGCTAATTTTTTGATACTTTTTTAAATCGTCCACTTTGAGCCTTTTAGGTTTGATGATTCCTTCTGTTAGCAGTTCGGCTCGTTTAGTTCCTTTGAGCAAAGGGAAAGCGGGTGTATGCCATTCGCTACCATTATATAGCGCAACATTGCTATAACTTCCATCTCGAAGCAATCCTTTTTTTACGAAAAGTAGTTCTTCTCCTTTTTTTAGTTTCTTGCTATGTTGCAAGATGTTTTCGCGATTTTCATATTTGTGAGAATATGAAATGGATTCATCATGAATCAGTTTTATGGTTGTGATTTTTTTTCTTTTATATTTTTCGAATGTTATTTCTTGTATTTGTTTATCATAAACAATTCGACATTTAAATAGACCTTGGCGCGCATTGCTCGGCACCTTAATAATGTTGCTAAGCTTAAATTGTTGATTTGACTTAAAAATACTTTTAAACGCTCGTTGCATGCGTTCTTCATGAAGATGAAGATTGCATAATTTGCCGTCTTGGCATTTAATACTCTCAAGCAGTCGGGACATAAATTTTTTGTTTTACCTCTTCATATTCTTTTCTGGCTTCACTGTATTTTGTGATACCTCCACCGCTTTTGTATACCAATCCTTTTTCTGTTTTTTCTATGAACCGAATTAACACGCAAGAATCTAGTTTTTCGCCATCAAATATGCCCGCAACGCCCGTATAAAAACCTCGTTGGTAGCTTTCAGTTTCTTTGATAATATCTATTGTTTTCTTTTTGGGAGCCCCGCTAATACTGCCGGCGGGAAGAAGTTTGCAAACGATTGTTCCAATAGTTTTGTGATAATCACTTGGCAATTCACCTACTATTTTTGAACTAGTTTGTAGCAAATCTCCTTTTGCGGTTTCCACTTTTGTAACATACCTAAATTTTTGTACCTCAACATTTTTGGCAACAATACTGAGGTCGTTTCTAATTAAATCTACAATGGTATAGTGCTCGGCAAGCTCTTTAGGATCTTCTAATAATTTTCGTTCAGCATCTTCAATAGTCGCATCAATTGTTCCCTTCATAGGGTTTGAGCTTATCCCTCTATAATCAACCTTAACGAAGGTTTCTGGGCTAAAACAAAGCCATTTATTTTTATAAAGGATTTTATATTTAGAAATAGCACTTTCATAAATATCCTTTAATGTAGCATTTGATTGTATCGATGTTTCAGTTGTTAAGTTGCAGAGATAAGAGTTGCCAAAAAGAATTTCACTCCGAATGTTGTCAAACTGCTTTTTATATTCGTTGAATGCAATGGGATGTTTTTCTAAATTAATTTTCGAAGGATTCGTTTCGGATTGGGCAAAATCGATTTTTACCTCTTGAGTTGCAAGATCCGCTAATGGGATTACATCAAAGTTCTCACCCAAAAAATCAACGACAAAAAAGAAGGGCTCTCGGCTGGCTCCCAAGGCATTCATTTTATCGGCTAATTGTTGAAGTGCTTTTGTGTACAAAAAATATTATTTTCGTTGGCTAAAGTAAGAAGGCTTTTGAGAATATTATTCATAGATAATTATGATTCTTTTACATTCAATGTAATAGAATTGTTACGTCAGTTCGATGGCCTAGAAATTACGCTTAAGAAGAACGATGAATTAGAGTCTGTAGAAATTGACAATTTTGATGGGGTTATTATTTCTCCTGGTCCGAATTTGCCATCTGCTGCTGGTGATTTGATGCCTTTTCTTAAACGCCATATTTTAGCCATTCCCATGTTAGGAATTTGTCTTGGACATCAAGCTATTGCTCAGCATTTTGGCGGGAGTCTAGGACAATATGATATCCCGTTGCACGGTGAAAAAACCCTTTTAACCGTTAAGCAAAACGGCGTTTTATTTAAAAAATTACCTACTCAATTCGAGGTCGGCCTTTATCATTCTTGGTATGTCCAGCAAACTGATTTGCCAAAGATATTTGACGTAACCGCAGTAAATCAAGATGGAATAATTATGGCAATGCAACATGAAACCCTGCCTGTATTCTCCGTGCAGTTTCATCCTGAGAGTTATATGAGCGAGCATGGGTTAGCTATTTTACAAAACTTTATCAAGTGCTTGTAAATTAGGGTTTATCTTCGGTGACCAATGGGACTTTTTGAAAGATTATTTTCTTCCGATAAAGATGAAAAAGAAGAGCAGGTAAAACAACCTGTATTTGGCCGGTATTCTGATAATAATAAAAGTAGTTTTCAACTCGAAGAGTGGAATAAATCTAAAAAATTATATGATCAACAAGAGTACGATGACTCTATTGTGCATTTTTTCACTTATCTGAGAGATCCCAATACGAATAATGTAATTTTCGAAAAAGAAAATGATACGACCAAGTTTTTTATACATCAAGGAAGTAAAAAAATCAGTGGAAGCATAGATGATTATTGTGTCAAGGCTGAGGTTGCCATCGCTAGTTTTACCGAACCATCAGTTCCGGTATTTCGTCAGTTGCTCGAAAAAAACTTTCAATTGTATTACAGCAAATTTTACTTGGATGAAGATAAGCTGAAGCTAAAAATATATAACAACATAAGAGCTGCCGCGCCTAATAAGCTGTACTATGCACTGAAGGAATTAAGTATTCAGGCCGACCGCTTGGATGACATTTTAGTGGATGATTTCAAAGCGTTGGAAGCCGCAGGAACCGAACATATCGTGGAGTGTTCACCGGAAGAAAAACAAGTGAAGTATGATTTTTTTAGATATTGGATTGATAAAACCATCGCCAAAATTGAAAAATTAAATCCAGATACTTTCTCAGGAGGTATTTCTTATATGATGTTGAATCTTGTTTTCAAGTTGGACTATCTGTTGTTGCCAGAAGGACGCTTTACTGAGAAACTAGAGGAGGTAAATTCGATTTTTTGGACCAACCCTAAAGAAATTGCCGTGAGTGAGCGTAATTATAATATGCTCAAAAAGCTAAAAGAATTGCAACAATGGAAAGAAGAAGATGTAAAAAAATATTTTTATAAAGCGAAGCATACATTTTCATTAACCAAGCCAACGCCTTTTAATCATGTCATCGATACAATCAATAATACGTTTAAGAACGTGACCTGGTATCGCGAAAATGATCATAATGATATTGTCTTGGAAATGTTGGAGTATTCTTTTGCCTTTTCTCAGTTTTCATATAGTCTTCCCAAGCCTGCAACACAGCTTTTTGATATATTAATGCATGTAAATCACAATGATTATTATCAGGCTATGGGCTACGAAGACCGATTGTATGATCGCGCCAGTAAGACTTTTGATGCCGATAAAGTAAAAGAAAAAATTGAAGCTATTAATGCAGAAAATCAGGAGCGTTATGCGCTTATGAATATTGACACAGCATCGCTTGATTTTGAAAACCTACAAAGTTTCAATTTTACGTTATTACTACAGATTACAAAATTAGATTTTAGAAAAAAGAAATAGAACAAATGGCTAGAGCAGAATTTTTAACTCAGTTTAAGAAAGGCGTAATTCAAATTGCAACGCCCAACTCCACCGGTACAGGATTTTATCTAAAGGATTGTAATATGATAGTGAGCAATCATCATGTGGTAAAAGATTTTGCCCGAGTTACTATTAAAACACAGAAGTTTAGAAAAGAACTCGCCGATGTTTTATTTGTAGATAGCAAGTATGATTTAGCGTTTATTCAGGCGCCTGATTGGGAAGAGTTACCTCATTTGCAGATTGGGAATTATGATGACCTTCGTGATGGGGACCAAGTTATGGCAATTGGTCATCCGTATGGATTGAATTATTCTACAAGTAGAGGAGTGGTCTCAAGAAAAGATCGAGTCATGAAAGGGCTAAAATATATTCAAACTGACACAGCTATTAATCCGGGTAACAGCGGCGGACCGTTGGTAAATATGGATGGCGAGATTATTGGTATCAATACATTTATTTTACGCGGCGGCGATAACCTCGGCTTTGCGTTGCCTGCTATTTATCTAAAAGAAGCAATTGAGCAATATCTGCCACAAAAAGGCACTTATGTAGAGCGTTGTCCGTCATGCTCGTTTATGGTGGATGCTGATAATATTGAAGATGATAAATACTGTCCGAATTGTGGAGTAGAAATTGATATTACAACGGTGCAAGTAAGCGATGAAGTGAAACTAACGGGCGTAGCAAAAACCATTGAAGAAATTTTAGGTGATTTGAATATGAATGTTCAAATTGCTCGTATCGGTCAGAACAATTGGGAGGTGGAAGAAGGAATAGCCACTATAAAAGTTCGTTTTAATCCTGAAAATTTATTCGTTACCTGTGATGCCTTTTTATGCCAATTGCCAAAAGATAATATTGGCGATTTGTATGAATTTTTATTGCGTGAAAATAAAAAAATGAAATACACCTTGTTTAGCGTTCACGGAAATGATATTGTTATCGGTTCAGTATTTTATGAAACCGATATTGAAAGAAGTATCGGGAAGAAGATTTTTAAATCGGTATTCGAAGAAGCCGATAAATATCAGAAATTATTAATAGAAAAGTATAATTGCCGACCGAGATTGCTCGAAAGTTAGCATTTGGCTTCAATCACTTTCAACTTAGCACTAGTGCCAAAATGCTCAATCATTTCTTGTAAAGAATAAGAAGCTTCGAGTTTAAAATCACCAATTTCAGTGCGAATTAAACTGCTTAAATAAGCTCCGCATCCCAAAACTTCGCCAATGTCATTGGCTAACGAGCGGATATACGTTCCACTACTACAGCGCACTTTGAAAGAAACTTCCGGTATCTGGTCATAATTCATTTCTAAGGAGTGAATTGTCATAATTCTCGGATTGAGTTTTACCTCTTTTCCTTCTCGTGCTAATTTGTAGAGTGCTTGTCCATCTTGCTTTATAGCTGAGTAGGCTGGTGGCAATTGTTTTATTTCGCCCAAAAATTGTTCTTTTAATTTTTCTATATCCGCTGCCTTAATGTGGTCTGTTGGTTTTTCATTTTCGGGTAAAGATTCTCTGTCATAGGTAGGTGTTGTAGCGCCTAATCGAAAAGTGCCGGTATAGGTTTTATCCATTCCCATAAATTCGTTAATGCGTTTGGTCCATTTGCCGGTACAAACTATCATAAGTCCACTAGCCAATGGGTCTAAGGTGCCAGCATGACCAACTTTGATTCTACCTTTCTTGCCCGTCATCTCAATGCCCTTAGCCAGCATTTCCTCTCGAAATGCTTTATTGTTCAGCCAGTTTTTTACCTGAAAAACTAAACCAAAACTAGTAATACCCAATGGTTTGTTGATTAGAAGCATACTGCCACCAGCAAAATCAGTGTCTTTCAGCGATTTAATCATTTAAAATTGAAGATACAGATTCATTGAATTTTTCACATTGTAAATACCTAAATATATAATCCATTAATGTCAATAAACTGTGCACGAATCTGTTATTTACTTTTATCGCTTAATATTTCGTTAGTAATAAGCGAACATTATATTTGCGATTCGTTCACAAATGAAAAAATAGCATGGCTAGTACTACTGATATCAAAACAGGTTTAATTATTAAACTAGACGGCTCTCTCTACTCTGTAGTAGATTTTGGCCAGAACAAAACAGCTAGAGCGGCCGCAAAAGTTTGGGCTAAGCTGAAAGGTGTGGACAATACACGAACGATTGAACACACTTGGAATAGTGGTGAGAAAATTGAAACCGTTCGCGTGGAGAAGAAAGAGTTTCAATTTTTATATAAAGATGATACTGGTTATAACTTCATGAATACCGAAACCTTTGAGCAAATTGCTATTCAAGAAGAAATGGTGAATGCGCCGCAATTTTTAAAAGATGGTCAAAACGTAAGTGTGGCTATGAATGGTGAAACAGAATTGCCAATGGGCGTAGAATTACCAGAAAAAATTGTGTTAGAAGTAACCTATAGCGAGCCTGGAATGAAAGGTGATACAGCTACCAAAACTTTAAAACCAGCCACTGTAGAAACTGGTGCAAAAGTGATGGTTCCTTTATTTATAAATGAAGGAGAAAAAATAAGAGTAAATACAAAATCAGGCGATTACGTAGAACGCGTAAAAGAAGAAAAATAATTTTTGTCCTTATTGTCTATATCTTAGAATAAGGCGAGGGGGGTGTGTTAAATTAAAAAAAACAACATGGCAAAAAAAGCAAAAACGAAGAAGAAAGCAGTTGCGAAAAAAGTAGTGGCAAAAAAGAAAAGCCCAGCAAAGAAAGTAGCGAACAAAAAGAGCGTAGCCAAAAAGCCCGCTCCTGCAAAGAGTAAAATTCCAGCTAATTTTAATATTGATGAAATTACTAATTTATTAAATGCAGTAAATCATTCAGGTGTTAATGAACTGAAGTTAGAAAAAGGCAGTTTTAAAATTACGATTCGTCAAGGTGTAACGCAAGCAGCTACAGTTGTTCAAGCAGCAGCTCCAATGGCAGCGGCGCCAGCACCGGCACCTAGTGCAGCACCTGTAGCTCCCGCACCAGCACCGCCAAGTGGTGGAGGTTCCGATGCTCCAGCGGGTGACAATCTAATTACGGTAAAGTCTCCTATGATCGGAACTTTTTATCGTTCTAGTAGTCCTGACAAACCACCATTTATAAGCGTAGGAGATTCTATAAAAGAAGGCGACGTATTGTGCATTGTAGAAGCTATGAAACTCTTTAATGAAATAGAAAGTGAAGTAAGTGGAACCATAGTAAAAGTATTGGTTGATGATACTTCTCCGGTTGAATATGATCAGCCGTTATTTTTAGTTGAACCTTAAATCAAAACATAGTCTTTTATGTTTAAAAAAATATTAATAGCCAATCGAGGTGAAATTGC
>CAYMFF010000023.1:17032-37303 GCA_964389575.1 uncultured Chitinophagaceae bacterium
ATGATTAACTCCATGGGAGATAAAATCACGGCAAAGGAAACCATGATCAAGGCCAAGGTGCCTGTGGTTCCTGGTAGTGGTGGGCTCTTAAAAAGTGTAGCAGAGGCTAAAAAATTAGCTAAGAAAATGAAGTATCCCGTCATGATAAAAGCGACTGCCGGAGGCGGTGGAAAAGGGATGCGTGTGGTTTGGAAAGAAAGCGAATTAGAAGAAAATTATAACTCGGCTAAGCAGGAAGCGGCTGCTTCATTTAAAAATGATGGTTTGTATATGGAGAAGTTCGTGGAAGAGCCACGACATATAGAAATACAAGTTGCTGGAGATCAACATGGAACTATTTGTCACTTAAGTGAACGAGATTGCAGTATTCAGCGTCGTCATCAAAAATTAGTAGAAGAAAGTCCATCACCATTTGCCACACCCGAATTGCGCGATGAAATGGGAGAGGCTGCTATTCGAGCGGCACAAGCTATTAATTATGAAGGAGTAGGAACGGTAGAGTTCTTAGTTGATAAACACCGTAATTTCTATTTCATGGAAATGAATACGCGTATTCAAGTTGAACATTGTGTTACAGAAGAAGTAATCTCTAGAGATTTGATTAAAGAGCAAATTAAGATTGCGGGCGGTGTTCCAATTTCTGGTAAAAATTATATGCCCGAAGGTTATGCCATTGAATGTCGTATTAATGCCGAAGATCCGTATAATGATTTTAGACCGTCTCCCGGAAAAATAACCAACCTGCATACGCCGGGCGGACAAGGTGTTCGAATAGATTCCCATATCTATTCGGGTTATACAATACCGCCTTATTATGATAGTATGATTTCTAAAATTATTTGCTTTGGTGAAACACGTGAAGATGCCATCAGAACAATGCATCGTGCGCTGAGCGAATATGTAATTGAAGGGATTAAAACAACGATTCCGTTTCATTTGCAATTAATGGAAAATGAAGATTTCAAAAACGGAAACTTTACGACCAAATTTATTGAGACTTTCGAGTTGAAATAAAATCACCCAATGCGTTTTTTTACTTTTATTCTGCTTTGTTTTTTAGGGACTTTTTTTGGTTGTGGATCTCAAAAACCAAAAAAGAAAGCAGTGTATGGACCCGAGTATCAAAAGCGAATTGCTGATTATAGAAGGAATAGACAACAAGTAATTTCTTTGGCGGGTTTTTGGCAAGAGTATAAGCGTACTGAGATTAAAAATCGGATGGCGGCGCGCGCGATGGAATTTAGCGATACCTTAAAAATATCAATTCGAGAAGATAGCCTAACGCGCTTTTTTGATTTGCACAGTCGGATTTCTGGGGGGCAATTGACCCTTCAACGTGATGGATACCACCTTGGCAACGGACAAGTTTTTGCATCTATCAAAAGACAAGGGGATACCCTTATTATGGCAAATAAAAATTCAACTTCATTTCTCAGAAAAGTGCCTGGTTTTTATGTGAAACCCTTTGTGCAAGAGGAAATAAATGTCAACGAAGAGCTAAACAACGAGTTTATTGCACTTTCTCTCGTGAATAGTCATTGGAAGATTTATAAAAAAAGCGACAAAGACTTTAACGATGAAAAAAAATACCTGAGAAACTTTCAAATATCAGAAATTGATGGTGCGAGTTTTTTTAAGGGAAATGCAACTTTTGCTAATAGTAAAAAGTCTACTAAACATGAAGTGCGTTTTTACCTTGCCCACAATGAGATAGAAATCATACTAGGGGAGCAAAAAGTAAATTATGAAATTGTTCAATTCGAAAACGAACTTATGACCTTAAAAAGGGAAGGTGCACTTTTATTTTTTAAGAATTTAACCAAATAGTCCGTGTTCAATTTAATAATTGTACTTTCATGACATTAAAACAAGCTGTTATGAACACGAACATTCTACTTCTTATTGTTACTCTATTAATTTCATCGACGGTTTCTGCGCAGTTTGCCAATGCTCCTGCCGAAGATGAAAATAACTATGTGGGAAAATGGCAAGAGTATCAACGCTCGTATAATAAAAGGGGGAATGATTTAGTTGAATTTAAAGACACTATGCAACTTCAGTTTATGCCAGATAGCATGGTGCGTATTTGGTATAATGACGGCAAATATTTTAATAAACGCTATCAATTTGATCGAAAGATGATTCGTTTTGGTGAACAATACACCTTTCGTAAGCATTGGCTTTCAGAAGATGAACTAATTCTAAAAAATGAAGAGACCTATCAATTTTTTAAACGAGTGGTCAACCTTCGACAAGGAGCGATAAAAAAAGTGATTCCAGGTGCAGAGCGAGGTGAAATTAACGTAAGTCCTGAAAACCTAAAAGGTATTTGGTCTACTTATAAGAAAGAGGATAAAGCGTTTACGGGTGCCAAATACTATTTAAAAACCTTAGAAATCATAGAAGATGATGGTCGAGGAAATTATAAAGCTAAGTTGACCCTTGCCAGTCGAACCAAAATTCAAGGCTCGGAGGGTAATATCCAGATTACAGGAACAAAATTGAATTTCACAGCTGATGAGCAAAGCCTGACTTATGATATTCTGAAAATTGAAAATAATGAAATGTTACTTTCTCGAGATGGAGCTATTATATATCTAAAGGAGTTTTCTAGATAGAAAAATCCCCCGCGTAAAACGCGAGGGATCAATGTTTTGTTAGGTGTGAGTTTAGATAGAAGCCAACTGCACTTTTTGCTGTAGCTCTTTTACTTGCTCTCTTATAAGAGAGTCTGTATCCATCAAGTTTTTAACCGTTTGGCAAGAGTGTATTACCGTAGTGTGATCGCGTCCGCCAAAGTGGTCGCCTATTGTTTTCAATGAGTTTTTAGTGTATTGTTTAGCCAAGAACATAGAGATTTGTCTTGCCTGAACAATTTCACGCTTACGAGTTTTAGCTTGTAATTTATCGTAGGTTACGCTATAGTATTCGCATACCATTTTTTGTATTGCATCAATGGTTACCTCTTTCGAGCTTGTTTTTACAATATTGCGTAGTACTTTTTTTGCAAGCTCGATATCTATCTCTTTTTTCACTAGAGAAGAGTGAGCTAATAATGATATTAATGCGCCTTCAATTTCGCGTACATTATTTTGTACATTATAAGCTAGATATTTGACAACTTCAGCAGGTAATTCTAAACCATCGTGTTTCATTTTGTGGTTTAAAATAGCCATGCGAGTATCAAAGTCAGGCATTTGAAGATCGGCACTAAGTCCCCAACGGAATCTGCTAAGCAATCGCTCTTGCATTCCGTTTAAATCTTTCGGTGGTTTATCGCTAGTAAGAATCAGTTGCTTACCATTTTGGTGTAAGTGATTAAAAATTGAGAAGAAAGCATCCTGAGATTTTACAGCAGGAGCGAAATAGTGGATATCGTCAATAATCAATACGTCTATCAGCTGATAGAAATTGATAAAGTCGTTTATCTCATTATTGCGCGCGTGCTCCATAAACTGGTGGATGAATTTCTCAGCGCTTACATATAAAACAGTGCGGTTGGGATGCATGCGACGCGTCTCGTTTCCGATGGCGTGTACCAAATGCGTTTTGCCCAATCCTGAGCCGCCATAAATTACCAGTGGGTTAAAAGAAGTACCACCCGGTTTTTGTGCTACCGCCATGCCCGCATTGCGAGCTAGCTTGTTACACTCACCTTCGACAAAGCGGTCAAAGGTGTAATTCGGATTTAACTGTGGGTCAATTTGTGATCGCTTTAAACCAGGTATCACAAAAGGATTCTTGATAGAAAAATCTTCTTGTTGTTTTACCTCCGTGTATTGGTTGCTATAAGCAGCACTTCCTTGGGTGCTACTGGATACTCTTACAGATGCGGGGTTATGTGCATTGCGACTTTCCATGAGTATACGATACTCTAGCTGTGCGTTTTTACCAATTTCACGTTTGATGGTTTTGGCGATGAGTTCTACGTAGTGTTCTTCAATCCACTCGTAAAAAAACTGACTCGGTACTTCAATAGTGAGAATATCATTCTCTAAACTAACTGGTTTTATAGGCTCAAACCACGTTTTATATGCCTGCCAACTGATGTTGTCTTTGATCACTTTTAAGCTGTTCTCCCAAACTTGTTCTGCAGTTTTCGACATGTGTGTTACGTAAATTTTTTGTGTTTTGAGTTTTTAATTATTAGTTACTTGTGTATGAATTAATAGTTATTTTGTGGATAACCATTCGTAGGCGAAAGTGGGCAATTTTTGTGTATAAAAAAAATTTTTTTCCGTTTGTTTATTTAGAAATTTTGACAGGTAAGGAAGATTGATATTTTAATTGATTTTTTGACTGAAATTTCACATTTATTTTTCCCAAATTGATGCCAGCCCAACCTACTTGATTCACCAAAATCAGTTTTCCTTTTTTGTTTTGTAGCTCGGTTGGTTTTTTTAAAAAGGTATGTGTATGACCACCGATGATTAAATCGATGTGTTCGCTTTTTTGAGCTAGCACCACATCGCTAATTTTTGAACCTTTGTATCGATACCCTAAATGCGAAAGGCAGATTACATAATCACAGTGTTTACTTGTTTTGAGATACTGAGCCAATTTATTTGCTTGAGTCACTGGGTCATTATATACCGTATTGCCATATAGTTTTTTGAGCACCAATCCATTCAGTTCAATACCAACTCCTAGGATTCCAATTTTTAGTCCACCACGACGGATAATTTTGTAGGGCGGAACAATGCGATGCAATGGAGTATTTTTAAAATCATAATTACAATTTACTAATGGGAAGTTGGCTCTTTTCAAATTTTCAGCCAACGCTTCAATTCCATTATCAAAATCATGGTTGCCAATTGTGCCGGCATCATAATCTAATAAGTTCATCATTTCAATTTCGGCTTTTCCTTTATACAAATTGTAATATGGGGTTCCCTGAAACATGTCGCCAGCATCTAAAAGCAAAATATGCTGGTTTTCATCTCTGATTTGAGAGATTGCACGCTCTCGATTCACAATCCCACCTAATCCGGCATATTTTCCGCCATCCATAGGAAATGGATCTAGCCTAGAGTGAACATCATTCGTGTGCAGAATGCACAACTCACGATGTGTGGCAGCCAAACTGTTCAAGGGAAAACTAGCTGCAGCCAAAAGTGCTGAAGCTTGGAATCCACGTTTGATAAATTTTCTTCTTTTCATGATAGGTGCTCTGAAATTACAACAGTCATTAATAACCAAAAAATTAAGTTTAGGTAATTCTAAAATTTCTTGTTTTAACTCAAGTTTAACTGCTTATGATGTAGTATCCATAGGGGTTGTGTGCATATTGCAATCGAAGAATATGCACAGGTTTTTTCCTTTATCGTTCCTAATGATTTTTGCCAGCATGGGCTTGTTGGCTCAAGAGGTCATTTTTACTACAGAAGTACCTGAAAACAAGATGGGAACTGAGGATGTAATCCATGTGCAATATATCATACAGAATGTGCAACGATTGGATAATCTAGTTCTTGAACCATCTAATGACTTTAAAGTATTAGGGCAACCTTCTCAAGCACGAAATATCAATATGATGAATGACCGAGTCAGTATGAGTTTGATTTATACGTTCTCATTCAAGCCACGACGAACCGGTCGCTTAAACTTCCCGATTGCCATAGCCACTATTCGTGGACGTAAGATTAGATCTAAACAAGTTGGAATTGATGCAGTGAAAGGTCGGTTAGTAAAAAGAAGACCACAACGTAGGCAACAAATGACTGATCCTTTTGCTAATGACCCTTGGTTTCAAGAAATGCAACGGATGCAAGATGCTATGATGGCACAACAGCGTCAATTGTTTGGTCAGTCTCCTTCAGGTCGATCCAATGGGTCACCTCGACGGGGTCAGAAACCACTTTTGAACCCGAATGACCAAATTAGTGAAGAAAATATCGATGATCATTTATTCATACGAGCCGAAGTAGATAAAACCGACGTTCACATTGGCGAGCAAATTACGGTAAGTTATAAATTATACTCTCGGTTAAAGGCGCATATGAGTTTGAAAAAACTTCCTGAGTCAAATAACTTTTGGAAAGAAGTTTTAGATATTCCTGCACCGCCCGTTCCAAGAAGAGAGGTGCTTAATGGAAAAGAATACAATGTGCTTCTTTTGAAAAAGACGGCGCTTTTCCCCTTGAAAACGGGCGAGTTAACAATTGATCCTGTAGTAATGGAGGGCAGAGCCACTTTGCGTAAAGCGGTACCAGTAAAAAGGCGTAACCCTTTTGGTAGATCTATAGATGAAGGCTACCATATGGTTAATGAACTTCAGGAAATTAATTTAGATGATAAAAAAAGTAATACGGTCACAGTGAATGTAAAAGATTTTCCTGTGGAAGATCGTCCTGAGCATTTTACAGATGCCGTTGGCTCATTTGATATAGAGAGTAAAATTAGCGCCACGGAACTCACTACCGATGATGTGGCCACATTGACTGTAACCATTAGAGGAAATGGAAATATTAAATTGTTGGAAGCTCCCAAACTGTTATTGCCTGATAGTATTGTTGAGCTTTTTGAACCGATTGAATTTGATACTATTACCAGTAAAGCAAAGGATAGAGTGACGGGGTATAAAAAAATTACTTATCGTTTTTCACCGAAAGGAACTGGTGAATTGAAAGTGCCTCCTATTTCACTAGCTTATTATAATGCAGATGCTGAGCGTTACGAAGTAAAGAGCACTTCAGAATACACCGTTCGTGTACGGCCCGGGAAAGTTCGAAAAAAAGGAGGTTTCATTTTACCCATGTATATTCATGATATCACTTCTGAGAATATGAAATTGCAGAAGGATACATCCACCATATTACCTGAGCAAATGTGGTATTGGGGTGCTTATTTATTACCGACCTTTGGATTTTTATTTCTATTAGGTTTCAGAAGAAGAGAAGAGCATGAACAAAAGGATAAAGTACGTTTTAAAAATAAACGAGCGAATAAAGTAGCACTTAATAGATTGAATAAAGCCGAAAACCATCGTAAGGCAAACGAGCATATCAAGTTTTACGAGGAAACTTCAAAAGCGGTTTGGCTTTACTTGAGTGATAAGCTAAATATTCCGTTATCTACCTTATCAAAAGAAATGGCTGGCACACTACTCAGAAAGAAAGAAATTTCACAGGAATTAGTAGATGAACTCTTTTTAATAACGGATGAATGTGAATTAGCACTTTATGCTCCAGAAGCAGGTGATTTTAAAATGAATCAAGTTTATTCGGATAGCTTACGCTTAATTGGCACCTTAGAGGACAAATTAGGATGAGGTTGAAAATTCTTACCATATTAATAGCAAGCCTTGCTTGGAGTGCAACTGTTTTGGCAGAAGGCAATGTTATGTTTGAGCAGGCCAATTCGCTGTACCACAGCAAGAATTATGATAGTGCTGCTAAACTATATACGCAATTGGTGCAAAGCGGCTTTGCTAGTGATGATTTGTTCTATAATATGGGCAACGCTTTTTACAAATCTGGGAAAGTAGGATGGGCGATTTGGTCTTACCGTAAATCCATGGAGATACGTTGTACTAAGTATACCTTGGATAATTACCTGCTTGCCAAAAAACAAATCAAAAATCCGCTCATTGAGCAGAAAGAAATCTTTTTCTTACGATGGTGGCGCTCTTTTTATTCTTTATTTTCTATTAATGGTTGGGCTATCATAGCACTGCTCAGCTTCATCGCATTTTTAGCTCAACTTTATGTTAGATTAATTCGTAAAAAACGCTTGTCTCCAATAATAGGAAATTTATTGTTAGGAATTTTTTTATTGTGCGCCTTCCTTATGTTTATTCAATATTACAACGGTATTCATCATTATGAAGCTGTGGTAGTAGAACGTGTATTTTTTGAAAGCGAGGGCAGTTCAGAGCCAGAAAAAATACCGGAAGGAACCGAAATTAAAATAGTTGATAAAGAGCCTGCGAACAAAAAAGGATACGTTTTAATACAATTATCTGATTTGCGCGAAGGTTATGTTTCCAAGAAAGGCATTAAGCGCATTTGATAATTTCAAGCAAATAATCTATGTGACGCACATTTGACATTTGTTATTTCATAATTGGAAATTTCCCGCTTTACCTTTGCATCCAAATGAGACCATCCAGAATATTTATCCTAGTTTTTTTGATGCTATTGGGCATTGCATTTTTGGCTTACTATAACTACGAATACAAACAAAGCCCGCGTAGCCTACCTGTTATTGGCAATCCAGGTCATAAAGTAGGTGCTTTTTCATTTGTCAATCAAATCGGTGACACCATTACAGAGCGCGATGTGGCAGGAAAAATACGTGTCATTGAATATTGTTTTACCACATGTAAAGGTATTTGTCCTAAAATGACGGAGAATATGACAGAGGTCTACAAAACATTTCGGGGTGATATGGATGTTCTTATTTTGACGCATACCGTTGATCCAGAAACAGATACTGTGGAGCAATTAAAACGCTATGCCGATAAGCACGAAGCGGACGTGGCGCAATGGCATTTTATGACCGGCGAGCGAAAAGAACTGTATGATATGGCACTGAATTCTTATTTGATTACTGCAGTAGCCACCAAAGATTATTCAGTAAAAGTGACACCAGACTTTGTACACACGCAATATTTTGTATTGGTAGATAAATATGATAATATTAGAGGAGCCTACGATGGCACCAAAATGGAAAAAGTAGAGGATTTAATAGAAGATATTAAAGATTTAAAAAAGGAAAAGAATGAAGTATCGCAAGAAGAATCATAATGTACTGAAAGAAACACTGGTAATTTTTTTGGCAGTGCTTGTTTGCTTCTTTTCGGCTTGTCAAACTGCTGGCGATATCACCGTTGACCTTAAAAATATTCCTGCTCAGCGCGTTGTACTTCATGAAATCAAAGGTCCAGAATTTGTATTGGTAGATTCGGCTACTATTAAAGAAAATGCCCCTTTCACCTTGCAAGCAAAGTTGGGTCAAGAAAAAATGTATCGATTAAGCTTTTTGCAAGGCGGCAATATTATGTTGGCTTTGGAGAAAGGTGATGCTGTTAAAATATCGGGTGATTGGAATCAAATAGAGGATTATCAAATTTCGGGGTCGCCGAAGAGCATAGCCGTAAAAGAATTAGTAGATACTAGACGTCAAAGTATTATTGACGTGCGCACATTTGATGTAATTTTTGATAGTCTAAAAGCTCGTGGGAATACGCAAGAACTGGAGCGAGCTAAACAAGATTTTAAGCAACGCAACCTTATATTCAATACCTACTTGAAGAAAATGGCCGATACGAGCACGAGTGCTGTGGCATCCATAATGGCTGTTAATATTATTGATCCCAAACTAGATGCTCCTTTCGTGACTCAATATTATGAAAAAGTTCAAGATCGTTTTAAGGGTAATGACTTAATCAAGCTTTACGTAGATCATTTTGTAGGTTCTGAAAAACTATCCGCCGCACCGGTGGATACAAAACAAGGGAATCCGGCACCCGATTTTAATGGCAAAACACCCAAGGGCGAAACAGTTCGGCTGAGTGATTATAAAGGTAAATATGTATTGATAGATTTTTGGGCATCTTGGTGCGGTCCCTGTCGTGCAGAAAACCCAACGGTCGTGCAAGCATATGAAAAATTTAAATCAGCCAATTTTGATATTTTAGGAGTTAGCTTAGACACCGATAAAGGGAACTGGCAAAAAGCAATTGCCAAAGATGGATTGGTATGGAATCAAATTAGCGAGCTAAAAGGATGGAGCAGCAGTATTGCTCAGAAATATCGAGTCAATAGTATTCCAGCAAACTTTTTGGTAGATCCTAATGGTTATATCATCGCTAGCGGATTACGCGGTGAAGGCTTACTGAAAAAACTAGAAGAGGTAATAAAATAATAAATGTATAGTCTTGTAAAAAAAATATTATTCCGTCAAGATCCAGAAGATGTTCATTATAAAGTAATGGCCTGGCTGACAAAAGCATATAATTCTGGTTTGGGAAAAACCTTTCTGAAAAGTAATTATAGCCTGAATCACCCAAGTCTTGAACGAGAAGTTTTTGGTTTGAAGTTTAAGAACCCAATTGGTATGGCAGCGGGTTTTGATAAAGATGCCAAATTTGTAGATCAGTTAAGTTGTTTAGGTTTTGGTTTCATCGAAATTGGAACCGTAACACCCAAACCACAAGAAGGAAATGAGCGCCCAAGATTATTTAGGTTGCCGGGCGATGCCGCAATTATTAACCGAATGGGATTTAATAATGAAGGCGTAGTGGCAGCAGTAGAACGATTAAAAAAACGAACCTCTGATGTAATAATTGGTGGGAATATCGGCAAAAATAAAGTGACGCCCAATGAAACCGCTTTAGATGACTATGACATTTGTTTTAGGGAATTACATCCAGTAGTGGATTATTTTGTGGTGAATGTAAGCAGTCCGAATACTCCAAATCTGCGAGAACTGCAAGAAAAGGAACCTTTGAAAAAATTGTTACTTCATTTGCAAAACGTAAATTTAAAATTTCCAAATCCCAAACCCATTTTGCTAAAAATTGCACCGGATTTAAGCAAAGAGCAATTGGATGATGTTTTAGAAATACTAGAAGAAACCAAGCTCGACGGTATTGTGGCAACGAATACAACCATTGATCGCAACGTAATCAATGCTACAGAAGAAGAAGTGAAGGAAATTGGCCCAGGAGGACTCAGTGGTAAACCCTTACGAAAGAAAAGTACTGAAATTATCAAATATATTGCTGATAGAACAGGTGGTAAATTACCGATAATAGCTGTTGGTGGAATTTTTACAGCGGCAGATGCGCAAGAAAAATTAGAGGCTGGTGCTAGTTTAGTACAAGTGTATACTGGCTTTATTTATGAAGGTCCGGCTTTAGCAAAAAATATTTGCAAAGCATTGATAAAGGCTTAAGGTTCATTGATTATAAGCGTCAATTATTCTGAACGTTCAACCAGATTTAGCAAAAACTGGAACATTAGATGGTGTAAAAATTTATAATGTCTGATAACGTTATAAAATTTCATTAGTATAATTTCGTGGCATGCAAGAAATACTCGCAAATCCTGGCGCATCAATTATTAGTTTATTAACGCTTACGATACTTGAGATCGTACTGGGAGTTGACAATGTAATTTTTGTTTCTATCATAATGGGTAGAATGAAAAAAGAAGATCAGAAAAAAGCGCGTCGCCTTTGGATGATTTTTGGTATTGCTATGCGCGTGATATTATTGCTAGGGCTTACATGGCTTATTTCATTTAAAGACTACGAACTCTTTAATATTCTTGGAAAAAAATTCACACCGAATGCCGTGATTATGCTAGGTGGAGGATTATTCTTATTGGTAAAAACGGTTGGTGAAATTCATAAAAAACTAGAAGGAGAGGAGCACGGAGCAAATGCTTCTTTGGCAGGATCATTCGGCAAATTGATGGTTCAAATTGTATTGGTGGATATGGTATTTTCTTTTGATAGTATTATTACGGCTGTTGGAATAGTGGATCATGTACAAATTATGATAATAGCGGTTGTTATTGCAATGATTGTAATGTTTACGTTTGCCAAAAACATTGCCAGCTTTATTGAAAAACATCCGACGATCAAAATGCTAGCGTTGAGCTTTCTGGTAATGATTGGTTTGGTTTTAATCATAGAAGGGTGGGATGCAGAAAAGGCGCATGAAATTCATTTGAAGAATTATGTTTATTTCGGAATGGCATTCTCTTTTGCTGTTGAGCTATTGAATATGCGCTTCCGAAAAAAAGCAAAAAAAGCGGTAGAACTTAGAGAGCCTCATGTGGAGGA
The DNA here is from genome assembly GCA_964389575.1 of uncultured Chitinophagaceae bacterium. Lineage (GTDB taxonomy): Bacteria > Bacteroidota > Bacteroidia > Chitinophagales > Chitinophagaceae > JAGNRR01. The sequence goes on from CAYMFF010000023.1 coordinate 28,826, forward strand.
TCTACCTGACGATACACTGTAAAATTTCTAGACTCATCTTGATAGTGGTATAAAATTTCAGAAGAAATCGTATCACTCAAAGGATTATTTGCCATAAAAACATTTCCTGAGAATTTATTCTTAGGCAGATAACGTGCACTCTTTTTATTACTTGTAAAATATTTAATGTCTTTTCCATTTATTTTATGGTGGTATAAAATGCTCGGGACGAAATAGCTGTATTGCCCTTGAATGTCGTAGTACGAACTACTATTTTCTGCTTGAAGAATCTGGGCTATTTCATAAGCTCCTTTATCGGGTCGGTTGCTCCAATCAAAAAACGTATGTTTTGTTGAGATGTAATTTCCATAAAGTAAAATCGCTAAGCTTGTAAAACTTACAATAGCTATGGATGTTTTTCGAAGTAGGTACTCGAATAAGATGGTCAGGGAAAATAAATAAGCAACAATTTGAAAGCTCAATGCGCGAGCGGGCAAATGAATACCGATAATAAACAGTAAGTAAGGGATAAGAAGTAGTCCGATATTGAGAATAATGATTTCCTTTTTTTTAGACAAAAAGAGAAAAACAAAATTGACAATTAGAAAGAAATAAGCACCATAAAAAAATCCAATTTGATCTTTAGAAATTTTCTCCGTAACCCGCCATAAGCTACTCCAAGAAAAAGATTGATTAGCGTAATTTGAATCTAATCCTAAATCAAAGCCTGAACCGATAGCCATTGGCGTAAAAAGAATGAGAACGAACAAGCCAATCCATAAGCTGGCGTACGTAAGTTTTCGAAGGGCTTGTTTATTACCCTGTTGCAGTGATTTTATAAAGTGAATCGCAAAAAGTAAAATGAAATAAATTGGAAAGCTAATCATGGAAAACGATCCAAGCGCACAGAAAATAGCAACCAGCACAATGTCAATTTTGCCCCAGGTTTCTATTCTTTTTGCAATAAAGAAGTAGAGCAGCAGCAAGCCAAAAGTCAATGCAAGCATTACTCCACGAGCAAAAAGCATATAAAATACTGCAGTAGGTAATACAGCAAATAAAGCACAAGCGATAAGTCCAATTATTTCATTCTTGAATATTTTTTTAACTAATACAAAAACCAGCAATATATTCAAAACCCCAAGAATAATATTGGGCAATCGCATGACAAAAGTAGTATCAGGCAATATTTGTAAGAAGAAGAAAGTGACAACGTTATGCAAGGGGTAATTGTTGTAGGCAAAAAAGGTAGTTAGAATATTATTGCTCAGAAAATAATTATAATTCCAGCATTCATCATATTGAGGATAAAACGTTAGCGCATAATATACAGAACGAATCAAAACAAGCAGGACTAAAATGGCTAACAGAATCTGTATCGTTCCGCTACTTTTTTGAATGCTATTAAACCATGAGAATAGATAGGTCTTCTTTATTTTAATAAGCGAGTTAAGTCCTCGAAAAATCATTTTTCGTTTTACGATGAAGAAACCAAGCACAGCCAGTAACACGGCTAAAATGGAATAATTGGCACGTTGTAGTGTTTCGAATTTTGCGGCGGTAAAAAATTTTTCTTTCAACTGGACACTTAAGTCAGGACGCTTTAATTGTTCAATGGCAAATTGAATAACGCTCTCATAATCGGCTTGCATGAACCAAACTGAAACAATTACCAAAGCCAGTATGGCAAGGGTTATTATAAACCAAATGCCTCTAGCTGTTTTCATTGAGAACTTCATCAATAGATTGAATAATAAGTTGGCAAGCGTTGTCAATTTCTTCTTCGCTAATAATTAAGGGAGGTGCAATTCGCAAGGCATTATCGGCAAAAAGAAACCAATCGGTAAATACACCATTGACAATGCATTGGTCTATAATTTTTTTGTTGGTTGCATAATTTTCAAAATGAATTGCCATTAATAATCCGTAGCTAGTCACTTTTTTTATGGCAGGGTGGTGTAATTTTTGAATGAATCGTTTGCTTTTCTCCTGCACGAATTTTTCATTTTCTTTAAATAGTTTATGAATGATATTTAGGCTCTCGTGGCCCGCTGCGCAACAAACGGGGTGGCCACCAAAAGTGGTGATATGTCCTAGCACAGGATTTGTACTGAAACAATCCATAACGGTTTTGTCTGCAACAAATGCACCCAGTGGCATTCCCCCACCTAATGCTTTGCCTAGCAAAACGACATCGGGTGTTACTTTAATTTTATTCATAGCGAATAGACTACCACATCGACCAAAACCGGTTTGAATTTCATCGAAGATGAGTAGGGTTCCTGTTTTATCACATTTTTTTCTTAGACTTTCAAACCATTTAACAGGTGCCTCATTGATGCCAGCTTCGCTTTGCATAGGTTCCAAAATAATACATGCCGTTTGATCATCTATCGCATCAATTGATTCTTGACTACCATATTCAAATTGAAAGACATTTGGCAACAAAGGTCTATAAGCTTGTTGCCAATATTCGCTGCCCATTACACTCAGTGCACCTTGAGTGCTTCCATGATATGAATTTTTAAACGAAATTATTTTACTCCGCCCTGTGTATCGTTTGGCTAATTTCATGGCTCCTTCAGTGGCTTCACTTCCACTATTGGTGAAATAAACAGAATTTAATTTTTCGGGTAGAACATCACTGATGGCTTTGGCATAATTTACTTGTGGCGACAATACAGATTCTCCATAAACCATAACATGCAAATAATCGTCTACTTGATTTTTAATGGCTTCTTTAATAGCAGGATTTCCATGACCTAAATTGCACACACTGATACCACCTATAAGGTCAATATGTTTTTTGCCCTGCGGGTCAAATAAATAACAACCTTCCGCTTTAGCAACTTCAAAAGCAAGTGGTGTAGAAGACGTCTGTCCGACATGCTGTAAGAATAATTCTCGCTGATTCATACATTGTATAATGAACATCAAAGCTAAGTTGATATACTAGGAAGCCATAAAAAGCAAGCGATTTTTAGGATCAAAACATATTTTATATTATATGTGTAGTATATTATAATTCAGATACATAGTATATTAATTATTATCATAAGATGGTAGCAATAAGGGTTTGCCAAAAAAAGTTGGCACAGCAATTGCCTTATAATCAATGAACTAGCTTACTGATTTTATGAAAAACGCAAAAACACAACTCAAAAGAGCCATCAAGAAGACTACTACCTTCATGCTCAAAATTGAAGAAAATTCATCCGCTCGTGTACCAGAATGGTACGAGCAAATGGCACTCTCTTCGGAAAATGAAAAACTAAATGATAAGATATATAAAACACTTTTAGAAAAACTGAAACAAAACCTAAATAAAGAATTCGGCAGTACGGCCACAAAATTTATCTTAAACTAAAAGTATTTATCATGGAAAAATTATATTTCAAAGGACTTGCTATTATTAATAGTTGTGTGACACCACGACAACTGACAACGGCTCGAAATTGGGTCAAGAGATTACGAGTTGCTGGTTTTGAAGAATTGGCAGATAACTTAGTTCATCAGATTTACGAAAAAGATACTACACTCAATTTGTCATAAATTAGAAACATTATAAACTCAAATAATCTACATGCTATTTGAGCTAAAGGCATTCCGCGATTTGTGGTATGCCTTTTTTCATTTCTTTTTATCTTTAATCCATCTAATAAATAAACTATGTCATTAATTCTACCTGTTAAGGGTGTTCACCCTAAATTACCGACTTCCTGTTTTATCGCGCCTAATGCTACTATCGTAGGTGATGTTATTATGGGTGAAGAATGTAGCGTTTGGTTTAATGCAGTATTGCGTGGCGATGTAAATAGTATTCGCATGGGTAATAAAGTAAATATTCAAGATGGAGCAGTGGTACATAGCACGTATCAAAAAACGAAAGCGATACTAGGAAATAATGTTTCGGTTGGACACAATGCGATAATTCATGGGTGCACAATAGAAGATGATGTTCTTATCGGTATGGGAGCCATTGTCATGGATGATGCACTTATAAAAAGTAATACCATCATCGCAGCCGGAGCCGTTGTACTGGCTAATACTCAATGTGAAACAAATAGTATTTACGCTGGAGTACCGGCTAAAAAAGTAAAAGAAATATCCAAGGAATTATCAGAAGGAGAGATTCAACGGATTGCAAATAACTATGTAGAATATAGTTCTTGGTTCAAGTAAGCTTGTTTAAAATTTTTGTCCCAAGGTGCCTAAAATACTCATGTAATTTACAAAACGCTCTTCTTCAATTTCTTCATTAATGACCGCCTGTTGAATAGCGCATTTTGGTTCTTCGAGATGCAGGCAATTATTAAATTTACAATCTTGCAAGCGTTTTCGCATTTCTGGGAAGTAACCGCTGAGCTCTTCTTTTTCGATATCAACGATGCCCAATTCTCGAATGCCAGGCGTATCTATGAGTTTGCTATTTTCGTTGAGGTCATGCATTTCAGCAAAAGTGGTTGTGTGCATTCCTTTTCCGCTCCAATCACTTACTTCCATTACTTTCAAATCTTTATCCGGCATCAGTAAATTAATCAAGGAAGATTTTCCTACGCCCGAATGACCACTGATTAATGTCTTTTTGCCTTCCAAAATTTTTTGCAAAGGTTGAATGTCTTTTTTCTCTTTAGCTGAAATAAGTAAAACTTGATAGCCAATGTTCTCATATAATTGCTTCAAATACTCGTAGCGCTCAAACTGTTCTGATTCATAAATATCACTTTTATTAAAAGCAATGATTGCTGGAATGTGGTAAGCCTCGCAACTCACCAAAAAGCGATCAATAAATCCACTGGATGTTTTTGGATTTTTTAGGGTAGCGATGAGTAAACTCTGATCAAGATTAGAAGCGATAATATGTTTTAGATTTCTATTCTGAGGTGATACGCGCGAAACATAATTTGCACGTCGTGTAATCTCATAGATGGTTCCGGTCTCTTCATTTTTATCTTCTATATCAAAATGGACAATGTCACCCACGGCAATCGGATTGGATGATCGAATCGATTCATCTAGCTTGAATTTTCCTTTTAATCGGCATTTCCAAAAGACATTATTCATGTCTTTTACATCATACCAACTTCCGGTGCTTCTATAAACGAGTCCTTTCAATACAGATTTATTTCTTCAAAAGTATTTTAAACATTCTAAAACGAGTTGTTTTTAATATACTGAAATTTTGACGAGTCTATTAATATAAGGGATTACGATATTATTTTCATTCACTTGTTCTGACCAATAGTAGCTAAAAAAGTTTTCGGTATTCACTGGCACATCGTATAAGTCTTTTTTAAAGAGTTCGCCCGTTTCATTATCTATGGTTATGATTCTCAGGTACCGGTTCCAGTATTTGAATTTCTGAAAATGATCACTTCTTGAAAGAATTTTCTTTTCATCCTTATTTTTATTCCGCGCGTCACCTTCTATAACAAAACCCGTATATTTTGGTGTAGTGAGTATTGTTGTGTTTAAGTAATTTTTATTTTTCTCGTTTAGCTTAATTTGTTTTTTTAATGTTGGCCTACCGCTTTTATCCAGTTTTATCCATTGATAATAATCGCCAATGCTGCGAACTACAGAACGTGCTTGATAAGTAGCAATCCAGCCATCGTTGGTTTTCCAAGTCTTTTCAGCATAAAATTTTTCTTTATATTTTTCCTGGTCGGTCATGGGATAGTCTAGCAAATCTTTGGAGGATACAACTTGAAAAGATTTTTTGTCAAAGACTCGAGTCATTAATCCATTGCGACCATGATTTACATTATACCGAGAACCTTTTTTTCTAGAACCTCTTTTTTGCAAGGTGGCTATTAGAAGCACTTGTTTTTCATCTTCAGTATTCAATACTACATTACAAAACTCTTTGCCTATAGGAGGAATCATCGAAATCTCTTTTTTTGTAATACCATAGGGCGTAATGGATTGTATGTTGACCATCCATTCACTTTCATTTTTTTTGATACTGGATTTCTGTCTTTTTTTTCTAACGATGGCATAGACGTTTCCTTCATTATCAATTTTAGAATGAAGAAGACTCACATTTTTTGAAATGCCGTTAAAATTAATTGGACGATTCCAAAGAACGGAGTTGTCTTGTGCAGAGTAAACCCAATACTCTGTATATACAGAATCTTTTTTTCTGTTTTTTTGCCTGCGCCAAAAACAAATTTTTGATTTATCATCTGACAGAGAAACGCCCAGTTTTTCTTTTTCAAAATAATTGATGCTCGCCACTTTTTTAGGTTCGGTGGCGATGTCTAAATTCTCATTCATTTGTACAACGAAAATTTTTCTTTCCATAGTACTGGGGTCGTCTTCGGACAGAATAAAATTCATGGTGCCTTGGTTAGACACACAACTAAAGAACCGCATTCGCTTGCTCATAGTCGGCAAGACCAGGTCTTTGGAGTATAGTTTTGTTAATGTGGTATCAAACTTACTCACCTTTAATCCTTTGTCTTTCATGTCTACATGAAAGGTGAAAATGTGCTCATCAGTACTTCCCACGATGCGTGGCTGCATTACAGATAATGGGTATGGATAATCATATTTTGAAACATTATAATCTCGAAACGTTTCGCCGAGCGAAAAGCTGATGTCCTGAGCTTGCGAGAAAATAGTGAAGCACGTGAATAGTAGTAGGGGTAAATAACGCATAAGCTAGAATGCTAAGATAGGATAATGTATAATTTCTTTTTTTGAATAGACGAGTTTAAAATAGTTTCTTGTTTTCCATTATATTTACAGCGCTTCAAATTTCTATTTGAGCGTTATCAAATTATTTAATCATCAAATTATCAAATAAAAAATGAGTTTTCCTACAGATTTAGAAATAGCACAAAAAGCAGTTCCCTTACACATCAAAGAAATAGCAGCCAAGCTAGGCGTTGGCGAGGAGCACTTGCATTATTTTGGTCAGAATAAATCCAAGTTGCCACTTGAGTTAATTGACGAGAAAAAAGTAGCCGAAGCAAATTTAGTTTTAGTTTCTGCTATTAATCCTACTCCTGCGGGTGAAGGAAAAACAACCGTTTCTATTGGCTTAAATGAAGGCTTAAATAAAATAGGAAAGAAGGCCGTAGTGGTTTTGCGCGAGCCAAGTTTAGGTCCTGTATTTGGTATTAAAGGTGGTGCCGCTGGTGGTGGTTATTCTCAGGTAATTCCGATGGAGGATATCAATCTTCATTTTACGGGAGACTTCTCTGCTGTAGAAAAAGCGAATAATTTATTGTCTGCTTTGATAGATAATAATATTCAAAGTAAAACACGCTCCTTAGGCATTGATCCAAGAACGATAGTTTGGAAGCGGGTAATGGATATGAACGACCGCTCACTCAGAAATATGGTGATTGGTTTAGGAGGTGTTTTTCAGGGAGTACCTCGTCAGGATGGTTTTAATATTACACCGGCCAGTGAGGTGATGGCGATACTTTGTATGGCAACGGATATTGAAGATTTAAAGAAAAGATTGGGTAACATATTTGTGGGTTATACTTATGATAAAAAACCAATTTTTGCCAAAGACTTAAAAGCAGAAGGCGCGATGGCGCTTTTATTAAAAGATGCCATTCGTCCTAACTTAGTACAAACACTAGAAGGGAATCCTGCCATTATTCATGGTGGTCCGTTTGCAAATATTGCGCAAGGAACGAATACAATTTTGGCAACAAAAATGGGTATGAGCTTAGGCGACTATGTAGTAACCGAAGCTGGATTTGGTGCGGACTTAGGAGCCGAAAAATTCTTGAATATCAAATGTGGTTATGCGGGAATCAAGCCGCAAGCTATGGTATTGGTAGCAACGATACGTGCGCTGCGTCATCATGGAGGAGCTAAGAAAGAAGAGTATAATACGGCGAGTTTAGAAAAAGTGCAAGCTGGTTTTGCCAACTTGGCGAAGCATATTGAAAACTGTAAAAAGTATAATTTGACACCTGTAGTGGCGATTAATCATTTCCCGAATGATACGGAAGAGGAAATAAAATTTGTACAAGCGGAGTGTGAGAAGTTAGGTGTAAAGGCGGTTGTTTCTTATGGCTTTACAAAAGGCGGAGAAGGGACTTCTGAGCTAGCACAAGCAGTAGTAGATGTAGTAGAAAGTGGTGTAAATAATTTTGAAAAATTATACGATTGGAATTTAAGCGTTGAAGAAAAAATTAAAACCATTGCCACGGAAATTTATGGTGCAAGTGAAGTAAACTATTCAGCCAAAGCAAGAAAACAATTAAAAACGATTAAAGATTTAGGCTATGATGGTTTCCCAATTTGTATGGCGAAAACACAAAAATCATTGAGCGATAATGATAAGCTAGTTGGAAGACCCGAAGGCTTTGAAGTAAACGTACGAGAGTTTGAATTTGCAGCAGGTGCTGGCTTTGTAATTCCGATTTTAGGGAATATGATGCGTATGCCTGGCTTGCCTGCAGTGCCTGCTAGTGAGGGTATGGATATTGATTCGGATGGTGTGATTACTGGGTTGAGTTAATTAGAATTATG
>CAYMFF010000024.1:0-2714 GCA_964389575.1 uncultured Chitinophagaceae bacterium
AAGTTACGGAGTTTCCTGCCTTACCACATCCAAAACATTTATAAATTCCTTTGGCTGGTGAAACTGTGAAGGAAGGCGTTTTTTCGTTATGAAATGGACAAAGTCCTAACTGGTTTGCTCCTCTTTTTTTTAAGGTCACAAAATTACCCACCACATCTACCACATCGGCAGTGTCTATTACTTTTTGTACTGTGGAGCGTGCTATCATTTATTTTGTAAATATCCTATTCTTATAAATATCTACGAAAGATAAGATTATAAAAATGATAAATAGTAAAGCGGTAATAGTTGTGGTATATTGATAATACGGCAAATGAGTCATTTTTAATTGCCATGAAATGAGAACTGTAACTAGAAAAATGTATTTAATGAGGTCATAACTATTTTTATTTTCTTTTAAATAGTAGCGATAACTAACTCCAGTTATCATTAATGCTACACTTGCTAAGGATAATGGATACATGATAGACCAATACTCTAGTTTAGATAAAATAGCTAGCATAAAAATTATCATGGATAAAATAATAATTCGTTGATCATTCCTTTTTCTTGTGCTCAAGGCAATAAATACTAACAGAACGCTCATAATTACAATACCTATAATAAGCATATAAGACGCCCACCACCAGTGTTCTAATTTTGCCAGTGGGCCTAATATTAAAAATGGAAGTCCAATCAAAAGGATTTTTTCGAGCCGAAGACATTTGAGAGCATAAAATAAGAAGACAGGAGCCCCAAGTTGCATTGTTGTTTGATGCGGGCTGTCTGGAAAATGAACCACTGCAGAATTTAAGCATACAAAAATTAATAGTGCAATTACTTCATCCAGTTTTAGTTGGGTCTTTTTAATTTGCTGTGGGATTTCTGAAAGATTAGTTAGAATACTCATTTTTTAGTTATCAATTCCATTCTGACTTTCTTGGGTAACCCTTTTACCACCAAATCATAAGAATGAGTTATCCATTCCTGTATTTGTTGGGTTGATAAGGAGCCATCCATATTAATTGTATTCCAATGTTTTTTGCTCATATGATATCCGGCATGTACTGCATGAAATTTTTCTCGTAACTCAATAGCATATTCAGGGTCACATTTTAAATTAATCGATTTAAATTCATCCACGTTTGTAAGTGCAAACATTTTGCCACATACTTTAAAAACGAGTATTTTTTCATCAAAAGGAAACCCTTCTGTGGTTCCAGTTAGAGATAAACAATAGTCTCTGTATTCTTCTATATTCACAAAAGTGAAAGTAGAAACTAATCACTATACATTCAAAATTATGGCACACCTACTTCTTGTAAAACTTGCATCAGTTCGGCTTCTGTTCGCACCATGACCTCTCGCTTTTTGCTTCCCAAGCTTGGTCCTACAATGCCAATGGCTTCTAACTGGTCCATAATCCGACCTGCTCGATTATAACCTAGGTTAAATCTTCGTTGGAGCATACTGGTGCTTCCACTTTCGGAAGTAACGACTAATAATGCCGCATCTCTAAATATTTTATCAAAATTCTTTACATCAATCTGTCCAGGAGCGAGTGTTTCTTCATCAGCTCCGATGTATTCTGGCAAATCATGTGCTGTAGGATAGCCCCGTTGATTTCCAATAAATTCTACTACCGCTTCTACTTCTGGTGTATCTACAAAAGCACATTGTAAACGAACCAACTCGCCACCATTCGAAATCAATAAATCACCGCGACCGATTAATTGATCGGCCCCGCCAGTGTCTAAAATGGTTCTCGAGTCAATTTTAGAAGAAACTTTAAATGCCATACGTGCAGGGAAGTTTGCCTTAATGGTACCCGTAATTACATTCACAGAAGGACGTTGTGTAGCAACGATTAAATGAATGCCTATAGCACGAGCTAATTGCGCCAAACGTGCAATCGGCGTTTCGATTTCTTTACCCGCTGTCATAATTAAATCAGCAAATTCATCAATTACTAAAACAATGTATGGTAAATACTTGTGTCCTTTTTCAGGGTTTAATTTTCTTTTGATAAACTTGGCATTGTATTCTGCTAAGTTTCTTGCACCTGCATTTTTTAACAACTCATAACGCTCATCCATTTCGATGCACAGAGCGTTCACTGTATTAATAACTTTTTTCGTGTCGGTTATAATAGCTTCTTCTTCGTTAGGAAGTTTAGCTAAGAAATGTTTTTCTATTAATCGGTAGACTGAAAGCTCCACTTTTTTCGGATCGACCAAAACAAATTTTAATTGTGCAGGATGCTTTTTATAAAGTAAAGACACCAACAGCGCATTAATACCAACCGATTTACCTTGACCGGTTGCACCTGCCATAAGTAAGTGGGGCATTTTGGCTAAGTCCACAATATAATTTTCATTCGCAATCGTTTTTCCGATGGCTATCGGCAGTGCTGCATCTGAATTTTTAAATTTATCAGAAGCCAAAAGGGTCCGCATGTTTACAATTTGCTTATTCTTGTTAGGAACCTCAATACCAATGGTTCCTTTGCCCGGAATAGGAGCGATGATACGAATACCTAAGGCGGCAAGATTTAAGGCAATGTCATCTTCTAAGTTTCTGATTTTAGAAATTCTTACACCTTCTGCAGGAACAATTTCATACAAGGTGACAGTAGGTCCAACGGTAGCAGATATTTTTTGGATATCAATTTTAAAGCTTTTAAGCGTTTGTATAATCTGATTTTTGTTCGCTTCTAGTTCTTCTTTATCGATATT
>CAYMFF010000024.1:2814-36601 GCA_964389575.1 uncultured Chitinophagaceae bacterium
GGTTCTGGTTCTAAAATTACAGGTTCGCTGATGGTTTCTTCAATGGCTAATTCGCTTGTGTTCTCCTCAACAGATTCATATTCTTTTACTCCAGATTGTCTTTCTTTAAACTTATCCCAAAAGGGTAATTTTAATATTGGATTAAACCAAAAAACAATGAGGCAAAGAGCTAAGCCAATAAAAATGGCCAAGGTGCCAATAGACCCAATTGCACCATTGAGTATGGAAACAATATTATTACCAAACCCACCACCGTAACGGAAAGAGCTTCTTTGATCTAAAGTTTGAGCATTTAAGAAGTAAGAAAGCAACGGGCTTAAAAGCAATATGCTTAAAACAACATAAAAGGTAGATTTGAGATAGTGAAGCCATTTTTTCTTAGCTAATAAGTTTACCGCAAATATTAGGAGTAGTGGCAAGACTAAAAGAGATGCCAATCCGAATCCTTTATACATTATGTTGTGCGCGCTTATGGCGCCAAGGCGGCCCGCACTATTATCGATTTTAACATCTTGATTCCCTAAGAAGTCCCATATCCCTTGCGCACTCATTACTTTGTCCTGATCTTCTTGCCAGGTAAACAAGTATGAGATAAGTGCAGTAATCAAGAAAAATATCATTAAAACCACTAGAATACCAACTATTTTCTTCGCTCTTCCGTCTTTAATAGCAGAGGGCATTTTTGATACGTTTTTGGATCTTTTTTTTGAGCTAGATTTTTTAGCCATAATTAGTAAACAAACCTACTAAGAAGCCTTTAGAAAAAGCCAATCATCGGCTTGATAGCTAGGACTAAATATCCACTTCATTGTGTATAATTAGCCAAAAAATCAATTGATGAGCATTAGGTGGTAACAAAAAATTAAAGCTTACATTTGTTTCATTCTATTGACAGATTAAAGAATAAACTAAGAATAACCTTAATTAATTAGATAATTTATATATTTATGCCAAGATTTAGAACCATGAGAACAATAGTAAAATCATTCTTATTCTTATTAGCCATCGGCTTTGGATTAAACAGTTCTGCGCAAGACATTCACTTTACGCAGTTTAATATGTCTCCGCTTACATTAAACCCTGCCAATACAGGTGGACATGATGGGTTGTGGCGAGCTAATGCTATCTATCGTAATCAGTGGAACAGTGTAACCGTACCTTTCATAACATTTGGAGGTTCTTTTGATGCGCCTATCATGAAAGCATTGGGTGATGATAACTTTCTAGCCGCTGGTGTTCAGTTTTTTAACGACCAGGCGGGTGACGGAAATTTACAGCAAACCGCTTTTTTAGCTTCTTTGGCGTATCACCTTACACTAGACGATAATTCCAAAACTCGCCTTTCACTAGGTCTGCAAGGAGGTTATCACTCAATGAGCATTGATTTGCAAAATTTATATTGGGGCGATGAATTTTTTAATGGAGGATTTCAACCTGGAACAACGGGTGAATTTTTAGACCCTAAACATGACTACTTTACAGCTAATGTCGGTTTGAAGTGGTCTCATAATGTTTCTGATAAAATATCTTATTTTGTTGGTGGTTCGGCTTTTAATTTAAACCAACCAAGAATTTCTTTCCTTACAAAAGCGAATAATGAAGTAGGTTTAGATATCCGTCTAGACGGTCAAGCTGGACTTATCTGGAATCTAACGGAACAACTTCAACTAAAACCTGCAGTAATGTATCAAACACAGTCTTCGGCTCAGGAGCTTGTTGCGGGTATGGAATTACGCTATGTAATTGATCCAAGCGCACTAAGCGCAATGGCACCAGCTGTTTTCATAGGCGGTTATACTCGTATGGATGATCAGGGTTCTGTTTTGGCAACGGCCGGATTGGAGTACAAAAGTTTTAGATTAGGAGTTGGCTATGATTACATGGGCGACAAAGAGAATTTAGGCCGAGTATCAAATTACGGAGGTTTTGAAATTGCATTGCAATACATTATGCCTAATGAATTACAGCGTTTTAGAAACCAATCGTATCCGTGCGCTCGTTTCTAAAAAAATAAGTGAAAAGACTTTCGCTTTAATCATTCAATAACTATATTTACAGCATCAACATTTCAAAGAAATGAATAAGAATCTATTGCTTTTAACACTGGTATCGTTCCTCATTTTTGGAGGAAACGTAAATGCACAACGAATAATTGAGAAGGCTCAGAAAGAAGATCCTGCCGCTAAACTTCCGTTTAAAAAGAAGTTGAAGTATGCTGACCGACTTTTTGAGCAATGGAGCTACTATACAGCTGAAGGTTACTACCTTCAATTGTTAAAGGAGCAGCCGCGTAACTCGTATGTGCATTATAGATTGGGAGAAACCATGCGATATAATCGTGATTACGGTCCTGCTGCTAAGCATTACCGCTTGGCTTACGAATATGGAGCAGCATTATGGACAAAGGCGCCTTATCAAGAAGGTATCATGCATAAAATGAATGGTAACTATGAAGAAGCCATTGAACGCATGGAATTGTTTAAAAAAATATATAAAGCTCGCGATAGAAGAAAAGTATTCAAACAAGTAAATAAGGATATTGCAGGTTGTAAAATGGCGATGAAATCCATTCTGAATCCTGAACGTGCGTATATTAAAAATTGTGGTCCGAATGTAAATAGCGCTTACACTGATTATGCTCCTGTTCCTTTAGGGGATTCAGCGCTTCTTTTTTCTACGATGAAGTCTAATAAGATTTTGTACAAAGGGAAAGATAAAAGACAGGATTATTACTCGAAGTTCAAGTGGGCACCCAAAGAGTATGATCGTACAAGAGTAAAAGATAGTTTTGAGGTTGCTATGGATTTTAAAGATGACGCTGGTCGTTTTAAATCTAAATCGCACCACATTGGTAATGGTTGTTGGAGTCCGGGTGGCGATCGTTTTTACTACACGAAATGTGTAGAATTGGATAGTATGGAATCTAAGTGTGAAATTTGGGTTGCCAAATTCAATAGAACGAGAGGACTTTGGAGCAAACCAAAAAAATTAGCAATTACTGATTTTAGCAAGGATGATGATAATCCAAAAATTTCAAGTACCAATCCGTATTGCGCTATTGTAGGGAAAAAAGAGGTTTTATTCTTTTCTTCTAACCGAAAATTACAAGGTGTAGGAGGTTTTGATATTTGGTACTCTGTTTATGATTCTACTAGAGAGGAAGCTAGACAATATAGACGACCACAAAACTGTGGCAAGCGTATTAACACAGTGCGAGATGAGATTACTCCATTCTACGATACTAAAGGTGGGAAGCTCTATTGGGCCTCTAACGGTTTAGTAGGAGTAGGAGGTTTTGACGTTTTTTGCGCAGATGGCGGTCCTTCTAGATATTACAATACGAGAAACCTTGGTTTCCCTATCAACTCTCCTGCAGATGATATGTATTACATAGAAGATAATGACGATAAGCAAAACGGATATGTAGTTTCTAATCGTATGGGAAGTTACTATGTAAAAAACCCTACTTGTTGTGATGATATATGGCGTGTGATTAAAGAGCCTAATTTTTATGTAAGAGGTAGAGTTATTGACGAAGCCAATGGTGAATTAATTGACCAAGCCGTGATTAAAATGACGAATGAGTCTACTCAAAAAATTCAGGATACGTTTTATTCCAAAACGGGTAATTTCTTAATGTACACGCCAATTGGGAATGATTATTCATTGGCCGCGGATAAAGATGGTTATGTTTCTGGACGTACGATTGTTAACACTTCCAGTAAATCAATTATGCAACCGGATGATACTACCTCAGTTACAATTTACATGAGACGTGTTGGTTCAGGTTCTACTTTTACAGTACAAAATGTGTATCATAATTTTAATAAAGGAGAGTATCACAGCTATGCTGGCAAAGCAATGGACTCATTGGTAAACTTTATGAAAGATAATCCTTCAATTAGCGTTGAAATTCGTTCTTATACCGATAGTAGAGGAGGAAACCAGTATAATAAAGCATTGTCTTTAAAGCGAGCGAAAGAGGTATTAGACTATCTTACTTCTAAAGGAATAGAGCGTTCAAGAATGATTGCTCGTGGGATGGGAGAAAATGATCCTATCCGAGTGAACAAAGGTGAAGATAATATGCAATGGAACCGTCGAACTGAGTTTAGAATAATTGGTGATGTTCCAGGAAAACGAATTATTTATAATCAAAACAGGCCGGAGTATATTGACAAATCAGGAAATAGTGCTCGACTAAGAGACACTCGAATTCCGGATGAAGAATTTGAATAATAGATCAGTCAAAGAAAAATAGTAATAAGGGTGCTCAATGTTGAGCACCCTTTATTTTAGAAGCTGATATAATTAAGTGTATCCAGCCAGCGGTAAGAACTAAGCCACCAATTGGTGTAAGAACACCTAAGCCTGTAAGTCCAATAATTCCATTGCTTTTAAAAGCACAAAGAAGATAAATCGACCCTGAAAATAAAATAGTGCCTACCAGTAAGAGTAAACTTATTCGGGCAGTACTTCGTTTCCCTATAAAATTTGAAATCGCACCAATAATTAAAATAGCCAAGGCATGATACATTTGATATCGAACTCCGGTAGCAAAGCTGTCAGTGGTAGCTGGATCAAAATACTGTTTTAGAGCATGAGCATTTAATGCGCCCAGAATTACGGCAGTACCTGCCAAAACACTTCCTATGATTATAGATCTCTTCATTTTACGTCTTTAATTATTTTTTCAAAATTAGAAATTTCTAATTCTTTATATTCTATTTGATAATGAGCTAAATGATAAGAAATTTCTCGCTCTTTTAATAACTTTTTGAGATATGTGTCCAATTCAATTTCTGAAGCTTGATGAACTAGAGGACGATGATTAAGGTTATCATTTGTTAGTTGAAGCGCTACTTGAGCTATTGGAACTGACAAGTAAATACTGGTGCAGTGCTGGTTTACGATGGCCATATTACTATTAAAAGCAGGTGTGCCACCTCCTAGCGCTAGTACAAAATTCTCTTGCAGTTCATTTTGACAAATTTCGAAAAGAGCAGAGGATTCTATGCTTCTAAAAAGTGCTTCGCCTCCTTCATCAAATATTTCTTTTATGGACATTCCTGCTTGTTGACTTATTAATATATCCAAATCAAAGAAGGGAATTTTAAAGCGCTCCGCCAATTGTTGCCCCCAATATGTTTTTCCACTTCCGGGTAAGCCTAACAGCGCAATTGGTTTTTTCATTTGTCTGGAAAGTTACGAATAAGAATATGATAACTAAATTCAAGAGAGTTGATTTTGAGTTATTAATAAAAAATGGTACTTTGCTACTCCTTGTATTATGAAGAAAAACCTACTCTCAGCACTTTTTGTGCTTCTCCTTTCTTATGTGGTAAATGCTCAAAATTATATAGTTGAGAACTATCTAGGAATCAATTGTTTGGCGCATAATGTTGTTCAAGGGGAATCCTTTTATCAAGTGGCTCAGCGGTATTTTGTTCGTCCTTCTACATTAGCGTTAGTTAATAACATAGAAAATACGGATATAGAGTTATCCGGTCAGAAATTGTATGTACCACTCACTGAAACCAATTTTTATAAAACAACTGGATTAGAAAGCTCTGTATTCACTTTTGAACCTGTTTTTTATAAGGTAATGAATGAAACAAGTGCTTCAGAAATAGCCAATGTTTTTTTTATTACTGATAAGGATATTAATCAGTGGAATAAAAGAATGGCGTCACCTTCATCTGGAGATAAAGTAATAGTCGGCTGGCTCAAAATTGAAAAGGACTTGACAAAAGCTGTTGCTCCTTCTTTTGTAGCTAAAGAGAAGATTATTTATGGTAATACTGAAGAAAGAGCGGAAGCCAAAGAAGAGTTAGTCACAAAGAAATCTAAAACTACAACAGAGAATCAGTTTCCTGATTACTCATTACCAGAAAAGATAGTACCGAATATTGAGAATGAAAAGAAGCAAATTGTAGCAGAAAAGAGTAGTAAAATAGAGAATATAGAGTTGCAAAAGCAAGTTGATCCTATTACGCGTAAAGATCTAATTGTTTCGGGAAAGGCCAAACTGATTACAGAAAAAAAATCAATAAATAAAACTAAGGTAACGGAGCTTAGGCCAAAATTGGAGGAAGAAAAACCGGAGCAAATTACAAAAGCGGAAAAGCGTTTTTTAGCCAAAAAGAAAGTCGAACCGAAAAAGAAAAAAGTAGGTTCGCTTTGGTCCAAAGTGAAAAAACTTACAAAAAATTCGTACGCGCGTGATAAGGAAAAAGTAAGTGTAAATAAGAAAATACAAAAGCCAGGCAATATTCTTTCTAAGAAAACGGTGAAAACGAAAAAGCCAGAAGTCGTTAAAAAAACTGAGGTAGAAGTTATTCCAAAAGTCAACAGTGAGGTTGAAGTGTCGAAAGTAGTCAAGCCTATTAAAAAAGAGGCGGTAAAAACAGTTATTGATAAAACGTATAAAAAAGAAGTTGTAAAAACGCCAACAGAAAAAAAAGAAGATCCATTGTACGTTCAAAATAAATTAATGAAACTGACTCTGTTGAAAAGCTTAAAAGGCAGAGTGTCGTTTTTTTATTCTGGGACGGCTGGTGCAAAATTTTATGTTTTTACAAATTTAGCGGGTAAAGGAGGTATTATTAAGTTAACAAATTTGAATAACAAGAAGTATATTTTAGCTCAGGTAATAGGTCCTTTGCCAGAAGTGGATCGGAAACGTGGTTATGTAGTGAAGTTATCAGATAATTCGCGAAGAGTATTAAATGTGAATTCGAAATCTTTTTCGGCAAAAGTGAATTATTAAGAAGATGAAAATCCTAATCATTCGTTTTTCTTCAATTGGTGACATTGTTTTGACCACACCGGTAATACGTTGTTTGCGAAATAAACACCCCAATGCCCAAATAGATTTTTTGGTAAAGGAGAAATTTAAAAACACGCTAGTCGCTAACCCATATATTGATAATCTGATAGGTTTTGAAGGAGACTTGCGTGATACGGTTTTGGATTTGATAAAGGAAGAGTACGAATATGTGATAGATTTGCAACATAACTTTCGTTCGTTGAATATCACGGCCATGCTGCGGCAAGCGTTTAATTCAAATGTCAAAATTTTTAAGGTCAGTAAGTTGAATATCAAGAAGTTTATTTATTCTAAACTTCGAATTAATTTGTTGCCGGATAAAAGTATTGTGGAACGGTATTTTACTGCCGCAAAAAAATTAGGGGTTGTAAATGACGGACAAGGCTTAGATTATTTTATTCCAGAAGATGAAAAAATTAGTCAGAAGGATTTGCCGATGAGCCATAGTGCAGGATACTTGTCATTCGTGATTGGTGGTACAAAAGGCACGAAAAAAATGCCCATGGAAAAATGGGAGTCTCTTTGCAAGCAAATAGACTATCCAATTATAGTTCAAGGCGGCGCAGAAGATGCTCAATTGGGTGATCAACTCGCTCAGTTAGATCCGATTCGGATTTATAACAGTTGTGGTAAATTTAGTTTAAACGAAAGCGCAGATATTATTAGATGCGCTAAGGTCGTTGTGACACATGATACTGGTCTCATGCATATTGGCGCGGCGTATAAAAGAAAGATAGTGTCCATTTGGGGCAATACAACTCCAAGTTTAGGGATGTTCCCTTATTATGGTTACAATAATTTAAAATCTAATATTTCTCCTGATTCGATTCTTGTCCAAAATACGAATGTCGGTTGCAGACCCTGCAGTAAAATTGGCTATGAAAAATGCCCTAAGGGACATTTTAAATGCATGAAACAAATCGATAGTAAAGAGATAGAATCGGCTGTTGCCAAAGTAATGAATCTATCGGCTAACTAAGGTTGTGATATACTTTTTGAACATCTTCATCTTCTTCCATTTTAGCGACTAATTCTAAAACTTCATTAGCTTGTTCATCTTCTAAGCTTACCGTTGTGGTTGGCAGATAAGTGGGTTCAGCATTAATTACTTCAATTTTCTTTTCTTCTAAAAAGTCACTCATGGAACCAAAGTCTTGGAAGTTCGTCCGTACAATAATATTTCCTTCTTCATCTTCGCCTATGTCTTCCATTCCGTAATCGATTCCTTCTAGTTCAAATTCTTCCATATTAATATCAGAATTTTTAATTTTAAATTCCCCCATTCTATTAAACTGGAATGCGACACTGCCACTATTACCCATAGAACCATTTCCTTTATTAAAAATCATTCTTACATTGGCTACTGTTCGGGTTGTGTTATCAGTGGCTGTTTCAACAAGCATGGCCACACCATGTGGTGCATAACCTTCGTAAAGGACCTCGTCATAATTTGTAGTATCTTTTCCTAGTGCTCTCTTGATCGCAGCCTCTACTCGGTCTTTGGGCATATTGACCGATTTGGCATTTTGCATACATCGGCGTAAAGTGGAGTTTGTGTCTGGGTCTGGGCCACCTGCTTTTACTGCTATGACAATCTCTTTTCCAATACGAGTAAATTGTTTAGCCATCTTGTCATAACGAGCAAACATGGCGGCCTTTCTTACCTCAAAAATTCTTCCCATGAAGTAAAAATAATGAAATTACAAGTACTTAATAAACTATTCTTATTGAATAATTATCATACGAAAAAAGAAAAACTATTTTGGCTGTTTAGTTTAGTTGCGTCTATCGCCACTTGCCTTTGAATTTAGATTGGTATTTACTCCAGGGCGTCGTTTTGTTTTTGTTTTCGGCCATATACTTCAATATCATTTCCATATGGCTTACTTTAAGATACCCAGGCACAGGTTGGCCTTTCTTAAAATTTTCTTCAAAAAAAATAGATGTAGGAAAACTTAACTTTCCTTTCATCAGTTCAACGGCTAACTCATGTACGCGTCTTTTTTTATCATAGTGATACGTCACGCCGTTGAAATCAATATCTTGTTTGGACTCTGCGTTAAATTTTATGCAGTAAAAATTTTCGTTTAAATATTTTACAACGTTTGGATTACCCAAGGTTTTTTTATCCATGATTTTACACCAATGACAAGTGCTTGTGTACATATCTATATATACTTTTCTTGGTTCTTCTTTCATGAAGGATGCTACCTTATCAAAACTCATCCAATTTACTCTTGGCGCTGGACTTAACGGCAAGGCAGTAGTACTCGAAGGCTTATTGACGGAAATAACCAATGTAAGTAATAATAACCCAATAAGTGACAGTGCTTTTTTCATTATTTCTAAACGCTCGTTGAATCTAAATTATAGAGAATTGCTAATTTAAGTAGCTATTTCCTAAAATGAATCAATATTTTTGCTAAATATGAGACGCAAAATCGTTGTCGGGGTTACAGGAGCATCAGGTTCTATTTATGCTAAAGTTTTGTTAGACAAGCTAGCTGCTATGAAGCAAGTTGAAACTGCGCTTGTTATGAGTAAGAACGCTCAAGATGTTTGGAAGTATGAACTGGACAATGATGATTATAAAAAATTGCCTTTCAAATTATATCTACCCAATGATTATTATGCGCCATTTGCGAGTGGTAGTAGTACGTTTGATACATTAATTATCTGTCCTTGTAGTATGGGAACTTTGGGGAGAATAGCCGCGGGAACTAGCGATAACTTAATTTGCCGAGCATCGGATGTGATGCTAAAGGAAAGAAGAAAACTAATTTGTGTTGCACGAGATACTCCGTATAATTTAGTTCATATAAATAATATGAAAACTGTAACTGAAGCTGGTGGCATAATTTGTCCTGCTTCACCGTCTTTTTATTCTAAACCTAAGACGTTTGAAGATATTGCTGCTACTGTAGTGGATCGAGTCCTTTCTCTTGCAGGGATTGAGAATGATGGTTACAAATGGAATGAAGATTAAAAACTATTGGAGTCTTTTTGCCAATTTCCCTACGGTTAATCCTTGCACTAAAATTGAAAAGCAAACAACAAAATAGGTTACCGTGACAAATAGGTCTTTATTTAAATCTTGTGTGAGGGAAAGAGCCAGGGCAACTGAAATTCCACCTCTCAGTCCTCCCCAAGTAAGTAACACTAGCGTTTTATGACCTATACGTTCTTTAAATCGTATTAATAAAGAAGGTATAAGTAATGTTAGGTAACGAGATAATAAACCTATGATAATGGCCAAGATGCCAATGACTAGCGCTGTAGTACTAATTTCTACTAAGATGAGCTCTAAACCAATTAATACGAATAAAGCAGCATTCAGAATCTCATCAATAATTTCCCAAAATTTATCTATATAATCAGCCGTTACATCACTCATGCCCAATGTCTTGCCATGATTGCCCGTAATTAAACCAGCTACAACCATTGCCAATGGACCAGATACGTGCGTATAATGGGCTAACGTATAACCACCCATTACTACAGCTAATGTAATAATGACCTCCACTTGATAATTATCAATACTAGAAATTAGTTTGTAGCCTATCCAACCAAAAACAAGACCGAGAATGAGTCCTCCGAAGGCTTCTTTTGCAAATAAAAGTAAAACCGCATTCAAATGAAACTCTCCAGAACTGCTTTGTGCTACATGCAAAAGCGATAAAAAAACAACAACAGCTACACCATCGTTAAAAAGTGATTCACCAGCAATTTTAGTTTCTAATGACTTGGAGACTCCGGCTTGTTTTAAAATACTCAGCACGGCAATCGGATCGGTAGGAGAAACCAATGAGCCAAATAATAAACAATGGATATAAGGAATGTCAAATCCAAACAAAGGGAAGATATAAAAGAAAACTGATCCCACGACGACTGTGTTGAGAACTACACTTAAAGTAGAAAAAAGGATAATAGATAATTTTTCTTGTTTGAGGTCTTCAAATCTTACATGAATCGCACCAGCGAAAAGCATGAAACTTAACATAGAATCTAGGAGGAGTTCTGAAAAATTAAATTTACTCAACCAAGATTGCATAGACTCTGTAATCCCTATATCCAGCTGACCAATGATTAAAAGAGCCAAGGAAAATACAAGCGAAATCAGCATGAGCCCAATAGCAGCCGGCAACTTTATATATCTGTAATTGATATAGGCAAAAGCTGCTACTAGAACTATTAATATCGAGAACAAATGAAATACATCCATAATTTACTTTTTACTAAGTGTATGCTCTTCAAGAATTTTAGCTCCCTGTTGTAAGGCCGATATCTCATCAGAAGGTAGTTGTGATAAGTCTCCTTGAGTAAACTCACCTCCTTCAATGGTCACTAACGTACTCAAACATATTGGTTCACAATTCAGTACGCTACAATTTTTTTCGTTTAAAATAAGACCTGCCGGGATGGCCATTTTTTCTTTTAAATGTATTCCTTTAAAAATACCGACCGCACACTTTGATATGGCATACTTAGTATATTCACCGGCCTTCCGGATTTTGTACGGAGCATTAATAGCAAGCTCGGCAGCTTCTTTAATTTGTTCTATATTTTTCTCTTTGCCCTCAATGTTACATAAGGAGTAGGTCACTACTGCTGAATTTCCATGCTCACCCAATAAGATGCCTTTTGCCTGTGTAGGTGGCACATCAAATAATTCTGATAGGTAATAATCAAAACGAAGGGTTTCTAAAAAAGTACCCGTTCCAATGACTCGGTCTTGGGGCAGTTTACTCGCTTTCCAAGTGTGATAAGTGATTACATCTACAGGATTTGTTATGACAATGATTCTAGCGTCTTTTATGGGCTGATAATCTTTAAATAGTTCATAGATCATATCAATATGACCTTGCGCTTTATCCAAACGATTCCCTATGGTAGTGGCCTGTTGTGCAGCCGCTATAAAAATATAATCTGCTTCATTGAGTTTGTTTTCATTCCAACTAATAGTCACCAATTTTGCAAAACTAGTGGCATGGCGCAAATCTTGCTTTATAGCATCTATGGCCGGCGCAGGGTCTTGGATATCAATGTGCATGGGTATCGCTAAATCAATTAGTTCCTTTGCGATTGTGCGTCCTACGTTACCCGAGCCGATAATAGTAATTTGAATTAAATTCTTCATGATTTAGGAAGTGGTAAAAGTAACCAATTCGTTATCAACCCTAATTATTATTGATTTAATTTTCTGTCTTGCAGTTGTCGTTTTTAAGAACAGAACTTTGCCCATCTCCAAATAAATTCCGATTTTTAAGAGATGGAAGATGTTATGGCTTCGGAGCAAGAAGTTCAGCAGTTGGTTGCTTTTGATTATCATATCAAAGTGCGTGATTATTTTAAATCTCGGAAGAAAACCTGGGATTGGTTTGCCAAGCAAGAGAACAAAGAGGAGCAGAATAAAAAGTTTAAGGCGGAGATTTTAAAGAACACTTATCGCTTAGAAAAAACCGATTACGAAAAGCTCTATAAAGCCTGCGAGGATATTTGTAAAGTGCTTAACTCTGATGCGACCGTTATTTTGTATCAAGAAAATAATAGTGTGCAACTCAATGCGCAAATTATTATTTTGGAGAATGAAGCGCATATCGCTTTGTCGGGTAATGTGCTCACGTTGCTAACCGATGAAGAGTTTAAAGCATTGATGGCTCATGAACTTAGTCATTATTTATTTACAAAAATGGACAATGGCGATTTTGAAATCACGCAACGAATTATTTTGGCACTTGCCAATGATAGCCGAAGTGAGGATGTGATTATAGAAACCGCTCGATTGTTTCAGTTGTACTTAGAGTTATTTTGCGACGCCGGTGCCCTCAAAGCTTGCGGAGATTATAAGCCTGTGATTCAGGCGTTGGTAAAAATGCACACGGGTATTAGCGCCGTAAATGCAGAGAGCTATTTAAAGCAAGCCAAAGAAATTCTCGAAAGTGATACATCGTCTTCTAAAAACTTTAGCCATCCTGAGGCTTATATACGCTCGGTGGCTACTGCCATGCGACATGAAGGCGATAAAGAATACAAAAAAACGATTAGTAATTTAATAGAGGGCAATATTGATTTGAATAAACTGGATATTTTTAGGCAACAGAAGTTGCACAATTTTACCTATGATTTGTTGCAGTTGGTTGTGAAGCCTTCTTTTATGGGAAGCTCGGCTATTACCAATCTGTGTCAGCAGTATTACAAAGATTTTCATAAAAAGGAAGAAACAAAAACGATTGAAGAAATAATAGAAGCCATGAAAGATATGGCGCCTACCACTATCAATTTTATAGCGTATTTGTTTTTAGATATAGCCAAAGTTGATACAGATATGGAGGGGATACCTATGGGGCACACTCTAGAAATTTCTGAATTATTAGGTATGAAAACAGAATATGAAAAGATAATTCGGAAAGAAATGAATTTAACGATACGCGATTTTAAAAAAATGCAAGAAAGCGTCATGGACGATTTGCAAAAAGTAAGTGAGGATAAAAGCGATAGTATATACACGGATTGATTATGACGAATACACAAGAAACATTTATTGGACTCATTAGATTCTTAAAAGATGAGGGGAGTATAAAATCGGCAGATTTTGTGGCTTTCGTTTTACCACTTTTGCAAGAGGTACAAAAAATTCATGAGACGAATGAAGTGGCCTATATTTTAGAAACTGAGCATGTTGCTTTTGAGCAAAATAGATTACAATTAAACAGCGTGCCCAATAGTTTAATTTATGAAAATAAAAGTTTGTTTGAAAAGCCAACAAGCAAATCGGGTTTAGAAGTTTCGGGGCAACTTTCTTCCAATAGTAATTTAGATGACGGAATAACCACCTACGAAAATTTAGAAATTCATACAGATGTAGAGAAGCCGATTTTGAAACCTGTTTTTTTGTTGGATTATCAATCATGGGATTATAAGTTGGGGCATTATGATCCATTGACAGACGTTTTTATTTTAGGCCAATACTTAGCCAGTGTGGCTTTTGGATTAGACTTTACGGATAAAGAAGACCTAGAATTATTCGTAAACAATAGAAAGAGATTGTACTTCCTCAATAAACAATTACACCCTACGATACTGAATGTGATTTACGAAATGACGCATTTGTACCGCGAAGATAGAACAGCAAATTTGGTAGAAGTGATTACCAAGCTTGAACATTACCGTGAATACAATCCTGAGAATTATGTAGATTTAACCGAGACGGAAGGCTTTAGGCGGCAAGATGTTTCGGAACGAGGCCAATGGATATTAAGTAAGCTAAAGAATCGTTTATTTGATATTAGCAGACGGAACAAGTTATTGTATTTTAAGGAGCGGGGAAGCTTTTTAAATTTGACTGTAAGCTCTGTGCCGCTGTTGTTGGATTTTCAGAATATCAACGAGAATGATTTGTTGTATTGGAATGAATCTGTGCAAAAAAAAGTAATTAAACAAGGCAAGCTAAAACTGAATACTTTTTTAGAATTTGAACACAATCGATATCTCGCACCGGTTGTAAATAAAATACGATTAGAAGCGCGTAAGAATCAAAATGAGTATGGTTTTAGTCAGTTGCGCACGGTAGTAGCTTTTTTACATTGGTATAATTTTAAAGAATCAACAGAGGAACGTATTACATCTCCCTTATTGTTGTTGCCAACTTCATTAGTTAAGAAGAAAGGAGTGCGCGACCAATATGATTTGAAGTATGAAACGACGGAAGCCGAAATTAATCCAATACTGAGCCATTTTCTCAAAGATTTGTATAGTATTGACTTGCCTGATTTTATTGACTTAGAAACTACCTCCATTGAAGATTTAGTAAAATCAGTTCAAGCGCAAATTGCAAAAGGTGGCACGGGAATAATTTTGGAATGGCGAGACAAGCCTAAAATTAAATTGGTACACAGTATCGCCAAGCGTAACTATAATCTGAAAAGTAAAAAATTATCTAATCGGAGTCGTGGATTAAATCTTAGGAGTTTTAATTATTCTTATAATCAAAAAGATTTTAGACCGCTGGGCTTACAAATTTTTAATGATAGAATTCGATATCAGAATAATGCGTTGGAATATATTATCAATGAAGACTTGAGTCCGAATAGTGCGCACGCCGTTTCGGAGAAAAAGCGAACCTTTTATGAAACAGATAATCGCGGAGAGGTTAATCCGTATATCTGGGAAGTAGATACTTGTAATGTGACGCTTGGTAATTTTAATTATCGAAAAATGAGTTTAGTGCGTGATTATAATCAGATTATAAACGCACAAATTAAGGACGCTATTTTTGAATCACTATTTAGTGACCAACCTAGACAATTAGCAAGCTCTGCGGAAAGCAAAATTGCGCTCAAAGAGTTTTATCCAATTATAGCTGCTGATCCCACACAGAGTAATGCTATTGTGCGTGCAAGAAGTGGTGAGAGTTATATCATTCAGGGACCACCCGGAACCGGTAAGTCGCAGACGATTACTAATTTGATCGCTGACTTTGTGGCTCGTGGTAAGAAAGTACTTTTTGTATGTGAAAAGCGCGCCGCGCTGGATGTAGTTTTTCATAGGTTAAAGGATAAAAATTTAGATGAACTGTGCTGTTTAATTCACGATTCGCAAACCGATAAAAAGGCTTTTATTCAAAATTTAAAAGTGACCTACGAAGATTTCTTGAAAAATAAAATGGACAAAAAATCAAGTGAGGATAAACGACAAAATGTAATTGAAAAAATTCAACGAGAGTTAGATAAGCTTGCTTACTTCCATGCACAAATGAAAAAAGGTGAACAACCACCCTTTAGGTTGTTTGAAATCTTACATAGTTCTAAAGGTTCAGAACTGCCGGCCGCTGCAGAAATTATTCGATATCCCAATTTTGCAGATTGGGTGCAGCATGAACCTTGGATTGAACAGTGGTGGGAACAGTTGCGGTTGAATAGTTTGTCGCCTTTTATTAGTCACTATGCGTTTAATCAACTTTCGTTGGATGTATTACGATCTAATAATCCTAAGGCTAAGGCATTAGAATTAATTGAAAAATCGTTGGGTGAAGTTGATGCTTTTAATGAATTTTTGGATAACGATGTTACCGATGCACAGAGCAAGCAAAGCTTGCAAGTTTGGAAAGAACAAGTAGAACTGGCTCGAAAGCTTGAAAATTTATTGGTGGCCAATAAGTTGGATGTATTTGATATAAATTCTGAGGTGGCGAAAGAGTTTCAAAAAAAGAAAGACAATTGGACCAAAGCAAAACGTGAATTAGATAAAGCTCAATCTAACAATGAAAATTGGATTAGTAAATTTGACGCAATAGAAACAGAAGCGGCAATTTCAAAATGGAATGGGTATAGTAGTAGCATTTTTCGATTTATTAATCCTGGATATTATAAACTAAAGAAACAGATTAAGCTAGCGTATAATTTTAGCGCACATGCAGTACAACCTGAAATGTCAGTTGTTTTAGATAATTTGAATAAAGAGCATGGCGCAGAAAGTAAAGTAGCAGAATGTAGTAGTATGTTGGTTTCTGGTTTTGGATTACAAAGTTTAGAAAATGATTTGGTTTGGATAAAACAATTCCAAAACTCCCCAAATGAACACTTAAAAGACTGGATACAAAAAGGCGATACAGCCTCGGTTTTAGAACTATTGAAACATAAAGACCAAATAAAATCATTGGTAGACCATGCAGAAAAACTTTTTGGAAATACTGCAGATTATTCTTCAGCAGATTTAGAAGCGAAATTGCTCAAAGCAAAAGAGCAAATAGGTTCTTTGGCTGCTTTTTTACCATTTATAGAAAAAGGACATGAGGTAAAAGATAGTTTCAACTATTGTCTTTTTAATAAAGATTGGAACCGACAAGACTTTATGTTTAATACAGCTTATAAAAGTTTGGCCTTGATTTATGAAAAAGAAAGACGATTTGAATCAATGGATGCAGATACTTTAGAAGTAAGCGTGGCACGCGTGAATGAACTCATGAGTGCGTACTATACAAATAATGTAGAAAGTATTCAAGCGGATATTCGAGACCGTTTTAATGATGCGATTCGAATTACAGAATCTACTGCTGCACAGTTAACACCTGATGAAAAACTGCAGAAAAAGGAGCTATTAGCAGCACGTAGAATTTTAGAAAATGAGTTTGGTAAAAGCATGCGCTATAAATCAATTCGTGAATTAGCTTGCGGACCGGCTAATATTTTAATGTCAAAACTAAAGCCAGTATGGCTTATGAGTCCGCTGAGTGTCAGTGATACGATGCCGATTGATACAGAAAATTTTGATGTGGTAATTTATGATGAGGCAAGCCAAATTACAGTTGAGGAAGGCGTCCCTTCTTTATTTAGAACAGAACAAACAATTATCGTAGGAGATGAAATGCAGATGCCCCCAACGAATTTCTTTGGGTCTTCATCGTATAACGAAGAAGAGGAAGATGAAATAGAAGATAAAGTCGGGATTAGTTTAGATGCAGATAGTTTATTGAATCAAGGATCTAGGAAGTTATCTTCTGTGATGTTGGGTTGGCACTACCGTAGTCGTCATGAAAGTTTAATTAGTTTTAGTAATGCCGCCTTTTATCAGCGTTCTTTATTGACCATTCCGGACAGTAAGGTAAAAGGATTAGTTGTTGAAGATTTAGAACCAATTGCAGATATTGAGCAGGATGTGAATACAAACTCTATTTTGAGTAGGAGCATCAGTTTTCATTATTTAGAAAATGCGGTTTATGTAAAACGATCTAACAAAGATGAAGCAAGATATATTGCTAAAATGGTGGCTAAGTTGCTTTTAGGAAAATCAGAAAAAAGTATTGGAGTCGTTGCTTTTTCTATGCAACAGCAGGGAGAAATAGAGGCAGCGTTAGAAAAACTAAGTGATGAAATTGAAGGCTTTGAAACCATATTAGAGGAGGCTTATAGTCGAGTGGACGACGATCAATTTAATGGTTTGTTTGTGAAGAATTTGGAGAATGTGCAAGGGGATGAACGAGATATAATCATAATGAGTGTGTGTTATGGCGCCAATGAGAAAGGGCGAATGCTAATGAATTTTGGTCCGATTAATAGAAGAGGTGGAGAGAAACGTTTAAATGTAATTTTTTCGCGTGCTAAGCATCATATGGTTGTTGTTACTTCTATTTTGCCGCAGGATATTAAAAACGATTATAACGAAGGGGCAAATTATTTCAAACGCTTTTTAAGTTATTCCAAGGCGATCTCAGATGGGCGCTGGGAAGATGCGCACACACATTTAGACCAATTGCACAAACATGAGTCGCATGCAGAACTGCAAGCCAAATTGATTTTATTAAAACAGTTGAAAAGTGCATTGGAAGAAAAAGGTTATGAGGTTGATGAACAAATTGGACAGTCTCATTTTAAATGCGATTTGGCCATTAAGAAAAAAGGAGATGAGCGTTATGCGCTGGGTGTTTTATTGGACAAGCCAGCTTATTATTCCAATGATAATATTTTAGAGCAATATTGCCAGAAACCAAGCGTGTTAAATGCGTTTGGTTGGAATGTGTGTACAGTTTACTCTAAGGATTGGCTGGAGCGACCAGCGCGCGTATTGGATAAAATTGACCAACACCTTGCTGGAAAGCATACTATTAAGATAGAAAATAATATTGAGGAGACTGAAGTAGAAAGGGAAATAGATAAGGAAGCTGATTGGATAAAAGAAAATGAAGAAAAAAGTGATACGCAAGAAGAAAATAAAAAAACAGAAGATGAAAAAGTAGAGGATGTAGCTTCCCATGATTATAATGCGCAATTAGTATTTCAATCCGGAAACAGTAATAAATATTGGAAAATAAAAAGGATTGAGAAAAAAGTAATTACTCATTATGGTCGTATTGGTAATAAGTCACAAGAAAGTCTAAAGGAATATGATACTGCAGAAAAGGCTCTGCAAGAAATGGAGAAAATGATAAAGAAGAAGTTAGCTAAGGGATATAAGATTGGGTGATTTGGACTGTAATTTGCACTAAGATATAATGAAAGAACATGTGAAAATCAGGAATATCCTTTTAATAATAGGGCCACTTTGTATTGGTTTGTTTATTTATTATAGTCGTCCTTTATTTGTTCCATGGAGTGTAGTTCGCAATTTTGTTCCGGACGCCTGCTGGGCATTTTCATTTACATATGCCTTTTTCCTATTATGGAAAGGAACGAGTTCCTTTATTATTAAATTTGTTCCTCTTGTCCTTTTTTTAGGGTTTGAATTTTTACAGAAGACGAGTGTATTAACAGGTACTTTCGATTATTTTGACATTCTCTTTTACTTTTTAGCGTATCTTTTAGCTTGGTTAATTTGGTTTAAGAATGAAGAAAAAAAGTCTGCTTAGTATAATACTGATTTCAATATATTTTATTATGGGTGTAGCTACTTCTCGTATGCCAAGAGACCTAGCTTATGCAAACAAAGGTCCGTTGAGTATAAATGATTCGAAGCATATTATTTATTTTGAGAACTTTAATACGAATAAAAACAATTGGCCCGAAGGTCGCATGGTGAATGCTGAATATTATTTTGAAAATGGTCAATACTTAATATCCAACAATGAGTCGGACAAGATGATTACACAAGAGGTTGTCATGGATAAAAAAATAATAGCTAAAGATGATTGGATGCTTGAGGTAATGTTTGATAACGTTGCCTTGGAATCTGATGCAAAAGCCTCGATACTCTGGGGGAAGAAAGGCTTAGATTTTATATCGTTTGGCTTCAGCATTGCTGAAAAACAAGTTATTTTGGATTATGGCAAAAATGTTGAAGGAGCTTGGGTAGGAGGGACTAAAAGGGTCAATGGATTTGTTGGCAATTATAAAAAAGTAAAATTAGTAGTGCACAAAAACAGGAGTACGATAGATTATTATTTGAATAATAAGTTTGTTTTTTCTGGCCCCGTTGAACCTTTTTTTGGGGATGAGATTGCAATAGCCTTGGAAGGAAAGGCAAAAGTATTCGTAGACGAAATAGTGGTCAAGCAATTGCAATTTAGAAAAAAGTCGCAAGGGTATTCTACTGATAGAACAAAGCAAGATTATTCGCTTGTAGATAAAGATGTAATAGCTATGCGTCAAGTAGGAGAGTATTATTTGATTCCAATTATTCTGAATAATGAAATCCAAACCAATTTTATTTTTGACCCTTGGACAGCGGATGTCGTAGTTTCTGAAGCCATGGCCAAGCAAATGATAAATAGCCAAACCATTAAAAATTACGTAGATAATATTGAATACACGTTTCAAGATGGTTCAAAAGCGCGATCCGCTCGTTTTATAATTGATCGTATTCAGTTAGGTGATAGAAAAATTAGTAAAGTAGAATGCTTGATTTTGCCCAATGCTTCACATGATATTTTAATAGGGAAGTCTGTGTTAAGCCAATTTGGCAAGTATGAATACGATACCGAACGAGGAATTCTGTTATTTGAGAAATAATTTATTGCTCTGAGAGTATTTTTTTGATTTCATCGATGGATGGATTAATCGCAATTAGTTTTCCTTCTTTTATCAGAAATTTACCGGGTATGGAACGCACACCATAAGTTACACAGCGAGGGCTTCGTAATCCATAAGCATCGTTTACATGAATAAATGGCAGGTTCAATTTTCGTACCATTTTCACCCACTTCCAGTAGTCACGATCTAGACTAAGAGCAAATATTTCAAATGACTCATTTTTAAATTCCTCTTTCAGCTTTTTTAACTCTTGAGCCATCACAATACAAGGTGGGCACCAAGCTGCCCAAAAATCAACTAATACAATGTTGGCATTTACTTCACTCAATTTTGTCCATTTGCCTAATGAGTCTGGCAATTTAATCTCAGGTGCATTTTCTCCTATTATTAGTTGTCCATTTGAAGGAATACTAAAAGATATAAAAGCAAGAACTAATAATAGTCTAAGGATTTGGATCTTGAAAATCTGGGTTATTGACAAATTCATAATCTGAGAGCGTTTTTAGAAAGGCTATTAAATCAGATACATCTTGTGCGCTCATTCTGCCTTTGGGTAAAGTCGTTAAAAGAGGAGAAGCATTAGGATGTTCTTTTACACCTACATTATAATGATTGATACACTCTAATAAAGTTTTAAAACGACCGTCATGCATGTAGGGCGCTGTGAATTCTATATTTCTAAGAGTCGGAGTTTTGAATTTACCAATATCATTTCGATTGCCTGTAATATTATATCGACCTGAGTCTGCATAGACTAAATCCAGTCCATTGTTACGCATTTCGAAATCTGTGAAGGTGCCACCAAAAGAATGACAATGAAAGCAGTCACCTTTAGACTCTGCAATGAAAACATCCATTCCTCTTGCTTCTGCATCTGTAAAAGTATATGTACCGGCCTGCTCTTGATCAAATTTAGAATTGGCTGATAAAAGAGTACGTTCAAATTGTGCGATAGCTCGAACTACATATTTAGTTTCCACACTATCTGATGTCGGAAAAGCGGCTTGAAACAAAGCTGGATAATCAGGATGCGCATTTAAATCAGCAACAGCTTTTTGCCATGTGTTGTGCATTTCAATCGGATTTACAATAGGGTCAATCGCTTGATCTTCTAACGAAGGGGCGCCTCCATCCCAGAATAATGTTTTGCTGTATCCAATATTAAATAATGGCATACTATTTCGAGTTCCTGCAATCCCGTCAACACCGACACTAAATCGTTCTTCATCGTCTACGAAATAATCTTTTGGATTATGACAGCTACCACAACTCTGAGTACTGTCTACGGAAAGTATGGGGTCAAAAAAAAGTTTTCGGCCCAATGCAATACCTTCAGCGGTTAAAGGGTTGTCGGTTGGTATTTCCATTTCAGGCAAACCAGGAGGGACATCAAGGTTTACATGTGTATGACCGTCATTATGAATGCCATGATCAGGGTCTTTAATACAACCAACAATTGCTATAGTAGCAATTAAAAACGGTATTAAAATCTTCTTAAACATCTTCTTCCAAAAATACGTCTTTTATAGATGAATTCATGTTATTTTACAGCTAGTGTATCTTATAAAATACATAAAAAATTCTTTATCAAAACTACTCAATGCTGCAGGGCGCTTTCCGTTAGTCACGCTTAGTGCAGTGTTATCTTTTGTATTCGTTTTATTTTACTTCCATTTTTATTCAAACTTTGAGCTTTCAAGGCGAACGTGGATATTTATTGCATTTGAATGCGTTGTAGGGATATCCCTTTTTTTGGCCTTTGCTCTATTTGCCGAAAAATATAAAGTGGATGTAGGCAAACGAATTGGATTAGGACTTATGGGGCTTTGTATATTAGGGTTGCATTATTTCGCACTTCCCAATTGGGCAATAAATATAGATGCCACTTACTTTTTACGATTTTTTACTTTTTGGATTATTTTTTCTCTTCTAGTTTCCTTTGTTCTTTTTTATAAGGAAAAAGACAAGCTGGCTTTCTGGCAATATAATCAGTACATAGTCATTCAGTATTTTTTATCATCTACTTTTAGTTTGGCACTGTTTATTGGTTTGGCATCTTCTTTATTCGCCATCGAAAAAATATTTGAGATTAGTCTAAACGAAGCGTATTATGTTGATTTATTCGCCTTTCTATTTATTGTAGTCAACACACTTTTCTTTTCAGCGTCCTTGCCTAACAATTTAGATGCATTCAAAGAGCCACATGATTTTAGAAAACCACTTCGCATTTTCATACAATATGTTCTGTTGCCTGTATTGTTGATCTTTTATGTGATATTAATCGTCTTCTTTGGGAAGGTAGTCCTAACAGGAAATCTTACAGAAGGCTGGGTAGCATTGCCGATATTACTATTTTCTGTAATCGGAACACTGACCTTTTTTCTAGCCTATCCTTATTCTTATGAAAAACAGTTTACGAGCATTCGCTTTTTCGTTACGTATTTTTTCTATTTCTTATTGCCTTTAATTGCATTGTTAGCCGCTAGTTTATTGACTAGAATATTTGATTATGGTTTTACTGAGTATCGTTATTTAGGACTGCTTATAGGAATTTGGCTTGTCATTATCTCTTTCTATACAATTCTACGAAATGAAGTAAGTCTGGTGCTTTTTCCAATTTCACTTTTTTTACTACTCTTTCTTGGGTCGGTAGGCCCTTGGGGGATGTTTCAGATGAGTGCGCGCTCTCAATATAATCGACTGAGTAATATTGTAGAGAATGCAGATATGATGGATGGGAAGGTCTTATCTGTAAATAAATTGCAAGCCAATTTAACGGATTCCTTGCGAGATGAAATTGGTTCTATTAATAAATATTTATTTTATCGTGAAAAAATTGATTTAATCTACCCCATGTTGGCCGAACGCGAAAAAAAACAAATTGATTCTATTAGAACAAGCGATAATAAGATAGGAGCCTTCAATGCATTCTTGAGCAAAACATTCAACCTTTCTGAGAACTATCAGTTACCGGATTATAGGAGGTATCATTTTTACGCAGCTGAAACTAGAGATTTTCAATTAGATGTAAAGGATTATTCTTCCTTTCAATCATTTAATTTTTCAAGCGATAATAAAAAAGATAGTGTGCAGATTTATATGGATAAAACGGAACTAACCTTAGTTTCAGAAATAGATACTTTTAGTTTTACCCTGTTCCCATATTTAGATTCTTTAACGGCCTATTACTTCTCTCAACCCGATTTGACTAATTTACCTTTTGATGAATATGTCAACATTCAAACGGGAATGAACAATATGACTTTTGAAACTCAAGATGAAAAAAGTAAAATTATATTCAAAGAGTTCTTGTTTAGGCGAAGTGCGGATAGTTCTATATACTTGGAAAATACGAACTTCTACTTTTTTAAATAAATTGAATAGTTCGAATTTTTTAGGGTAAAGCTGGGCATTACCTTTGTGTTATGAGTAAAAAGAAGCCATTGATTTTAGTGACGAATGATGATGGAATAACATCGAAAGGAATTTCAGCCTTGGTGGCAGTCGCCAAACGTTTTGGTAAAGTGGTCGTGGTGGCACCGGATAGCCCGCAAAGTGGTATGGGACACGCTATTACAATTGGTAAACCATTAAGACTCAAAAAGTCTACAATTTTTAAAGACATAGAATCGTATGAATGTAGTGGAACGCCAGTAGATTGCGTAAAACTCGCAGTAGATAAAGTCATAGGTCGGAAGCCAGATATTTGCTTGAGTGGGGTAAATCACGGTTCTAATTCTTCTATCAATATTATTTATTCAGGAACAATGTCTGCAGCTATGGAAGCGGCTATTGAAGGAATCCCTGCTGTAGGATTTTCTTTTTTGGATTATAGTGCTGAAGCTGATTTTACACTCAGTAAAAAGGTAATTAGCCAAGTACTGAAAAATATGTTCTCCGGCAAATTGCCTATGCAGGCTTTGTATAATGTAAATATTCCCAAGGTGAGTTTGGCAGAATATAATGGTCTAAAAGTTTGTAGACAGGCCAATGCCAAATGGCAAGAAAACTTTGTGGAGCGCAAAGACCCTATGGGCAACAAATATTTTTGGTTAACAGGCAAGTTCCTTAATAAGGATCGAAAAAATGACACCGATGAATTTGCATTAAAAAATAATTTTGCTTCTGTCGTTCCGGTTCAATTTGATCTTACCAACTATGAATTGCTTGACAAAATAGATTTATAAATACTTCTCTATTAATTTTTTAAGCTTGTTGTTGGCTAGTTGCCAGGAGTAATTTTTATGAATAAACAATTTTCCTTGCTGACCAATTTCTTTCTGTTTTTTAGGATCTCGCAAAAGCTTTAAAACATGTTCGGCTAATTCATTTATATCTTTTGCCTCCATGATTTCTTTATTGGGCTGAGCCTTTAGAGAGAGGTTGGTAATATTCGTTGC
This sequence comes from uncultured Chitinophagaceae bacterium, assembly GCA_964389575.1. GTDB lineage: Bacteria > Bacteroidota > Bacteroidia > Chitinophagales > Chitinophagaceae > JAGNRR01. The sequence goes on from CAYMFF010000024.1 coordinate 27,504, forward strand.
TACGCAGGGAATGCCCATACTCATAGCCTCAAGTAATTTGTTTTGTAGACCGGCACCTGTAAAAAGAGGAGCAATGTAAACGGCTGTTTTCGCATACATTGTGCGCATATCCCGAACCTTAGGCATAATGATAATATTGTCGTTCGCACTATTTAATATTTCCTTATTATCGGTATTGCCCGCAATTCCTATCCTGATATCCTCTTTCTTATCTTTAAGAATCGGATAAATATTTTTAATAATATTTAATGCCGCATCTATGTTGGGTTGATAATTCAAATTTCCTGAAAACAAAATATCAAATTCTTTTGCCACATTTTGTTCATGGTAATACGTTGGATCAACACCATTTGGGATTACCACAATATCTTTTGAATCAAAGGGCAAACTTTTTTTGTCAAAATCTGAAATTATTGTTTTGCCAACAAAGTCATGATTAATCTTAGTTTCAAAGGCTAACATTCGTTGCCATTCTCGTTTGTAAAACCATTTTTTTATTCCACTGGCATTTTGATAAGCTCGTTCATAATTTTTAGAAAAACAATCTTGATAATCAATGATAACGGGTCCTTTAAATGTAAGGCCATATTTAGCAGTTCTAGAAAGTTGACAATAAACAGCTTCTATTTTTTTGCTCACGAGTTCTTTCTTTATTCGTTCTTCAATGCTTTTTGAATAAAAATAACCAACTTGAATTGGTTCCTTACGAATGATACTTTGGGTTATGCCAATTCCTTTTTGAACAATGTTTAAATCGAATAAAGTAACAGACCGACAAAAGTCTCTAACCGTTTTTTGCTCATCTATTGCAATCTTCTCTTCATTGATGGCGAAAAGATGAATTTCAAAAAAGTCCGATAGATATTTTATTTGATGAAACAATCTTAGCTTGTCTCCTTTATTTAAAGGATAGGGAAATCGCGATGCAATTATCGCTAATTTCCTTTTAGGTGAATTCTTGTTTGGCAGATCTTCCATGTATTAAAAATCACTTAAGAATTTATCTAAAGCACTATAAATTTTTCGTTTGTCAAAATGGTCGAGTGCAAATTGTTGAGATGTTTCTCCTATATGAATTGCTTCTTCTTTGTTTTGTAAGCACCAGTCAATCTTGTCTACAAACTCTTCTGGAGTGGTTGCTAGCAAAACATGCTTTTTGTCTATTAAATCAAATCCTTCAATCCCCTTTGGTGTGCTAATAATGGTTTTGCCCAGCATCATAGCTTCTAACACTTTTATCCGCAGACCGCTTCCGCTTAAAAGTGGGATAATCATTAAGTTTTTGCTTAGACTAAATGCGCTCATTTCATCTACCTCGCCAACTACTTCTATAGATTTTGATTGATATCGATAAAATGCATTAGGCATATTTCTGCCGGCTAGGTAGAGCTTAAGTTCAGAATGTTTTTTTAAAACCTCGGGCCATATTCTTTTTACAAACCAAGTAACACCTTCTTGGTTTGGAATCCAATCCATACTACCCAAATGATAAACCGAATGTTCTTCCTGGGCAATTTTTTGTCGTTGAAATCTAATTTTCTCAATGCCAAAAGCCAAATGATATTGTGCTGTTGCGATATTTAAATCTTTAAGGGATTGACCTTCTAATTTTGAGATATTTAATAATAAATCAAATTGATTTAGAATGTTTAGTTCGAATGTTTTCAGCCTTTCGGTTAATAATTTGAGATACCGCTTTTTAAAAAGTCCGTTTTCTTGTTTCGCAATTTGTTCCCAAACTTTATGTTCAATATTATGAACCCGACAAATCATTTTGGCAGCGGAATATTTCTTAGCGGTTTCTAAATAAGGGGCTGTGAAAATACTTTCGAATTGAATGAAGTCAAATTCAGTATTTACCAGTTTATTTTGAAGCGCATCTTCGAACTCTTTTTTTACAAAACGTTCAACATTGTATGATTTCTTAGAGAATAGATTAATAAAAGCACTTCTCACTTTTACGTCGGTATTTATTGCTACTGTTTCAAAACTACTGAGTTGATTAAATAATGGTGGGTAATCGCTTTCACTCAACCAATGTTTATGCGTATTGATGCTCAGTAGGTGTACATCATATCCTTGCTGTTTGTACATATCAATGCATTGATGCATGGCCAATGCACCTCCATCTTTCAGTGGATACGGAATTCGCGGCGTAATGATTAATATGCTTTTAGACATCTTTTATCAAAATAACAGCAAAGGGAGTTGTAAAACAATTATTTTTACCGTGTGTCTAAGAAGCGAATTGTTTTTTTGGGAAGCAAGAATATAGGTTTTTCATGTTTGCAATATTTATTGGACCAGCGCGATGCGCTGAATATCGAAATTACAGGTGTAGTTACCAAGAATAGCCCACTAGATGCCTCACGTTCCGTTTTTAATCTAATTGAAGAAAACTCATTATTATCCTTTTCGTCGGTTTCGGAAATTCCCAAGTGCGACATAATCATCAGTGTACAGCATTATGAGGTACTTAAACAAGCTGATATTGATAAGGCGAAAGAAGTAGCCATCAACTTACACATGGCTCCTTTGCCAGAATACAGAGGTTGCAATCAATTTTCTTTTGCAATTATCGACGAGAGAAAAGAGTTTGGCACAACACTCCATAAAATGACAACGGGCATAGACGACGGAGATATTATTGCTGAAAGGCGATTTGAGATATCGGATACTATTTGGGTGGAAGAATTGTACCAACAAACATTAGCCGAAAGTGAGCTGCTTTTTAAAGAAAATATTGAAAAAATAGTAGCTGGGAATTACACAACAATTTCACAGGAAAGTTTGATAGGTGAACGAGATTCAAACTATCACTTTAGAAACGAGATAAACGAACTGAAAATAATAGATGAGAACTGGGATGTAGAAAAAAAGCTTAAATACGTTCGCGCTACTTTTAAAAGTGGCTTTGAGCCACCTTATTCATTGGTAAACGGGGAGAAAAAATATTATGACTCAAAATCATTTTTGAATTGAAGAAGAGAATAGTTTGTACGGTCACGAATGATTTAAATTACGATCAGCGCATGATACGTATTTGCTCTTCGCTGGCGTTAGCAGGTTTTGATGTTTTATTGGTCGGGAGAAAAAAAACAAACTCGCCGAACTTGCAAGAAAAATCATTTAGACAAAAGCGATTATATTGCTTTGCTCAAAAAGGGAAGTGGTTTTACATAGAATATAATATTCGCTTGTTTTTTTATTTACTTTTTGTGAAAACAGATTGTTTTACGGCCATAGATTTAGACACCATTTTGCCTAATCTCTGGGCCAGCCAACTGCGTAGAAAGAAAAGGGTGTATGACGCCCATGAACTTTTCTGTGAGATGGAAGAAATTATTTCTCGACCCAGAATTTATAAAATTTGGAAAAAGATAGAATCGTACGCTGTGCCTAAATTTCGCGATGGATATACAATAGGTAATTGTTATCAATCTGAGTTCAAACGGCTTTACAAAAACGAGTATGAAATAGTTAGAAATGCTACTGTTTTAAACAAAGGCAATTCGCCCAATGCAAACAAGAAAAAACATGTTTTTTATCAAGGTGCGGTAAATGAAGGGCGGTGTTTTGAAACTTTAATTCCGGCCATGAAACAAGTAGATGCGCAATTGATTATTTGTGGTAATGGCAATTTTATGGATCAAGCTAAGGATTTAGTCAAAGAACATAAACTAGAGAATAAGGTCATTTTTAAAGGTTATATTCCTCCTGAACAATTGAAAGAACATACCCGAAACGCGTATGTCGGTTTAACGTTGTTTCAAGAAACGGGTATGAGTAATTATTATTCAATGGCTAATCGTTTTTTTGATTATATGCATTTTTGTGTTCCACAGATTACGGTTAATTTTCCTGAATATCAAAGAGTTAATGAACAGTTTGAAATTGCCGTTTTGGTTGATGATACGAAGGTGGATACTTTAGCAAATGCTATGAAAGAAATATTGGAAAATGATGAATATCATGCTCAATTAGTAGCAAATTGTTTTAGGGCCCGAGAAGCCTATAATTGGCAACACGAAGAAAAGAGATTAGTTAATTTTTACAATACGCTATTTGGATAAAAAATTGCACATAGTATCTTTTGATGTTCCGGCACCACCAAATTACGGAGGTGTGATTGATGTCTTTCATAAATTGCGCTCGTTACATGCCTTGGGCATTAAAATTACACTACACTGTTTTGAGTATGGCGACAGAAAGAGAAGCGAAACACTAGAAAAATACACGGATGAAGTTTATTATTATAAAAGAATAACTGGTATACAAGGGTTATCTCTTTTGCGACCGTACATAGTCAATTCAAGGAAAAATCCGTTGTTATTAAAAAATCTATTGTCCGATGATGCACCCATACTTTTTGAAGGAATTCACACTTGTTATTATTTGAATCATCCTACCTTATCTCAACGAAAGAAGTTTGTAAGAACGCACAACGTAGAGCATGATTATTACAGAAGCTTAGCGCAAGCTGAAACCCAATGGTGGAAAAAATATTATTTCAAATTTGAAGCAAAAATGCTAGAGAATTACGAAGTTATTTTAAAAGAAGCTGATGCGCTATTCTCACTTTCAGAAAAAGATGTGCAGTATTTTTCTAGTATAAATGAAACTACTTATGTTGCTGCTTTTCATGGAAGTGATACCGTTTTTTCAGAATTAGGACATGGTGAGTATTGTTTATTTCATGCAAATTTGGCCGTGGCAGAAAATGAAGAAGCGGCTAAGCTCTTGATTGAAAATGTATTTTCTAAACTGCGCTATCCTGTAAAAATAGCTGGGGCGAATCCGAGTGAAGCACTTCTTGATTATGCTGAGGCGTATAGTCATATAGAGATTATCGCAAACCCTACAGAGGACGTCATGTTGGATTTAAAACGAAAAGCACAGGTTCATGTGCTGTTCTCAAATCAAGCTACGGGTGTTAAGCTGAAGCTGATTGATAGTTTGTGCCAAGGCCGATTCGTAATTGCAAATGATAAGATTTTAAATGATATTTCTTTTTTAGACACTACAATATCCGCGAACAATTGGAAGGAATATTGCGAATTAATAGGAGATGTATTTCTGGATACGTTTACCCAAGATCATTTAGATATTCGACAAAAAGTGATTCAGTCCCAATTTACTAACAGTGAGAATGCCCAGAAATTGATTTCGTCTATTTTTTCTAAATAACCATCGCATGGTCGTTTACTTTACCATGCTCCGTGCGAACAACTCTTGAACGGAATTTCTGAATAATATTATAATCATGAGTAGCCATCATTATTGCCGAGCCATAGTCTTGACAAATGCTGTGGAGTAAATACATGATTTCGTCTGCCGTATCAGGATCTAAATTCCCGGTAGGCTCATCGGCTAAAATAAGTTTTGGGTTGTTCAATAAGGCACGAGCAATGTCCACACGCTGCTGTTCTCCACCACTCATTTCGTAGGTCATTTTATTCTCTTGATTTTTTAAACCCACTTTATCTAATACGGACTGAATTTTAGCTTGTATTTTGCCTTGGTCTGTCCAACCAGTAGCTTTAAGAACAAATTCCAGATTTTGATATACGTTACGATCAGTAAGCAATTGAAAATCCTGAAAAACAATACCTAAATTTCTTCTTAGAAATGGAACCGTTTTCCATGTCAAGGACGATAAATCATTATCTGCTACAACCCCTTTTCCTTCTTTTAATGGGATATTCCCGTAAAGTGTTTTTAATAGAGAGGATTTTCCTGTTCCGGTTTTTCCTATTAGGTAAACAAATTCTCCTTTGTGAATTTTTAGATTTACTTCGCTTAATATCAAGCTATCGCCTTGATAGATTTGTGCGTTTTCTAGTTCTACAACTAAATTACTTTCCATGAATTTTTATTTCTTAGAAATTTCTCTGGGTAATAATGAAATCCAATCTGCCAATACATTTACTGCCTCAGAAATATAAGGGTCAGTCTCTACAGCTTCGTGCCAAGTTTTATTTTTCGCTTTTTCCAAGGTATCCTTAGCAACTGCATTGGCAATAGCCGGAAGATTGGTCAGCGTCAACTTTTGTTTGGCTTTTTTAAGCGCCTCGTATTCTTTTGATATTTTTTTGCCTTCTTCGATTTCACGATTATAAGTTGTAATATTCAAAGAATAACGGTTGTCTTCATCTCTCTTCTTAATGCGTTTTGCATTTTTTTTGATTAATGCAAAGTTCTTATCAGAAGCTATTCGTTGTTTGCTTTTTTTAATCAATTTATCAAAATTTAAACCATAAGGATTGAAATCAGCGCTCATGATTTGATCCCAAGCCATTGCATTCTCATCTTTTCGTTCTCCTTGATCTAACAATTCATAAGTAGTAGGTATTTTAATATCTGGTTCAACTCCTTTAAGTTGAGTGGCACCACCATTTACACGATAGAACTTTTGCGTTGTTATTTTTAGACTACCTAATGGTTTATATTCTGTGCTTCCTTTAAAATAGTCATCTAGGTTCACTATGCGTTGCACGGTTCCTTTTCCAAAACTAGTAGAACCTAATATTACAGCACGCTTATAATCTTGCATAGCAGCCGCTAATATTTCACTAGCCGAAGCGCTATTACTATTGATAAGAATTGCAAGTGGTCCATTATATAAAATTCCTGGATCGCGATCGCGCATTTCTTGCGGACGACGATTTTGTGATTTTACTTGAACCACAGGACCATCTTCTATAAAATAACCAGCAATGTCAACTACATCTCCCAATGAGCCACCACCATTATTTCTTAGGTCTATTACAATACCATCAACAGATGCTTTTTTTAATTTTTCAATTTCTTCTTTCATGTCTGTTGAGCAACGACGACCATTAAAATCATTGAAGCTTGCATAAAAAGAGGGGAGTGAGATATAGCCAATTTTATTATTGTTTTCATTAATTATTAAGCTCTTTGCAAATGATGCCTCCATTTCAATTTTACCTCGCACAATAGGAATAACTTCTTCAGTGCCGCCCATGTGTTTTACCGTAAGCTTTACCGTACTTCCTTTTTTACCACGAATGATATTTACAATATCTTCCAAATCCCAGCCGACAACTTCTATAGGGTCTTCATCTCCTTGAGCTACTTTTAAAATTTGATCACCTGCTTTCAGAGATCCTTGACGAGAAGAAGGAGTACCCGGCATGACACGTTCAATTTCACAAATTGTTTCATCATTTAGCTTAAGTACAGCTCCAATTCCAAAGAAAGAACCACTCATTTCCACGTCAAAACGTTTTTTATCCTTTGGTGCCATATAGGTTGTGTGCGGATCATAGTTTTGGGTAATCGCATTTAGATACAACGTGAATTTTTCTTTCTCCGTAATTTTATTGATTCTACGGAAATAGTATTCCATACTTTTTTTAATCGATTTACGGGCATCCTTTTTTAGTTCGGCGTCTGTTTTTATATCTTTTTTCTCAAGTTTACCGTCAGCAATAGCCTCTTTCTGATTTTCTCTCAACTCGTTATAACGAGATAATAGGCGGTACTTCATATTCGTTTTCCAACGATTATTCAACTCTTGCTTAGATTGAGTCCATTCTAATTTTTTACCGTCTAATTCAATACTTTCATTTGTATTGAAATTCATTGGCATGTCAATATGATTTTTATAATAGCCTTCGGCTTCTTTAATTCTGTCATCGTAGGTGGAAGAAACAAGATCAAAAAATTCAGAGCTTCCTTTCTCTATTTGATTATCAATTTGATATTGATAAATAGCAAATTCTTTGATGTCCTCTTGCAGGAAAAATGTTTTTGAATAATCTAAACGTTCTAAGAATTTTTTATGTACCGATTTAGAAAAAGCATCATCCAAGTTCTTTGGTGCAAAATGCCCTTGGCGTAAAAGACCACCCAGGGTTGAAAACAGCGCTCTGCGCTTACTATCTTTGCCATTTAAATTGGCGTTTAATTCATCTAGATTTATGTTGTCAATTGCATCTTCGTACTGCGTTTGGTTCTTTTTTGCTACAATGTTGAACGAAAAGAAAAGTGCCAACGCTGCGACGAAACTTAATATCAAAAAGTTTTTCTTAGCCATATCGGTAATATTCCTTGTAAAGTTAATAGCTTTAGCGTTAAGAAAGCGATAAATAGTGGCTTCAAAAGGTATTATAACACAATTTATTAAAGAAAAAAGCCTTGAATTGGGTTTTGACGATTGTGGTATAGCTCAATCGCAGTTTTTGCGCGAAGACGCACCCCGCCTAGAAAGTTGGTTGAAAAACCAACATCACGGTGGAATGCAGTATATGGAAAACCATTTTGATCTTCGGCTAAACCCTTCAAAATTGATGAACGGTTGTAAAACAGTAGTAACGGTTTTTCAAAATTATTTTCCTGAGCATGTGCAAGATGAAGGGCTTCCGAAGATATCGAAATATGCTTACGGAAAAGATTATCATAAAATAGTAAAGAAAAAATTACAACGAGTATTGGATGGCTTACAACAATTTGGAAATATTCAAGGAAGAGCATTTACGGATAGTGCGCCAATTCTTGAAAGAAGCTGGGCTCAAAAATCTGGCATTGGTTGGGTGGGTAAAAATGGAATGCTCATTAATAAAAAGTTAGGTTCTTTTTATTTTATTGGCATTTTATTGTTGGATATCGAATTAGAATATGACCCACCTTTTCCAACAGATCATTGTGGCTCCTGCACGCGATGCATTGATGCTTGTCCTACTGAAGCAATTTTGCCTAATAAAGAAATTAATGGCAGTCAATGTATTTCGTATTTCACGATCGAGCTGAAAGATGCAGTTATCCATTCGGATAAAAAGTGGGACGATTGGATTTTTGGATGTGATGTTTGTCAGGATGTTTGCCCTTGGAATCGATTTGCCACTCCACATTCAGAGCCCGCATTTGAACCCAAGAAACAAATACTGGATACTACCAAAGAAGAGTGGGAACAAATGAGTGAAGAATCTTTTTCGTTGCTTTCTCAGGCGTCGCCTATTAAACGAACAAAGTTAGCTGGAATGAAACGCAACGTTCAATTTCTTAAAAAAGAATAGAGCATAACGGGAGTCTGCGCACAAACGCCGATTATACGAACTAAGTTACTCATAAAA
>CAYMFF010000025.1:0-3731 GCA_964389575.1 uncultured Chitinophagaceae bacterium
GACTTTAATTGGACATAGAAAAATTTTTATTATTGTTGTCTTTTCACTCTAAAGGAACAATTTACAACTCTGGAAGGCGTTGAGGCACTTGATATTGTGGCCGTATAACTACCTTCTATAAAGCCTCCGATAGCCTGGTATTGAGTTAAGGTTACCAGCGGAACACCCAAGATATTTTGAGTAGTAGAAGCATCTAAATAATCATGATGATTGATCAGATTATGAGTGCCGGCTACAGTTTGAGGACCATCAAAATCAATGGATATATATTGCCTGTTCGCCGCATTAGAATCACTCGCATATAAATATGTGTTCAACTGATAGCTTTGCCCAAAATTGGCCAAACTAGACCCCTCTTGTATGGAAGCATTTAATGTTGTTGTACCATCATTTGAAGACCAAGTTATGAATTGATTCAACGTACCACATGCGGCCACAGCGCCTGCATTCGTAGTACCACTACTGGGTAAGGTAACTGTTGCGCTTCCATTTACCGCATTGCTCACATCATAAGCTGTTATCACTCCACTAGTAGCGCTAGATAAACAATTTACAGTAAAATTAAATTGACCACTTGCATTTGTTGTACCACTGAAAACGTCACTTCCTACAACTAATTTTACCGGAGCATTTGCTAATATGTTATTACTACAATCTTCTACCGTACCGGTAAGTACAGAATTACTTGCGGTGTTTGTTACAGTAATCGTTCCTAAATTTACATTGGTCGTTGTCGCACTAAATGATTGAATAAAGGTGGGAGTACTACTCCAAGAACAACCCGCTGGAATATACTCCATATCAAAAGTGGTGTTTACAGGCAAACCGCCTGATACAGTTCCTGAACTATTGGAGAATGAAATTCTTGGAGTCAATGTACTAGAGGTTGGTATCAATTTTATGATCGCACCACTAACTGGAATGTTATTTGCGTCTACCAATTGACAAGTGAAATTTACAATTTCGCCACCATAATCACAATTCCAAAAACTAAAATGTGATACCGAACCTACATAATCAGTTCCTGTTTTATAAGCTACTCCTTCTTCTACCCACATTCCATTATTTTCATCTAAGTGCCACAAAGGAACTGTTGCTGGAGCCACACCCGATAAGCTTGAAGGCAACGGAAAAGTAACCGCAGCTTGCTGACCATTGCCCAATTGTAAGGGCTGACCCGCACTACCTGTTAGTTCTACTGCTTGCATGCCATAAGTAGTTAACCCTTCTTCTCGACCTACATCATTAATTCCACGAAGTGCTCCTGGGGTTAAAAAGGCCAAGTCTGAACTGCTAGGGTCAATCCATTTAGCGTAAACGTTTACGGTACCAGTATACAGTTGATTTGTATTGGCATCAACGATTGCATTCGCAGGGAAATTAATGGAACCACCATTATCAATGGTAATGGAAGAAGCTACCGAAGCATCAAATGTTTTAGCCACTGGTAATTCCATAATCATAATTTTTGTTTGATTATCTTGATTTGGAATGACTTGAATCGTTTTAAAAGCTTTAAAATAGCCGGTCATTTCAACTTTTAATACCGTTGCTCTTTGCGGGGTTGATATGTCAGAAAAGTAAAAGAATCCATCCGTATCAGTCGTGATAGAATGCATTCCTGTGCTAACTGTTGCTCCATCTAACGGACTTCCATCTTCTTTCAGTATTTGACCGGTGAACGATGCTTTTGTCATTGCGGAATTGTCCCATTGACTGACCGGTGAAGAATTTGGCAAATCTGGATTATCCTTTTTACAAGAATAAAATAAAATGGATGATAGCATCAGCAGAACTCCCATTATCCCTAGATTCATTATTTGTTTTTTCATAGTAAAGTGTATTGTTCACAGTTATAGACGGCAATTTTTAAAAAAACGTTAGTTACTTTTAAAAAAGAATGGAAACCCATCGAATCATATTACGCGAACGAACGACCCGTCTTATGCAAAAAGTGTTGCAAATGGAATCTTCATTACAATTTCTATTTTTTGGCTTGAACGATGAGGCTTCCTTACAAAAAGAACTAGAGCGTATCCGAAACGGTCAGTATCAAAATTATTACTCCGGCACCTACTTTGATTTAGTATTAAAAGAAAATAAGGCTGTGATAGGAAGCGCAGGCTATCATACTTGGTGGCGTGATCATGACCGAGCCGAATTGGGTTATGGCTTAACTGACGAAAAAAATAGACGAAACGGTTATATGAATGAAATTCTACCGTTCATACTAGATTATGGATTTAAGAAAATGCACCTGAACCGAATAGAAGCAAAAACGGCTCAAGAGAACATTGCATCAATTTCTTTGTTAGAAAAATATGGCTTTAAAAAAGAAGCAACCATTCATAGTCATTACAAGTTGCCCGACGGCAGTTATAGCGATGACTTTTTATTTTACTTGCTCAACGATAAATAATTACCCCTATGAACGAGAATATAAAAGAAATACGGAATAAACTGGCAATGGCCATTTTCTTATCGATGCTAATTTTTTTGGCATTGCCGTACATGATAATAAATGTAGATGAGGCATCGTCAGCTATGATTGTTTTGCTACCTCTTACTATAGGATTAAACGCAGCTTTTTTTGCAGCACTCTGGAAAAAACAATCATTGACCACTTTGCTAAAAGTAACGGGAATTATCATTCTACTCTGTTATGTGGCCGCTGTAATCATAGCGCAAGAAGGCGCTATTTGTATCATCATATATTCTTTGGTAATTATTCTCCCCTACGTAACTGGTGTAATTATTGGTTGGGCGATTCAAAATAAAATCTGGACTAAATATGCAACTATATTAGTGGTGGGAATTGGATTACTAACTTCGGCTACATTGCCCAACAATATGAGTGAAGATAAAATAATTAAGCAGGAAATTATCATTCAAGCACCGCGGCATAAAGTTTGGCAACAATTACATGAAGAAGTTCGCTTCGGGAAATCAGATGATTTCTTTTTTCGAAACGGAGTTTCTTATCCTATTTCAATGAAACTTCGAGTTACGGATATAAAGAAAGAACTTCATTGTGATTATAATAATGGATCCACCAATGCGCCTTTATTGGCCTATGAAAACGGGCACCTTTTTCGATTTCAGATCAATGATTCTTTAATAAGCATGCGCGAAAAATCGATTTATTCTAATCCTCAGACAATGCATATCAAAAATTACTTCGTCGTGAATTATGGCGAGTTCAAGGTAGATTCAATTGGTATAAATCAAACTAGGCTGACTGCTACTACAAACTATAAACACCACTTCAAACCTGAGTTTTACACAGATTATTGGATCACTCGGTTTGTGAATACGCTACACCTTCATGTGCTAGAAGCAGTGCAAACGGAATGCGAAACTTCTACTTCTTTGTGATTTGATAAACTTTGATAAGCGGTACTAATAAGCGATTTGAAGAAAGCTGTAAAGAAGGTATTTTTTGAACTTCGTTTTCAAAAAACGCAGTATCAAAACGGTTCATGAAACTGAATAATTGAAGATATTGATTTCTTAGTCGTTCATTAATTTTAGGATGCAATCTTAATACCAATTTAAAATAACTAAAAAACAGATTATTGAACCAGTTTTGATTACCATTGAATATATCTAAAAAAATAATCTGAGCATTGGGTTTACTGATCCGTTCCAATTTTTCAAAAATGGTTTGGTAATCTTTTTTTGGAATGCATTTTAATCCAAAAGAACAAATAATAGCATCATATTCATTTAAA
>CAYMFF010000025.1:3831-34901 GCA_964389575.1 uncultured Chitinophagaceae bacterium
AAACTCATGAATTGATTTACACTGTTATATGTGCTACTCAGATCATCAAATAAAAGCGAAGCCTGCATACGTCAAAGGTATGCAGGCTTGCAGTATAAAGGTTGATTCAGTTAGTATAGTCTTCGCAAGTTAAATATTTGGTTTAGGAGAAGAGTTTCAAATTTTAGAAACCACTTAATGATGTATAACCAGTAGTACTAAAACTAGAGCGAGCCTTTCCAAAATCAATTACTTGCATTTCAACTTTATCTCCGTTACGCTCGTCATCCCATTCATAGGCCAGTAACATTGCACCTGCTTTCATTCTAGATTTAATCGCTTCATCATTATAAAAAATTGCCATTCCACGATTATTTCCTAATCGGCTACTATTCATAGCATTATAAAAATCAGGATACGGGTTCAGATTATTAGCTCGGCTAATCCAGATTGTACATTCATTATCTGTGGCCTTGCACAAATAAGCATCTGCTTTGTAACCCGCTACGGTTTTACTTTGTCCAGTTTTTGTAACGCTAAGTACTTTATATCGGCTTCCTTCTTTCTGAATTTCTTCTGCGGCATCTACCATATTAAACTTAATACCCATTCGCGTTTTTCTATTTTCTATCCTCATAAAAGTGTACATAGCGCTTTGGTCTATATCCATAATCATTCTATCCATATCCTTCATTTCATTATTTCTACCGCCATCAATTTGCATATCACTTATGGATATAACATTTGGCGATGTCCCATAATCTAATCGTGCTGTAGTAGTCATATTCTTTCTGGCTCTGCGACCTGTCATTTTGGTCCGCATTTTCACAAAATGGGTGAAATTATAAGAAGCTCGCGGCGGTCCTACTCTACCGAGAATGCCTCCACCCGATCTTCTTCGAGTGTTATTATTATCTCGATTCCCTGAGATTCTTTCTTCGGTTCTATTCACCGTTCTATCTATCGTTTCATCAATCTTCTCTTCCGCTTTTCTTTCTTGACGGTTTATAATTTCATCGGCTTTTTGCTCTAGTTTATCGCCTAATTTTTTCTTCCATTTACCGAGTAATTGGGCTGAGCAATCTGTTACTGTGAAAGAAGCCATTAATGCAAATAGCAGGATACTAATCTGTTTCATAATACGTTTTGTTTTTTGTTATAACAAAGGACTTAATTTCTTATGTTTTAGACAATACGCCTTTTTACGTATTTATTGGAAAGAGGAAATGAATATAAAAAAGCACCCTCACTTTCGGAAAGGTGCTTGTTCATAGATAATATATTAATTTAATTTATGGCCAGAAAACTCGTTATAATAAAGGTTAGTATCATAAGTTATGTTTCCATTGACGCTTCTAAATAGCCTTACCTTAATTTTATCACCAGCACTTAACTTGACGGTGCAACTCGATGAGCCAGAGAAGGATCGCTGATTATCCGTATGAATATTTTCTATTGCCGCAAATGAAGTTCCGTTGTCTAACGAAAAACCAATAGTCATATATCCGCTAGAGTGTGCAGCAGAGGCATCAAATTGCATGACGGTGCTAAAGTGATAAATACCATCCTCAGGTGCTGTGTATTCTCCGGTTGTAGGACTATATCCATTACCCTCATCGAAAACCTCAGAAGTGAAAATTGGAAAAATTGAAGCTAAAGCTGCTACGGAGCCAGAGGCAACATTTCGAGCTCGAAATGCAATTATTTGCTTTGGTGCAGTTTCTTTAGCATATAATGCAAAAGGAACACTAAGCAATTGGGTTCTTCCAACATCCGTAAACGAGCTGCCTCCATTAGGGTCAATGCGCACTTGTAAATACTTATCTCCATTACTCCAATCTATGCTGGCAAAAGTGTTTGAAACTGGAGTACCATCTCCTACCTTAACATTATAAAGTCCATAAGTATTGGTAGTTACAGAATGGTCCTCTGTGTATAATACGCTGCCAGTGGAACTTCCTTGGCGCACGACTAATCGTAGTTTTATTCCTTGTCCGGATAAAGCTTGTCCATTAACATCGCGTGCTACACCTTGATAGTTAAATAAATTAGGTGCTTGAGCCAATACTGTTCCAAAGCTTAGGAATAAGGCGATTACTGTAAATAAAATTTGTTTTTTCATAATTATTTTTTTGTGTTAGATATTAAATTGGGTTTAATTTATTTTTTGAATTTTATAAGTATTGATTGAATTTATTTTCTTGTTTGTGTACTTTACGTTCAGTAAGTAAGCACCGTTTGCAAATGAACTAATATCTATTTGCTGTTTTTCCTTACCGGTCTGTAAAGCAAACTCCTTGTTGATTAAAGCTTTTCCTTGAAGATCCGTAAGGGAAACTTGTAATACACCGGAACGCTGAAAAGTCCCTTGCAGATAAACAATCGCGACACTGGGATTAGGATAAACTTTTAATTGTTGCTGAGTAATCGCAAGATTCTTGGTATTGGTTGCAAAGCGCGCTTCAGGTTGAAGCAAACCTTGTGTGATTACTATAGCAGAGCTTGTTTCGGTGGAGACCAATGTCATCTCTCCAATGGAGTAATCAAAAGATGTACTACCAATATTTCCACCACCGCCAGAGGCATTCACGGTACTTTGTGCATTACAATGCACCACCAAGAAACTGAGTAAAATAAAAATTGAATATTTCATATATATTTTTTTTGACTAATTAAATACAAAAGTGTGGTCAATTATACTTCTGGGTAATACGCTTTTTTACGTATTTTTTTTATGGTGACATTCGAATACCTTTGATGTTAAATAACATCATGACTTACTCTCTACTTCTTGTTGATGACCATACACTATTCCTAGACGGACTACAACTTATGCTAGGTTCAAATAAAAAAGTAGAAATCATAGGAGTTGCTAATAACGGTGAAGAGGCTTTAGACATTCTAAAAACAAACGATACAATAGATCTAATTCTAATGGACATTAATATGCCCGTAATGAATGGTTATGAAACATCAATGGAAGTAGCCAAAATGTATCCTAACATAAAAGTGATTGCATTATCGATGTACATAGAACATACCAATATTAAAAAAATGTTAGAGGCTGGCGTGCATGGCTACGTTTACAAAAACGCAGATGCCCAAACCCTAATGGAAGCAGTAGAAACTGTAATGCAGGACGAATATTTTGTGGAAGATGAAGCACAATATATTTTAAACGATTACCTAGGCAAGAAAAAAGACGAAAGCAAAGGCTATCATAAATTTAAAAAATTTGAGCTAACTAATCGCGAGAAAGAAATTGTGAAATTGATTATTCAAGGTATGACCAATCAAGAAATTGCGAATACACTTTTTGTAAGTATCCGAACCGTTGACACCCACCGAAAAAATGTGCTGAGTAAATTAGACTTAAAGAATACCGCCACATTAGTTAAATACGCGCTCGATAACAAAGTATATTTGGGTATTGACTAATTTATATGAAAAATTGGCCCGCCCTATTTCTTAGTACTTGTCTTGTTTTTTTTTCGTTTTTAGCATCTTCACAAAATAACTTTCGATTTAAAAACATTTCTATAAATCAAGGATTGTCGCAATCTACGGTTTCTGCCATCGTGGAGGACGAGAAAGGCATTTTGTGGTTTGCCACTTATGATGGATTAAATAAATATGATGGTAAAAGTTTTAAAGTATTTAGAGCCAATGGACCTAATCAAATTAAACTAAAGTCATCTAAAATTAATAACCTATTTCTGGCCCAGAATGACCAGCTGCTTATATATACTGATGGCGGATTAGATATCTTGGACCTGAAAACAGAGCATTTATTAAAAGATTCTTTTTTAAACTATAAAAAAATAGATGCCCCTTGTCTTTATTCCGATAGCACTATAATTTTTAGTAATCGAAAAGGTTCTTTAGAAACGTACAACCCTTTCACCCATGAGATAAAACTTTTGCATTCCAACATCAAGCTGCCACCAAATGAAGTTTTAAGCAGCACCCTTATTTATGACAATAAACTTTTACTGATTCAAAAGAATAAGGTTCAAGTCCTGGGAAATAATTTTGAACTCCTCAATGAATTTATAGTTGATGATATACTACAATCGGCACGACAAATAGAAGATAAGCTATTAATTGCCGGAAGAAAAAAAGGAATTATAGAAATCAATCTAAAAACAAAAGAAGTTACTGAGTACAAGAAGCTCATTGCGGTATTGAATGTGGTAAAAACTGAAATTGTTGATAATCAAATATTTGCAATGACCTACGGACATGGCATGCTAAAGATCGACACCAATAAAAAAGAAATCGATCATAACGAAAAAGAAAATAAAGACAACCAATATATTACAAGCTCGCACCAAGATAGAAAAAGTAATATTTGGATAGGCACTGATGGAAGCGGTCTCAACTTTTTTAATAAAGGTCAGTTAATCTTTAATAATATTAGCCCACAACGATTAGGCTCCGTGCGTGCTGTCGCTCAAGGACTAGAAAAATTATATATCGCAACTTTTTCTAACGGTTGTTTTTCCTACGACATCAAAACAAAAACAGTAGAAAAAATTTATCATAACGAAAAAAAGTTTTGTAATGCACTGGCATACAATAACGGAAAATTGTGGATTGGCTATGACCATAATGGCGTTGATATTTTTGACCTTAATCTTAAAAAAGTTGTACACCATATCCCTTATTTCGAAGAAACTCTCCTAGGACAATTCAAATCAAGAATATACAGAATTGATAATCTTGACAATGATAATATGGTAGTGAATATGCGCTCAGAAGGACTCGCTCTGGTGAGTAAAAAAAACTACAAAATAGAAAAAAAGATACACCAGAACAACTCTGAACTCACCAGTTCTGATATTAGATTTACGACCTTAAGTAAAGACCAAAAGCGTTTATATATAGGTTCTATTTATCAAGGATTAATTATATTGTCATATCCCGAATTAGAGTTTATTAAAAACATTAATTACACATCCAACAAAGAAGTAAAAATTTCTGTCAAACACATTCGAGAAGATAATCTGGGTAATATTTGGCTGGGCACCAATGGAACCGGGCTCCTAGTTTTTGATAAAAAGTTTAATGAAATTGCTCATTGGAGTACAGAAAATTCATTGAAAAACGATGTTATATACGCGACATTGAACGAATCTAATAATGCTATATGGCTAAGCAGCAACGAAGGTATTGCTCGAATGCAATATTCGTTCGAGAATAACAAACTGACCATTGAAGATGTGCAAGATTTTAATATCAACAATGGATTACAATCTAATGAGTTTAATTCAGGAGCTTATTGCAAAACAAATAACGGGCTCATCGCTTTTGGAGGATTGGATAATCTGAATGTATTTGACCCAAAAGAATTAAAATTTGATAGAATCAACGGACAAGTAATTATCACAGACTTTTTGGTACGGAATAAGGCTATCAAAACAAAACAGTCCATTCACTATCTTGACAATATAAGTTTGTTACCAGAACAAAATGATATCGGCATCTCGTTTATCGTTCCTGGTTATAACGAAGGTATTGAAATAGAATATCGCTATCGACTTAAAGGATATCAAGAAAAATGGCAACTGATCGGCAGCAGAAACAATGTGGATTTTACAAATCTTTCTCCGGATATTTATAAATTTCAGGTTCAGGCACGTTATTCAAATAATGCTTGGGGCAAAGAATTTACCGAATTCACTTTCGAAATAGAAACACCATTCTATAAAACATGGTGGTTTTATTTGTTGATAATTTTGGGTGCCATGTTAATTATCGGAAGCATTATACAACTAAGAATTAACTACATTAAAAACACGAATAAAAATAAATTGCGCTTGATGATTGAATCGCAAGAAAAAGAGCGAAGCAGAATTTCTAGAGAGCTTCATGACGATTTTGGAGGGCGCTTGTCCACGTTGAAACTATATATGGAAGCAATAAAGGTAAGACCTGAACAAGCTCAGGAAATTGCCAAGAACACATCAAGTATCATTGATCAATCTATTGTTGAGTTGCGTAATATCCTCCTAAACTTGAGTCCAAAAACCTTAACCGACGATGGCTTAGAAATTGCACTTCAAGAAATTGCCAATAGTATTAATAAAACCAAACTGCTGCACGTAAGCTCTTCCTACTCTATGAGCGATGAATTAAAATCTAGTGCCGCTATTTCGATATATAGGATTATTTATGAATTAGTAAATAATACTATCAAACATGCAGATGCAAGTCAGATTGATATCACCCTCTTACAACGAAAAGATGGCGTAGTACTAGTTTATGAGGATAACGGCATTGGCATTAAGTTACCTAAGAAAAGCAAGGGCTATGGGCTATCTAATATTCAAAACCATCTGCAAGTGCACGATGCTGTAAGTTATATAGATTCCGAGGAAGGACAAGGATATCACTTTACCGCCGAATTTCCGTTAGATGTTTTAGATTAACTACTACAATTTTCTCTTCAAGGCAAACATCTGATCACGCAATTTAGCAGCTTCTATAAAGTCTAAATCTTTAGAAGCTTTCAGCATTTGTTTCTTGAGCGTAGCGATTGCTTTTTCCAATTGCTTGGGTGTATTATAACCTCCAAAATCTTCAGCAGCGATTGTGCTATTATCTTCAGGAGTTGCATAATTAGCATATTCTGGATTTTCTAATTTTATATCTAAGACCGCGGTTTGCTGCATCACATTTTCTATGGATTTTTTAACCGTTGTAGGTGTTATATTATGCTCCAAATTATAATCCATTTGCTTAATGCGTCTGCGATTGGTTTCATCTATCGTGCGTTGCATACTATCCGTTACTTTATCAGCATAAAAAATAACCAAACCATCTACATTTCGTGCTGCCCTTCCTGCTGTTTGCGTCAGCGAGCGTTCATCACGCAAAAATCCTTCCTTGTCGGCATCCAAAATAGCTACCAAACTAACCTCAGGTAAGTCCAAGCCTTCTCGTAAAAGATTCACTCCTATTAATACGTCTATATCCCCCAATCGCAACTCTCGCAATATTTCTACGCGTTCTAAGGCATCAATTTCGCTGTGCAAATATTTACATTTGATATTGATATCCATCAGATATTTGGCAAGCTCTTCGCTAAGTTTTTTAGTCAAAGTGGTTACGAGCACTCGGTCTCCTTTTTTTACTCGATTATCTACTTCATCTAATAAATCATCGATTTGATTGATACTGGGCCGAACTTCAATCGGTGGATCCAACAGACCCGTCGGACGAACTACCTGATCTACATATTCTCCTTCGCACAATTGTAATTCATACTTACCCGGAGTGGCACTCACAAAAATTGATTGATTTACCAAGTCTTCAAACTCTGTAAAATTCAACGGCCGATTGTCCAAAGCACTAGGTAAACGAAAACCATAATTCACTAAGTTCAACTTGCGCGACTTATCTCCGCCGAACATACCACTTACTTGAGGAATCGTAACATGACTTTCATCAATCACCATCAAATAATCATCTGGCAAATAATCTAACAAACAGAAAGGTCTTGTGCCTTGTTCGCGACCATCCAAAAAACGAGAATAGTTTTCTATACCGCTACAATAACCCAACTCACGCATCATTTCTACGTCGTGCTCTACGCGCTCTTTTATACGTTGCGCCTCAATATGTTTTCCTTGCTCTTTAAAATAAGCTTCTTGCGCAATCATTTCATCTTGAATATCATATATAATCTGATGCAATTGATCTTTGGGCGCTACATACATAGTTGCCGGATAAACGGCAGCGTCTTTAACAGATTCTATTTTTTTCCCTGATTCTATTTCTAACTTTTGAATATCTTCTATCTCGTCATCAAAAAATACAAATCGAAAACCATAGTCTACATATGGCAAATTGACATCCACTGTATCTCCTTTTACTCTAAACTGCCCCCGACTGAACTCCTCGGCAGAACGCTCATACTGCGCATCAATTAAACGATGTAAAAATTTATTTCTACCAACGTTTTCGCCTTTACTTACGCGAACAATACCACTTTGAAAAGCAGTTGGATTCCCCATACCATAAATACAAGAAACTGAAGCCACCACGATTATATCCCTTCTTCCGGACAATAAGTTAGCGGCTGCTCGCAATCGTAACTTATCTAATTCTTCATTAATACTTAAATCTTTTTCTATATAAGTATTACTAACAGGCATATAAGCCTCTGGCTGATAATAGTCATAATAACTTACAAAATACTCAACGGCATTATTCGGAAAAAACTGTTTAAACTCACCATACAACTGAGCAACCAAGGTTTTATTGTGCGTAAGTATTAAGGTGGGTCGCGAAACTTCCTTAATCACATTGGCAATTGTAAATGTCTTTCCACTTCCTGTAACACCCAGTAAGGTTTGATGAGGTTCTCCATCACTTAGTCCACGAACTAACTGTTTAATGGCTTGAGGCTGATCACCAGCCGGCTGAAATGGAGAATGCAAATCAAACATTGGTCTGTAAAAATACTGATTTAGAATTTACAACAAACAAATAATCCGTCGTTGCGACCAACTCATTTTCAATTATATTTGAATTTACTATTTAAAAATGTAGCGGATTGAAACTTAAATTCTTTACTCAACTCATCGAAGACAGTGATGGCCTTATAGTTTGAACAAAGTGCGTCAATCCTTTTTTTGAAAAGAAATAAACGTAACCGTAAAAATAATTATGCAATTAAAAAAGACGCTAACCATTCTCATACTTCTAGTAATCTCTTTTTCTTCAAATGCGCAAAGCTTCGAAGGCACGTTAACCTATAAAATGGATTTTGAATTATCTAAAAAAATGAAATCCATGGGCTTAACAAAAAAAACCATGGAGAAGAAACTAAAAAATGAGGATACATGGTCAGATCAAATCACAGTTACTTATAAAAATGGGTTCTATAAACAAATGAATCTATCTAAAAATAAAATCTGGATTATACACCATCCGGATAGTAGCAAAACCTATACCTTTCAAGAAGGTGAGTTATCTGACATTTGTTTTGTTCAAGATGTATCTAAAGATATGGAGTTTAAACAATTCGGTAAAATGCCGAGCGTTAATTTACTAGACACTATCGTTAAATACAAAAAGTATAACCTAAAAATGGTTGAGGTCAAATGGAAAATGGGTTCTTATTATTATCTCTTTGATGAAAACTACTTTCAGACGAATCCTGATGATTTCAAAGATCATATTTTCGATGGTTTTTATGAATACTTAAAATTAGCAAAAGCATTACCCATAAAGATTATAAAAGGAGGAGGCACACCAATGACGATTACGCAATCATTGATCAAAGCAGAGGAAAAAGAAATCGATAAGGCCATTTTCAATATTCCCGAATTGGTAGAACCAGACGGAGAAAATGGTGATTTATTGAACAATATGGGTTTGGGTAAAATGATGAAAATAAAATAAACTGAAAATCGTTTCCAGAAGATAATAGAATCAACTATACAATATAGTTCCTACTTTTAATGCTCTAGAATAACATCAACGATTTCTTTCATTCCCGCTATTTCAAAAGGTTTCTCGGCATAATGCTTGACCAACGGATGCAGTTCAGCTTTTTTCTTATCTTGATCTCTTGTAGAAGAAGTTAGGATACAAATATCCACTTTATTAATCGCCTCTTGCGACCAATTCTCAGCAATATAATCAAGAAAATCCCAACCGGACATAGTTGGCATATTGACATCTAAAAACACTAAATCTTTTCGGTCTGTCACATTATCAAAAATAAATTCCAAGCCTTTCTCCGGGGTTAAAAATTCAATGACATTAATACCATCAAATAATGCAAGCAAGTGATAGCGGGTTACGAATAAAGAATTTTCGTTATCGTCTACAATGTAAATATTGCGATAGTCTATTAGCATTTAACTTTATTTAATAATTTATTCTAAAATAGGAAACGTACAAATGAATTCACTGCCTTCTCCTAGTTTTGAAAACACATCAATGCTTCCATTATGCACCTTCATAATTTTCTTTACATGTGCAAGTCCAATACCCGACCCTTTATACTTTGTAGGACTGTTCAATTTTTGAAATAAAAGAAAAATACGATCCAACTTTGTTTTTGAAATCCCTATACCGTTATCCTTAATAGAGAGAATAATGCTTTGTTTAGTCTTTTTAGAACGAATTTGAATTACAGGTTTATCTCCTGGCGCTACAAATTTGACTGCATTTGATACTAAATTTTGAATTAGTAATCGCAGTAAATTACTATCAGAATGAACTTTATGTTTGGCGTTCACTTGGATGTCAGCTCCCGATTCAGCAATTACCTTTTTAAGATCAAGCAGCACATGCTTGGTTGCTTCTTGTATTGAAACTAATTCAAGTTCTGCCGTGGTCTCTAGTTTACTATAATCTAGAATTGCATTTAATGATTCATTCATATTCGTTACAGTAGAATCAATCATTGTCAAAATTCCAGAAATATTTTTATTGCTGACTTCTTTCAATTCTTTACGCAAAATTTCCATAGAACCTCTTATGGTACGCAACGGTTGTTTTAAATCATGTGAGGTCACAAAAGCAAACTCCTCCAAATCTTTATTAGCTTGCTCTAACTTTTGCTTATTTTCTTGTAGCTCTGAAATCTTGGTAATATCCGTTACAAAAAATATTAAAGATTGCACTTTCTTATCCTTAGTCAAATCGAAGGCCGAGATCCGAACGTTTACATTGCACGTTTCCCCTGCGGGATTCGTTAATTTAATATCCTTGCTAAACTCTTTAGTATTTTGATTGAGTAAATCACTCACCGCAATGTCTAATAAGTTATGAGCTACTTTATCTAGATAGGGTTCAAAAATTTCATGGTTACTAACTATGTCCTTCTGTTTTTTAATTCCTAGGTAGGTATACAATTGCTCGTCTCGAAGAATAGTCTCGCCATTTGCATAGTCATAGATAAAAGTATAAGAAGGTGAATATTCTTTTATCTTTTCCAGCACTTTGGTTTGTTCACCTAAAGCAATTTGACTTCGCTGATATGAATCAATATTAATGGCAATACCACATATCTTAGTCACCAAACCTTTTTTGCTACGCGCAATAGGCAAATCATACGAGATAAACCATTCAAACTCATCATTGCCTTCATCCGGATTGGTAAGGATTCTATATACGAGAGATGTTACTTGGTTTCGTTTCAGTTTTTTTATCCTGGCGTGATGTTCTATCGCCATAGGCAAATCATCAGGATGGATAATTTGATCCAAAACTTCATCACCCATTTCCTGTAAATCTTCTTCTGATTTATTAATAAGAAGACTAGAAGCTCCATTTACATATACATTCTCATTCGTTATCAAATCATAGATATAGATAACGCCCGGTACCGTTTTGAGTATATTCTCAATAAACTGATTTTTACTTTTTAACTCCGTAACCTCGCTATAATCAACAACCACGCCTGATACACTCCCGTCTGTGTTTCTATAAGGGTGAATGGTTTGTATAAACCATTGTCCCGTCTTTGTTTTTACTTCCTTATGTCGTACTTGTAAATCTTTCTGTACTTTTTTTATGTCATCTAGTAAATTTTCATCAGGTAAAGAAAGATCCTTAATATTTCTACCAATATCACTTTTTATAAAACTAAAAACAGGATTTTCTTCAGACGTAAAATTCTTAATCGTCAACTTATCAGAAATAAAAATATTGACAGCTCCTGTACTTTTTATTAAATTAGAAAAGTCATCATTCAATACCAAGAGTTCTACATTACGCTCTTCTAGCTCTACATTTACTGTGTTCAACTCTTCGTTTACAGATTGTAATTCTTCATTAGTGCTCTGCAATTCTTCATTTGAGCTTACCAACTCTTCATTGGTAGCCTGAGCTTCTTCATTACTTGCCTCTAGTTCCTCAATAGTCATTTGCAAATTCTCCCGTGTATCCGTCAGGGTCTGTTGCAAATATTGATATTCTTCTTTTTTTACACCCTTGGTGCTAATAACGTCATCAGCATTTTTCTTCGCATTATCATCTAGCTCTAAAATATTAATAATAAAAAGACGCTGTCTAATTTTTTTACTCGTCAGGTTTTTAATGCTCAGCTTAGCAAAATGCAATTCATCTTCATAGTCAAACGAAAATGTTTTGTTGACAGCCTCAGTATCTTTAGGCGAAATTTTAGAAACAGCCGATGCTATCGGAATACTAAATTCTGGCGGGAGTAGATTAATTAATTTTAAATTTTGCAAATCAAAACCACCTTTAGGAAAAGAAGCAAACTTATTAAAGTCTCCATAAAGCCGGATAATGTCCAAATTGCTATTTACAATAATACAAAGCGAATTCGTAATTTGAGTCAAAGAACGAATCGACTCATCCGTAATGGCATCTAAATTATCGGTAGAGCGTTTTGGCTTACGAATATCCCACTGATCACCACGCGGAATCCAACTACTGCCCAACTCTGCTGAGTCCTTAGTTCTTTGAAAAATTTTAGCGCGCTTATCTACCGTTTCATAATAAGATTCTAGGCGCCCAATATGTTCTGAACCTCCTAAAAATAGATAACCATTGGTATTCAATGCATAAGTCAAATTCTTAAAAACGATTTGCTGCGCATCAGTTTTTAAATAAATCAACATATTACGACACACAATCAAATCCATTTTGCTAAATGGCGGATTGGACAAAATATTATGATATGAAAAGATTACCTTCTGCCTTATTGAAGGCAAAATAGTAAAACTGTCCCCTTTGGAGGTAAAATATTTATTCAGATAATTATGCGGAATATCTTTTACAGCAATTTTGGAATACACACCCTTACTTGCAACATCCAAGGCGTATTTATTAATATCTGTAGCAAATATTTTAAAATTATTTTGTTCGCCAAGATTATTCTCATCAATATACTCTTGTAAAAGAATTGCCAAAGAATAAACCTCCTCACCCGTACTGCAGGCGATACTCCACAATTTAATTTGACCTGATTTAGAATTATTAAAAAGCTGTGGTATAACATTTTTTTTGAGCGACTGCAGGTGTTCTTCATCTCTAAAAAACTCTGTTACACCAATTAAAAACTCATGCGCTAACTCATGTAATTCGCCTTCGTCATTCTCTACGAGCTTGAAGTACTCTTCTAAATTTTCTACACCTTTATAATCTATGCGGCGTATTAAGCGTCGATTCAAAGTTTGCGCGCGGTATAAACTATAATCAATACCCACATGTTCATGAATAAGAGCAACAATTTTATTGTAGTACTCCGCATGTTTATTTTCAAATGCCTTTAGTTGCGACTGATTAAATTCTAGATAAGTTGTAAGCTCAGATGGAATATCTTCTACCGGTAATACGTAATCTGCAATACCCGTCATAATCGCATTATTCGGCATACCCGAAAATTGCAAATCCGTTGGATCTTGCACAAAAATAGTTCCACCATTTTCCTTAATACTTTTCCCACCACGCGACCCGTCACTTCCTGTTCCAGAAAGTATCACACCAATCGCTTTTTCTTTTTGCTCTTTGGCTAGCGAATTAAAAAATATATCAATGGATAAATTCAGTTTATTAGAGGGTGCTCTTTTAATAAATTGTAAGGCACCGTCTTCCACTACAATGTTATTCGAAGCTGGAATCAGATAGATATGATTCTCCTCTAATACAATACCGTCCGTAGCCTTAGTGATTGGCAATCTTGTCACCTTGCTCAAAAGCTCAGGCATCATAGATTTGTAATCAGGAGATAAATGCTGAATAACCACAAAGGTGAGTCCGGATTTTTCTGGAACATTCTTAAAAAAACTCTTTAGTGCATCTAAACCTCCTGCAGAGGCTCCAATACCAATTATACTTTTTGGCTTCATCTAATAATCTTGCTTGTAATAAGATGATTAAATATACTATCTCTGTCGCACATTTTGAAACAGAAATAGAAGCTTTACCCAATTATAAAATTAATCAGTGACTCGCCACACTATATCGCCCTTTGTACTAGCCACGACGCCAAAATCTTTTTGATCATTTAATACCGCATAACAACAATAACAAACGACAAATGCATATACACAGAATAGCAATACTAACAAGTATGTCATGCTACTGTCTAATTTTTTGTTTTGTTTGGTTTTCATGGTCTTTCTTTGCGCTTTGGTTAAACTATAGAATAGACGAATTGTCTATACAAGATTAACGATAGATTGACCTAAAAAGTGCAGCTTTAAGATAATTTTATAATCCGATGACAATACGGCATATCCTACATACCATTCTCCTTCTCGCAGTGCCTATGCTATGCCTTGCTCAAAAAGACACCATTAAGAAAAAAAATAAAGAATTTGAACCACTCGTTATTTCAGGAAGTAAATTTTCTGAAAAAAAGAAAAATGTGGCCCAAAAAATTGACATCATCGGACTGAAAGAATTAAGAAAACTAAACACGCAAACAACCGCAGACGTGTTAACCTTGAGCGGAAAAGTATTTGTTCAAAAAAGTCAACAAGGTGGTGGAAGCCCTGTGATACGAGGATTTGAAGCTAGCAGAGTATTACTTATGATTGATGGCGTTCGGCTAAACAACGCCATTTATCGTTCCGGACATTTACAAAACGTAATTACCGTGGACAACAATATGCTCAACCGAGTAGAAATATTAAGCGGACCAGCTTCAACGCTTTATGGCAGCGATGCATTGGGTGGCGTAGTAATGATGCAAACCAAAAATCCGACATTGGTTCCGTTTTCCAAAAACTTCAAACTAACGACCGTTAATGCATTAACGCGATTTGCAACAGCCAATAAAGAAAAAACAATTAGTGCAGGTGTTGGTTTTGGAAATAAAAATTGGGGTAGCTTGACGAATATTAGTATTTCTGATTTTGATGACTTAAGACAAGGTAAATGGGATCCAAATAATCAATTAGCTACCTGGGGGCGAGAATTTTATGTAGACAGAATCAATGGAATGGATAGCATTGTCAAAACAAATAATAACCTGAATCAGAAGTTCTCAGGGTACAGACAACTAGATATTTTACAAAAAATAACCTACGTTCCTGAATTAAGCACTAGACGCGGAATGGGTAATAGTAAACACTCGCTGAATTTTCAATTTTCTACCACAACCGATGTTCCACGTTATGACAGATTAACACAAACCAATGAAAATGGTTTGCCCATTCATTCGCAATGGTATTATGGACCACAACGCAGAAATATGATTGCCTATCAGTATGATTATTTTGGTGACAAAAAATTATTAAATGACTTTCGAGTGAATCTTAGCTATCAAGCTATCGAAGAAAGTCGAAATACACGACGATTTCAAACAGACGAAATTCAGAAACGAGTAGAAAACATAAATGTTCCAGCTATTAACGTAGCCGCTCGAAAAAAAATAAAACGACATGAAATCACCTATGGTGCTGATGCTCAATTTAATATCCTAAACTCATCGGCAGTGGCAGAAAATATTATCACGGGCTCTACAAGTCCGACGGATACCCGATACCCTGATGGAGATAATAATATGAATCTTGTAGGCGCCTTTGCTCAACATGTATTCAAATTTGGCAACGGCAAATTTGTTCTAAACGATGGCATTCGATTTAACGCGACTACCTTGCGCTCTACCATTGATAATAACATCCTGAACTTACCTTTCACGGAAATCAACGAGAACAACCAAGCGTTGACCGGTAACATTGGACTTATTTACTTCCCATCCAAAAAATGGCGGGTAAACGTAAATGCGTCAAGAGGATTTCGCGCTCCGAACATTGATGATTTAGGTAAAGTTTTTGATAGTTTCACAGGCGAAATGCTAGTAGTACCGAATCAAAATTTGAAACCTGAGTACACTAATAGTGCTGATATTGGTATAGAATACCGTGACAAAAAATACTTCTTTAGTGCCTATGCATTCTATACACAATTTCAAAACGCCATTGTATTGGACGACTTTGAATTTAATGGTTCGGACTCCTTATTTTATAATGGACAATTGACCAAAGTATTTGCCAACCAGAACAAAGCAAAGGCAAGATTATACGGCATGGGATTTGAAATGAAAATCAAATTTTCTAAATCATTCTCTTACTCTGGTAATATTGCATACACACATGGTCGTTTTATTGAAGGCAATCGATTAATCCCACTAGACCATGTACCGCCAATCTATGGTAGAGTTTCTGTTGATTATGATAAGGACAAGCTAAGCACGAGTTTATTCTGCCTCTTTAATGGCGCTAAAAAACTAAAAGATTATAACCCAGATGGTGAAGATAATTTACGTTTCGCCTTAGCCGATGGTACACCATCGTGGTACAGCATTAATTTCAGAAGTAATTATCAAATCAGTAAAAACTTTTCTGCTCAGTTAGGCATAGATAACATCCTGGATAGAAATTATCGTCACTTTGCTTCTGGCATTTCAGCTTCTGGTAGAAGTTTAATATTAAGTTTACGGTATCAGTACTAATTTATCTTAGTGTATTTTTACGCCAACATTCATGAACTTTATTCGTAGATATAGTTGGATCATTTTCCTACTGTTTTTGATAGTTGACTTTGTCCAATCAAATTATCATTATTCCAACCTGCCAATGGATGGCGATATTCCTAGAGTGGCAGCGCCCATGTCTGGTTACGATGCAGTTCTTCAAGATCCCATTGGGTTTAAGGCCATTACTCAAAATACTAAACACGCCGGCGCAGGAAGATACGTGTGCCATGCGGTTACAAAATGGTGGTTTACTGATGTATTTGCTTTCGTTAAAATGATGGTGAAAGATCCGGTGCATAGTATTTATTATACATCAACTATACTAGTGGCATTGCTTCATTTACTATTCCTTTGGCTTGCTTTTTCATATGCCAAAGCTCATGAAAAATTTAGTTTTAAGAAATTTTTTCCAATAGCTTTAATTGCCTCTGTTTTTATACAATTTAATGGCTTTTATAGTTGCATCGGTATAATAGATCGCTCCATTGATTACGTACTTTTTTACGGGTTGCCGGTTATTCTACTGCTACTTTATCTTTTGCCATTTTATAAAAGTCATGTCTTGAAAGACTATGTAATTAAAAAGTGGCAACAAATTCTCTTGTTTGTTTTCGCCCCTGTTTTGGCGTTTAGCGGACCGCTTATTCAGCCTATTGTTTTTATCGCTTTTCTTTTGTACATGGGTGGCACGTTTATCAAAAATCCATTTTTCAGAATTGAAAGAAACAATAAAATTCTCGGTCAGTTTTTATTTCTTGTTATTTGTTGTGCCTATGCTTTTTTAGTCAGTCAGTACAATAGCGAATCGTCTATTTACAAACCACTTTCGGAGCGTTATCATTTACTATTGCTAGGACTCGAAAGAATATTCACGATTAAAAATGTGTGGCCTATTGTTTTAATTGCGCTACTCGGAAATTTTTTACTGATTCGATTTAAGAAGTTAGGTGATTTCAAAAATGTAAAATCAGTAGGATACTTCATTCTTTTCTTTAGTTTAATTTATGTGGCACTTTTACCCTTAGGAGGATTCAGATCGTATCGTGAATTTATTATTCGATATGACACATTTTTACCGGTTACCTTGAGCGCATTGTTCTTGCTATTATATACAACCCGCGTTATTTATAGTCATATCAATGGAAACGGTTTTATCATTTACACCGTAGTAATTCTGGCATTTAGCTTTTATCTGTTCAATGGAGATAAACACACCGAGCGTGAAGCTAATTTTTGCGAACAAGGACAACTTTATGAAATGATGGCCAGTAAAGAAAAAGTAATTCGTAAAAAGTACCAGTGTAATGTACTAATCTGGGATGTAAACAGCATTTATGATCAAGCCAATATGGAAGCTGTCAATACAATGTTGCGACGATGGGATATTATTCAACCCAATCAGCGTGTTGAATTTTATGAAGCGCCGTCTGAGTAATGCTTAAAAATCAATTGAGCTTTTGATGCTCCGATAACCATTTCCAACTCTCCCAAACTGGCCAATTTTATTTTTTTTACAGATTTAAACGTTTTGAGCAATGCTTTAGCCGTCTCCTTTCCGATGCCCTTTATATCTTCTAATTCATTCTTGATAATTCCTTTGCTTCGCTTTTTTCTATGAAAAGTAATTCCAAAACGATGCACTTCATCTCGAATTCTCCTCAAGAGTTTTAAACTTTCACTTTCATATGGTAATTGTAAAGAATCTTTATCGCCCGGAAAAAATATCTCCTCAATATTTTTAGCCAAACCTACAATATTTATTTTCCCCATTAATTCCAGTTCTTGCAACGCATCTATTGCGGCATTTAATTGCCCTTTACCACCATCAATAACTACCAATTGGGGCAAATCCTGTTTTTCATGGAGCAAACGGCTGTAACGTCTAAAAACAACCTCTCGCATAGATGCAAAATCATCAGCACCAACAACCGTTTTTATATTATAACGACGGTAGTCCTTTTTACTTGGAACTCCATTTCGGAAACACACCATACCGGCCACTGGATAGCTTCCTTGAAAATTAGAATTATCAAAACACTCAATGTGAGACGGATAAAAAGGAAGACTCATATCCTCTTGAAGCTGTTCAAGAACACTTTCCATGTCTTCTGCCGTTTTTTCTTTGATGTGTAAAATAGCTTTTCGCTTTTCTTCATTCATCAAATGCCGAGCATTCTTAATAGACATGTCCAGAATTTGTTTCCGATTTCCAGCTTTGGGAATGCGTTGCATGACATCAATGGGCAAATGAATTTCGAATGGCAAAATAATTTCTTTACAGGTGCTTTCAAATTTCTCGCGCATGGATAGAATAATCTGCGGTAGAATATCTTCATCGGGCTCTCCCAATTCTTTCACGTATGACTTCGAAAAACTGTGTACAATATTACCCTGCAAAATCATTAGATAATTTACATACACCCGATCAGCATTACTCAGCACGCCGACTACTTCAGTATTATCTAATTTTGTATTGACAACTATTGAACGACGATTATAATTTTTTATCTCGTAGATTTTCTTTTTAAGCAACTCCGCTTTTTCAAACTCTAAGTTATCAGCATACACCATCATTTGCTTTTTGTACACCTTTTCCAATTCCGTATTTTTCCCTTTCAATACTTCTTTTATCTGCGATACATGCCAGTTATAATCAGTTTCATCCTGAAGTCCGATACAAGGTGCCTTACAATTTCCGATATGATATTGAAGACATGCTTTGTACTTTTTCTTTTCAATTTGCTCAGGAGCTAAATTCAAATTGCAAGTGCGGAGTGGTAAGGATCGTCTTAGAAATTTTAAAATCTCACGGACTGCAAAAGCCGATGTAAACGGTCCGATATATTCAGAACCATCCTTGATTTTTTTCCGAGTAAGAAACACTCTAGGAAAATGTTCATTCTTAATTACAATATGCGGATACGACTTGTCGTCCTTCAGAGCAATATTATACTTAGGTCGATACTTTTTGATTAGCGTATTTTCCAAGAGCAACGCATCATATTCGTTATTGACTATTGTAAACTTTATATCAACCAACTCATTTACTAATCTTTCTGTCTTGGTAAAACGATGATTCTGCGAAAAGTATGATGCAACCCGTTTTTTCAAATTCTTGGCCTTCCCTACATAAATTACTTCTTTGGATGTATTGAAATATTGATACACACCAGGCTCATGCGGGATTGAAGGAGCAATATGAGAAAAGGTTTCTTTAGTCACTTGATATTAAAATAATCGTTCATCAAAAATAAATGGTTTTCTATCAACGATTTTGATTTTAGTAAAGTCTTCATGTAGTGGATTAAATAAAAAATTACGCTCTTCTGGTATAATAACTGAAGGAACGGCTAATCCAACAGATTTATTACCCGTCACGAATTGCTTACCCACCAATTGTGTGTTTGGCAAAACTCTCCTTTCATTCCAATCATTTGGTAATTGTTTTTTTGTAATTTTTTTAATAATTAATTTATCCGGAACAGATATAGTGATTAAATCATAGTCCTGCTTAATCTGAATAGTGTCCAAATTCACCATCATCTCACAAAGTGCCAGCGAACGATGTTCTGCTGTATATAGTAGCGGCGTACCAATTGGATTCCAACGACCACCATATAAACCTGCACCAATACCCTTTATATCCTTACTGTATTGATGCGAAGCAATTCTATAAACCAACATTAAGCAAAAATTCCATGAGCATAGCGTTTCAACTGATTATAAATCAATTGAACACCATAAGATGTATCCAAAAAGTGCATCGGCACTTCATAATCAAAAGCTGTGGCCGGCTTTGTTAACCATTCATATAAATCATCTTTATCATTAAACACTTCCATTCCTGCATCGCACACCTCCGCAATCTCTAGGATTTTTTCGGAATGTATAGATTTAAAAACATGATTCTTAGAAAGTGCATATCGCTGTAATGATTTTGAAGACATTCCTAAAAGCGTGGCCCATTCTTCATCAGAGAAAGGACAACGATTTCGAATGTAAGAGAATAATTTAAAAGAAACTCCTTGCTTAATGGATTGAATAATCGTCATTCGATTATCAAAGACTTTTCCATAAGCAACGGCTACTTCTTCTACTTTTGATTTGTTATTTTTTGGTTTCTTATACACTTGTCCACAAAATTAGGACATTTGTCTCGATATTCCAAAGCCTTTAATCAACAAAATAATATGTTTCGGCCTGTATGGCTTTCTTTTGACGCTGTTGGATTTGCAATAAGGTTTTAGGTATGAATAGCACTTTTTGAATTCCCTTCTCAGCACTTTTGGTTTCAAAATAAACGTTACGAATTGAGTTATCGTCATTTGAAACAATGCTCATATTGCGCGTAAAGTCATCCTCAGCCAAAGATTCATAGTACAAAGTAATAGTCTCACTTACTGAATCATTCATAATATCAATACGATAATGGTGATCTAATTCTTTTTTTTGAAGATTGGCCATAGCTAGTAAAGAATCAATTGTTGACCATGGCATTTCATTCTTGTTTAACATAATGCTATCACGTGAAGAAGGGGAGAATACGACTTTTTGATATTGCGTTGTAAGATCTCGGTCCCAATTATCTCGCACAAGTTTCTCCAAATCTGGATAATTGATTAATTCATCGCCATTATAAACCTCTTCTTTACATGACCCCAAACTGACCAACAATAAAACAAATGCAAGAAAACACTGTACTCTACTTAACATGATAACCTTCTTTTGCTAAAACTTCTTTTACTTTTTTTAATTCGTTTCCTTGTACAATCATCTCACCATCTTTATAACTGCCGCCCGTACCACATTTCTGTTTCAATAATTTACAGAGTGCTTTCCCATCGGCATCATTTCCTTCAAAACCTTCAATCAAGGTTACGGTTTTCCCTCCGCGATGTTTTGTTTCTAATCGAACTGTAAGAGATTGCTCCGACGGCGGCGGAGTTTCAATTTCGGCTTCTTCATCAAGTCCAAAATCATCATTCGTGGAATAAACCATGCCACCACCCTCATTTCTATAACGTTTCTTTTTACTCATTTCGTATATTATTTTACAGCTTTCAAGCTTAAATCCATGCTAGTAGCATGATGAATCAAAGCACCCACCGATATATAATCAACACCCGTTGCGGCATACGATTCAATGGTATCTAGCTCAATACCGCCACTAGCTTCAGTTTCAAACTTTCCATCAATTAGGACCAAAGCCTCTTTTATCAACTCGGGTGTGAAATTATCTAACATAATTCGATCTACACCACCGTGCGCCATCACGCGTTGCACATCTTCTAGGCTGCCAGTTTCCACCTCAATTTTGATATCCAATTTATTATCTTGAATATACTCATTTGCCTTATCGATTGCTTTTTCGATACCACCACAAAAGTCAATATGATTATCTTTAAGCATAATCATATCATACAATCCCATTCTATGATTGTGTCCACCACCAATACGCACTGCTTCTTTTTGAAACCATCGAAACAAAGGCGTCGTTTTCCGAGTATCTAATAATTTAGTAGAATGTCCTGCTACTTTTTGGACGTACGTATTGGTAAGTGAAGCAATACCACTCATTCGTTGCATAATATTCAAGACCAATCGTTCTGTAGAAAGCAATGTTCTTGTTTTCGCTTTTATTCGAAATGCTTCCTCTCCTTTCGTCACATAATCACCATCTTTCTTAGAAAAAATAATATTACAATCAGGTTGAACATATTTAAAAATCCTCTCGGCTACATCCAAACCCGCCAGAACACCATCTTCTTTTATTTTAAGCACTGCTTCATCCTCATTCTCAGCAGGAATGCAACATAAGGTACTATGATCGCCTTCACGAATATCTTCTTCTAAAGAGAGCTTGATAAACTCATTTAAATCCATAGACTCAAAGGTAAGTTTGATTCATGAAACGCTTACTTATTAATAATTTCCTTTCTTTCTAAAGTCGTTCTGAAGAAAGCCTCAGGTTTCGTATTATTGTATTTGTATGAAAAAGATTTTATTCGCCTTCGTGGCCATCAGTTTGTTAGGCTCTTGTTCGATTACTAAAAAAAAGAAAACACCCGAAAAGCCGAGTTATAAAGTTCTATTAGAAACAACAGCAGGTAATATTACAATTCAGTTGTACAAAGATGTACCAAAACATGCTAACAACTTTCTAAAACTGACCAAGGAAGGATATTACGATAGTGTATTATTTCACAGAGTCATACCGCAATTTATGATTCAAGGCGGCGACCCAAATAGCAAACAAGCTGCAAAAGGAACGGCCCTTGGAGGCGGCGATATCGGCTACTTAATTCCTGCCGAATTTAAAGTTGAAAAATATATTCATAAAAAAGGAGCGCTAGCTGCTGCACGAACAGGTAATCCCTTAAAAGAAAGTAGTGGTTGTCAGTTTTATATAGTTGAAGGTAAAAAATATAAAGATTCAGACTTAGACAATTTCGAAAAACAAAAAGGCTTTAAGTACACGGAAGCACAACGAAATTTATACAAGACCATTGGTGGCACTCCACACTTGGATAATGAATATACCGTTTATGGTGAAGTAATTGAAGGGCTGGATATAGTAACTAAAATATCAAAAGTTCGTTGTGCTGGAAGCAACCGACCCGTTGAAGATGTTAGAATCATTAAAGCCCGAGTTATTCGATAGTTAGCAAAGTGCGCAAGAATTCTATTTTATTAGGTTGCTTTTTATCTCTTTTCTTTTTTAGATGTGGTGAAACCATTCCATTGGATGACGTAAATGCCATTTTCCCTGAGGTTCAAAACATTAATAATTTAGAGAACACCGATTTTACAACCACCTTGGAAAGTCAGTTTGACCCAACCAAAAATTGTATTTACGCTGCAACAATACCCTTAGCTTGGAATGAACTTCGCAACACGATTGGTGGTCCGTTAGTTAATTTTGATAATTCAATCCTGGAAGAAATAAATAAGACAACAAGCTATCGAAATGTGCTTAAAAAAAATGAATACAATACACGAGTAGAAGTAGATGGTGCTCAAGTTAAAGCCAGTGCCTACTTCAAAAAATCATTGCCTTTTGAGGAACCGCTAACAAAATTTGGGGAACCGATGAATTTCAACTCATCTGACGTCCAATCCTTTGGCTTTTGGAGCTATTGTGATGATTCAAAAATAAATTATTACAATAGCGATTATGATTTTTCTATTTCATTATTTCCAGTAGATAAGCAACATGAAATAATATTGATCATGTATGGAGGTAAAGCAGAATTCACTTCTTTTGAATCCTATTTGCAACGATACCAAAGTCGAAGCAAAACAGAACGAACGGATAAAAACAATTGGAGATTTCAGTATTATGATGAAGACAAAGTCCAAATCCCGGTAATAGAATTCCATCTCGAAAAATCCTTTGATAACATTATAGGTAGTACATTTTTTGCGTCAGATAAAAAATACCAACTCACTCAATTGTATCAGAGAAACGCCTTTATTCTTGACGAAAACGGTGCCGAAGTTGAGAGCTATGCTGAAGCCGCGGCTGATGCTGCAGATGGTTTTGTAAAAAAGCCAGAACCAAAACAAATGATATTTAATAAGCCTTTTGTTGTATTCCTAAAGAGGTATGGTGTCACCAAACCCTATTTTGCCGCCTATATTCAGAACGAAGAAATCCTTAAAAAGTTTATTCACTAGATTACCAATCCTTATCTAAATGATACACACGACCTTTCTCTTTTTGTTTATTATCCTTTAGCTTTTTCTCCTCGCGATTGAGAGCATCCAGAATTTTCTTAGCTTGTTGTTCGCTCAACTTGCTCGGTTGCGGTTTGGGCTTTTGCTTATTTTGATCTTGCTGTTCATCCTTATTTTGATCCTCTTTTTCATCTTCTGGCTTATTAGGCTGTTCTTTTTGATCTTTGTCCTCTTCTTGCTTATCCTGCTGATCTTGTTTATCCTTTTTCTGCTGGTCTTGTTGTTCCTTCAATTTTTGTTGCGCGTATGCCAGATTATACTTTGTTTGTTGCGCTTTCGGATTTTTTTTGAGAGAAGCTTTATAATAATTTATAGCCTCTTGCCACTTTTTTTGTGTAGCTCTAACGTTACCCGCATTATGAAAAGCGTATGAACTCATTTTAGGATTCTTCGTTTTCGTACCCACGTATTCATATTGCTTTAAGGCTTGTTCAGGATCTTTAGCCCGCAACAAGGCATTGCCTAAATTAAACTGTGCAGGTTCTTTAGTTTTAGATTTTTTTTCAGCTAATGATTTTTGATAAGCCGTTGCTGCCTTCTGGAATTCTTGTTTCTTGTAAAGTTCATTACCTCGATAAATATTTTTATCTGTTGTTTGCGCAACAAGAAATTGAGGTAACAATAGAAAAGTAAAAACCTGAAATGCTGAACGCAATCTTTTCTTAGATTTTTTAGCTGGAGTAAAAAATTCAATGAGTAAGAACAAAAGCATCACAATCAAAAAGTACTGAAAAAAAGAAGAGTAATTCGCCAATTGGCTTTCACCTAAATTCGTTTTACTAATTTGCTTTAAACGATTAGCAACTTGACCAACACTACTTTCAACGCTATTCAAATTTACAAAAAGACCCTGACCCGCTTCTGCAATTTTATTCAACTCTTCTTCATTCATTTTGGAAATGACTTCATTACCTTCACCATCCTTTTTAATGCTTCCGTCCGGTAATCTTATCGTACTTCCGTTTTCAGAACCCACTCCTACCGTACACAACATAATGCCCTTTTTTCCAATTTTACGAGCCTCAGCAATCGCTTTATCTTCATGATCTTCTCCATCCGAAATCAATACAACCGCCTTGTGTTTGGCATTTTTACTATTAAACGATTGATAGACCATTTGCAAGGCATCACCCATAACAGTTCCTTGTGACGGAGCAATTTCTGGATTAGCAATGCTTACGTTCATTTTTAGGGCTTGCAAATCTGAGGTCAAAGGAACTGATAAATAAGACCTACCAGCAAACAACACCAAACCGATTCGGTTACCACTTAATTGATCAACAAGTTTTGAGGCGAAAAGTTTTGCCTTTTCAAGACGATTGGGTTTCAAATCTTGCGCATACATACTGTTGCTAATATCCAAGGCAATCATAATATCAATACCCTTCTGAGTCACTTTTTCAAACTTCCCTCGTTTCTGCAAATTAGTAAGACTTAAAACTCCAAACAAAAGCGCCATAGCCAATAATACAAATTTAGTCTTGTTCAAAAATGAGCTATAAGAAGGCATTAAATCATTGACAAGATCTTCCTTACCCAACAGATTGATTTTCCTTTTTCGCCAAATTTGAAATAAAACAAATAACAATATAGCTAAGCCAACAAGGATAAGCATTACAAAATATTCCTGATGTTGAAAACGATACATTTCGCAACAAAACTAAGAAGTGAATACCTAAATCTGTGCTAAAAATTAACTCAGTTGAATCAACTGTTCCCGACCGACACCGTTAGAAACAAAACTGACTGTAACGCCCAAATAATTCTCGATATATTCTTTGTAAGCAACAAAATTCTTGGGCAAATCACTTACTTCCGCGCACTCAGAAAGCTTTCCTTCCCAACCAGCTTTTTCTTCATATTGGGGCTCACAGTTTTCTGGCACATATTCAAAAGGAAACTCTTTTGTTTCTTCTCCATTAACTGAATAAGAAGTAGCCACTTTTATCATATCAAACTCATCCATGATATCCGTTTTAGTAATAATTAAATCCGTTACTCCGTTAATCATGCAAGAATAGTTCAATGCTACTAAATCTAACCAGCCACATCTTCGAGGACGACCTGTTGTAGCTCCAAATTCACTGCCTAATTTTCTTAATTTTTCACCCGTTTCATCAAATAATTCGGTCGGAAACGGACCACTACCCACACGAGTACAATACGCTTTGGTAATCCCAAAAACTTTTCCAACTTTGGTTGGTGGTACACCCAATCCATTACAAAGACCTGCCGAAATGGTATTACTGCTGGTTACAAAAGGATAAGTACCAAAATCAATATCTAACATCATGCCTTGAGCACCTTCGGCCAGAATTTTCTTACCGTTTGCCATAGCGTCATTCAGATAATATTCTGCCTTTACTACCTTGAGAGTTTTTAGAGTTTCTACCGCTTCAAAAAAACCTTCTTCGTAGGTTGCTAAATCTTCTTCGAATCCCATTTGTTTCAGCAAACGTGAATGTTTTTCTTTTAAGCGATTATATCGCTCCACAAAATCATCTTTATGAACATCTCCTACCCGAATTCCATTGCGGCCAGTTTTATCCATATAGGTCGGTCCAATACCTTTTAGCGTACTACCAATTTTGTTTTTGCCTTTGGCTATTTCATTGGCCTTATCCAGCGCACGATGTGTTGGTAAAATAATATGCGCTCGGTCGCTGACTAAAATTTTACTTACTGGATCCACTCCGTGCTCGTTGATGGTGGCTAATTCTTTTTTTAATGTAATCGGATCTATCACGACTCCGTTGCCAATTACATTGACAATATCACCATGAAAAACGCCGGAAGGAATCGTATGTAAAACAACCTTTTTATCGTCTACATAAAGTGTATGTCCAGCATTGGGACCACCCTGAAAACGAGCAATAATATCATAATCTTTGGCAAGGTAATCTACGATTTTTCCTTTCCCTTCGTCGCCCCATTGCAGGCCTAGTAATACATCAATCATTTGGAATTCTTAAGACTCAAATTTAATGCAAAGGCTTTTCAAGATTTGAATATAGCCTTAAAATTATGCACGTTTCTTGCCTACTTAATCACAGTGTGCGGGGAAAATGTATTGAGTTCTACGTTTTCACCTAAGCGAGCATAAGTCTTATAGCTCAACCAATCTCCTAAGTTGATATAACGTGCACTTTCATTCAATTCAATGATATTTGGAATGTGACGATGTCCGAAAATAAAGTAATCATAATGGTCATTTACCAATAAGGATTGAGCATATTGAATTTGAAATTCTTTTTCGTTGCCCAAAAATTCAATATTTTCATACTTATGCTTTGGACCACGTTTGCTTAAATAACTAGCAAATCGTAGTCCTAGGTCTGGATGCAATTGTCTATAAATCCATTGACACAATGGGTTCCGTAATATTTTTTTAAGCAACTTATACCGTGCATCTCCAGGCCCAATGCCATCTCCATGACCCAAACGAATAATTTTATTATTTATCTGAAAGGTCTGATGCTCATGAATCACTTCCATGTTTAGCTCCTGCCGAAAATAATCTCTAAGCCATAAATCATGATTGCCGCTGAACATTATTAGCTGAACACCTTGGTCACTTAACTCGGCCAGCTTGCCTAAAAAACGAGTATTTCCTTTAGGAACTACCAATTTATATTCCATCCAAGCATCCCAAATATCACCCATCAAAAAAAGTGTATGAGCATCTGATTTAATCGAATCCAACCACTGACAAATTATTTTCTCTCTTCCCAGCGTGTCTTCGTCACCGTCAATTCCAAAATGAAAATCGGATACAAAGTATGCAAATTTACCCGCAGGCATTTCTATCTTTCTATCAATGGATGGCATCGCGCACCAATATTACTCTTTTCCTTGGTTTTTCTTTTGGTAATCCGCCCATTTATAAGAAATCCATTGGCGCAAAGCTAGTTCAGAAGCCGTACGTGCAAAATCAAACTCCATAGGATTGGCATTCATAAAATAAGCTAAATCATCTCCACGTAGCTTTGTTATTTTCCCAGCAATTTCAGGAGTATATCGAGAGTCAATGAACTTCTGCTTTTCCATATCCAACACTTGCTGTTTAAATTTCTGCTTATTTCTTGCCTTTTTTGAAAGCACGCCGTACAATGCGGATACTGGTGAGAAAGCAGATTTTTCACGCTCATATTTCAAAATATCACGATAAATTTCAGCTCGTTGAACAGAATCTTTCTGATAGGCCGTTAGCGGTTTTACAATCTTCACAGCTTTTAATTCGGTTCGGCCAATGACTAATTTTACTCTCAAAAAATCAATTTTTTCCAAGTCTCGAATCCTTACAATTCTCGGTTTATAACCCGTGTATGATACTTCTAAGTAATGATCATTGTCAACTTCAATGGAAAATGTACCTCGACTACTCGTTTTGGTTCCATATTTGGTTGTGAGGTTTTTTATAGAAACACTCGCCATAGGTTTGCCATACAGAGAATCGGTTACGATACCTGATATGTATTTTTTTTGAGCATTGGCCGAAAAGCCAACAAGCAATAAAAAACCTATGAATAGAATTCTGTTCACCATACAAAAATAAGAACTTGAGGTTGCCATTCTTTGTAATATTTTCTTAATGTTCTAGGCCTAATAAACGATTAAATCATAAAAATCCTCGGGCTGATAGTAGGTTGAGGCTAACTCCATAACTTCTTCAGAGCTGATTTTTTTATAAGTTTCAATGCTTTTTTGAAAATCCTGCTCATTTCTACCGTTTAAAATAAGAGATTTCCAGCGACTCATTATTTTAAATGGCCCGTCTACACTGCCCAAAATACTACCCAAAATATAATTTTTGACCAATTGCAACTCTTCCTGAGGCACAGGTTCAGTCCGTAACTGTTGCATCTCATTCCAAATTTCAGAAACTGCCTTTTCAGCAACATCCTTTCCCACATCGGTAGCTATTATATAGCTATTTTGATGCAAATTTTGTTGAACAAAAGAATATATACCGTAGGTATAACCTTTTTCTTCTCGAATGTTGCTCATTAGTCGTGAACCGAAATAGCCCCCAAACAAGGTATTTACAAAAAGCATGGGTGCAAAATCTTTATGATCTCTATCAATAAACTGTTTGGCTACACGAATAGCACCTTGCGATGCACTTTCATCGTTTATTATTCTATGTTTTTTTTCTGCAGTGGCATTCGATGCAATCGCCGTTAAATCTAAACTGTTATTATCAAAACTAAGTTTACCTAGTTCTAATTTTATAGCGTCGATTAAATCATTATCATATTTGCCTGAAAGAAAAAATGTAGCAAAATTTAATTTGATATACTCCTTGTGAAAGGTAATAATATCTTCTCTAGACAGCTGTTTATAATCTTCCAACAATGAATACGAACCATAGGGATGTTGCAAGCCATAAATTAACTCATCGATTGTTCTGTTGGCCACAAAATCTGATTTCTTTAGATTAACAGCCATGTGCTGTAATGCCTGCTGACGAAAAATTTCTAACTCTTCAGCAGGAAACTGAGCATCTTTAATAATTTCAAATAAAAGTGGCAGTAACTTTTTAATATACCTCGAAAGACTCTGAAGCTTAAGAATAAAAAAATCATTATTCTGCGTAACCGTCATCGTTGCACCCAATTGCTCTACTTTTTCATTAATTTCTAATGCCGAGTATTGGCTTGTGCCCGACTTTAATAATCCAGCAACGGCCTTTGATATTACCACATCCTTTTGAGACGGCAGTAGCTTAGGTATGTATATTTCAAACGCAGCGACTTCCTGGGTTCCTGCATTTACGGCATATAACGAATTGGTCTCGGACAATTGAAATGTCTCACAAGCAGGCAAACTAATCGAAAAATCAGTGGCTTGTTTAATTACGGGTGGGATGGTTCTATCCATAAAAATAAAATTATTGTAAAGGCGAATCTGCCTCTTTTTTAAAGTGTTTATAAACCATGCGATCGGCTAATTTGGGGAAGAATTTATTCAACCAAACCAATAGTTTTCCCTGGCGGGTCATGACTAAGGATCGCTTGCGATGATTAATTGCTTTAATAATATTCTCCGCACATTCTTCGGCGCTCATTAATTTACCTTCATTCAATGGGGTTTCTCCTTGTGAGCTACCATCTGCTGCCAATGCCGTATTTCGGATATTAGAAGCAGTAAATCCTGGACTCACCCACATTACATTCACACCTGTATGGAGTTGCTCAATCCGTAGAGATTCTAAAAAACCTTGCATAGCAAACTTGCTAGAAGAATATGCACAACGACCTGGCAAACCCTTATAACCAGCAATTGATGAAACGCCCGCAATGGTGCCTTTATTTTCTTTTATATAAGGCAAAGCGGCTTTGGTACAATATACCATACCCCAATAGTTTACTGCCATTAAATGTTGAAGCACAGAAACATCAACCTCTTCTACCAAGGCCCGCATACTGATGCCTGCATTATTTATAAGGATATCTAACTTTCCAAAATGCTGTACTGTAGTCTCAATGAAGTTCTCAGCTTGCTCTTGAACACTTACATCGGCCTGCACGCCAATAAAATCTTCGGAATGCAATGCATCATCCAGCTCCTGCAATGTTTTCATAGACCGTCCG
The DNA here is from genome assembly GCA_964389575.1 of uncultured Chitinophagaceae bacterium. Lineage (GTDB taxonomy): Bacteria > Bacteroidota > Bacteroidia > Chitinophagales > Chitinophagaceae > JAGNRR01. The sequence continues at coordinate 34,615 of CAYMFF010000025.1, forward strand.
CACACGGCTACTTGTGCTCCCATAGCCAGATATTGCTTGGCCAACGCCTTTCCAATACCGCTAGTAGCACCGGTTATTGCCACAACTAATTTGAATGGATTATTTTTCAAAATATTTTTTTGAGAAGTGACAAAGATGCTATTTTTTGTATTACTTTTGCGAACTCTTAGAAAGAATTCCCGATGAATCGGGATTAAAATTACACTTTCTGATGATTCGGTAGCTCAGTTGGTAGAGCACAACACTTTTAATGTTGGGGTCCTGGGTTCGAGCCCCAGCCGAATCAC
>CAYMFF010000026.1:0-3176 GCA_964389575.1 uncultured Chitinophagaceae bacterium
TCTGTCAAACGATACTTAAAGTCGAAAGGCGTTAACAAGGGAATTATCATTTGTTATGGAAAAGGTGAAACCCAGCCATTACAAAGTAATGATACCAAAGAAGGTCGTGCTGAAAACAGACGTGTAGAACTCAACATAATTAAATAAGCCGGAGCTGTTTTTATTAATTAATTATTAATACCAACGTTTTACCTATCAAAGCTTTATCTTTATAACTTAATTTAATACGATGAAAAAATTAGTACTATCCACGCTGTTGAGCATCATAGCTATCACAGCAATTAACGCCCAGCAAATAAAAGGACCTTCTATTAAATTTGAAAAAGAGGTTCATGATTATGGAACTATTAAAAATGGTGCCGATGGAAAATGTGAATTCACTTTTACAAATGACGGAACGGAACCGCTGAAAATTACGAACTGTCGTGCAAGTTGTGGTTGTACTATCCCTTCATGGCCTAGAACGGAAATTTTACCAGGAAAAACTGAAGTTATCAAAGTAAAGTATGACACAAAACGTACTGGACCTATTCGTAAAACGATTACGATTACTTCAAACGCAGTGAATACTCCAAGAAAAACGATTAGTATTAAAGGGACTATTAAACCTCCTGTGGCGGCGGCAACAGCGAAAGCAGTAGCGACTCCTGTAAAACCAGCACCTCCAGTAAAAACAGTTCCCGCAGTGAGACCTGCTAAACCAGCAGTTAAAAAACCTATGGTGCCTAAAACACCAGCCAAAAATGTAGTTAAGGTTAAAAAAAGAAGATGGTTTCAATTCTGGAAAAAGAAAAACTAAAAACATTCTGTAATAAAAAATGACCCGCTAAATGCGGGTCTTTTTTATTATCAACGTTACACCTGTTTACTAAACACCAACCAATTCTTCTGGACAAGTGTCATAGCTCATTTCTTTTGTTTCGAAAACATTAGTTTCTTCATTAAATACATCACATGCGTCTATAGGCGAAGCATATAAATGCAAAGTATATCCTAGTGTCTCGCTTTGATTACACAACTGATGATAACCCATTCTATCTTCCATATAGGTCAAATCACCCGCTTCTAATGTCAAACTTTCGGTTTCTATAAGCTCGTCATTTTCATTTTTCTCAAAACGTTTTTCAGTCAAATTACCTTCTACCTGATAAACCCAACATTCCTGACCACCATGATCATGAATCGGTGTCACGCAGCCTTTAGACCAACATAACAAAATCAGCTCATAGGTTTCTGTGCGATGCACGCAATTGCGCGTATAACCTTCCTCGCACCAAGAGGCAAATTGTTCAAAATCTTTTTTGGGTAATCGAAGTCCTTTTAAAATAGCGGGGACATCCTTTTTTTCCGCTTGGTCTAATTGTTCTATTAAATCTTCTAAATTATCAATATCATCCATAACTCTGATACTGCAAAGTTATGCTCACACTTGATTTTTTGGAGTTACACTTGCGTTAAGCCAAAAATCAATTTATTCAAAAAACATTGCTTTTTATGTGGTTTTTGAGTTAAAAACAGCAAATAAGAGGGTAAAACTACTTAATTAAGGCACCTTTGCTAAAATTAGGATTTGAGAGAAATGGAACAAAGTTTAGAGATTTTTAATAGATTAGTACAAGAATTATTGGCAGATGAGGTAAAAAATCCAGTGTCGGAGCACATTCCTTCCAATCAACTTTATGATCGATTAGACCTCAAATTACAAGATGAGGGTATCACAGCATCTGAATTGGAAAAATCATTAAAAGATCTTGTTTTTACAACGCCTAGAACGGCAACTAACGCTTTTTTTAATCAACTTTTTGGTGGCCGACAAGACAAGGCGATACTCGGTGATTTATTATCCGTAATTCTAAATAATAGCATGTACACTTACAAAGCGGCCGGACCTCAAATAGGTGTCGAGAAAGTTGTTCTTCGTGAAGTATGCGATTTAATTGGTTGGGATAAAAACGCAGATGGCACGCTAGCACCCGGTGGTTCTATGACCAACTTTATGGGTATGCTCATGGCGCGAGATGCTTTCAATGCGGATACCAAGTTTGAGGGTGTTCAACATAAAATGACAGTATATACTTCTGCAGAAAGCCATTATAGCACACCAAAAAATGCGGCATTCGCAGGTATCGGTAGAGACAATGTTCGCAAAATCCAAACCGATGAATTAGGTTGCATGGACAATGAGATTTTGCGAAAAACCATAGTAGAAGATATTGCCAATGGTTTGCACCCAGTTTTAATTAATTGCACTGCTGGTACAACTGTTCTAGGTGCTTTTGATAATATTCAAGAAGCTAACGCTATTGCCAAAGAGTTTAATATTTGGCTACATGTAGATGGTGCTTATTGTGGTTCTGTTTTGTTTAGTAAGAAATACAAATATTTAATCGAAGGAATTGAGAAAGTAGATTCATTTAGTTTGAATGCGCACAAAATGTTAGGCACCCCATTAGGTTGTTCTTTGATAGTGGTTAAAGATAAAAAACAGCTTCATGATTCGTTTTCAAACGATGCCAGCTATTTGTACCAAACAGATCATGATGAATTTAATCTGGGAAAAACATCCCTACAATGTGGTAGAAGAAATGATGCCTTGAAACTTTGGGTACTTTGGAAAAGCGTTGGTACTAATGGTTTAGAAAAAATTGTAGACAAACAATTAGAACTTGCCGATACTGCTCGTGACTACATCAGAAACCATTCGGACTATACAGACTTTAGCATTGATGATTCTGTTTCTATTTGCTTCAACTATAAAGGAATTCCCGCCAGAGATATTTGTACCTCTTTATACGAACACTCAGAATTATTAGTAGGTTATGGTTCTTTTAATGAAGATGAATTCATTCGCTTAGTGACCATTAATGCTACTAATGAAAACGAAGACATTTTAAATTTCTTTAAAACCATGGAATCATTTGTTGAGCAGAATGAAACCTTATTTCTCAAAGAAAAAGCAAATTAGCTTTTTGTATTTCAAATAAATCTTATCGGAATTCAATATTTCGATTTTTTTGGATTTTAATGCTTTTTATTAGCATTCATAAAAATTATTCTTTAGCTTCAACTCGTGTTTATACTCTATTGGATATTATAGAAAAATATTAAACTATGCCCACCAAAATTATAGTCCTATCCATTTACGTTGCCATCCTTTTTATTATTGGTTGGGTAGC
>CAYMFF010000026.1:3276-26088 GCA_964389575.1 uncultured Chitinophagaceae bacterium
AAATCTGACGAATACAAATCAATCACCGTACCTGATTATCTACAATCACATTTCAAAAGTTCCACACATACCTTACGCATTATCGCAGCTTCTGTACTTGCCATTTTTGTTGTTATATACGTTAGTGCTCAGATTGATGCTACTGGCGTTGCCTTTGAATCAATGTTAGGTGGTAAACATCATTTATTTGGTAATGTTTACTCAAACATAACCTACCATTGGGGCGCCATAATTGGATTCTTAATTGTACTCGTTTATATTTTTATTGGAGGTTTCGTCGCTGTGGTTTGGTCTGATTTTTTTCAAGGCGTGCTCATGTTTTTTGGTCTAATATTACTACCACTGGTTATATGGTTTCAAATGGATCATGGACAAGGAATCATTAATGGCCTGCATAACATTGACCCAGCGCTAACTAATATTTGGGGCGGACATGAAGATGTTTGGATGAACATTTTTGCCATGTTAGGTTTCGCTATGATTGGTTTAGGTTTTTTAGGATCCCCGCAAGTTTACGTTCGTTTCATGTCAATCAAAAAAGAAAGTGAAATAGATAAAGGCAAATGGGTAGCAGTAATTTTTACCCTGTTGACCGATGCGGCCGCCGTTACGATAGGAATATTAGCTCGCATTTATTTTACAGAATCAGGAGAAGATCCTGTTTCAATTTTAGGGGTTGGTGGTAAAGAAGTGTTGGACATGGTTACTAAAAACTTTCTCCCTGATATTTTAATCGCGGTTTATGTAGCTATTGTCCTTTCGGCTATTATGAGCACAATTGACTCCTTATTGGTTTTAGCCTCTAGTGCTATTACTCGAGATTTTTATCAAAAAATATTTAGACCCGATCTTAAAGATGAAAATCTCACCTCAATTTCTAGAATAGTCACTTTGGTAATGGCATTACTTGCATTGGGATTAGCAATGCTTACTGCGTATCTATCCCCCGAACGGCAAATATTCTGGACCATGATTTTTGGTTGGTCTGGTATTGCGGCAACTTTTTGTCCTGTAATTATTCTGTCCTTATTCTGGAAAGGATACAACGAGAAAGGTGCCATAGCTTCTATGATATCGGGCTTCCTTTGCGTGCCGTTGTTCAAGTTCTACTTTCAAAATTTAGAAAGTGTCGGTGCATATTTTGAGAAATTGGATGTTCTAGCTCCTTCCTTTGCTATAGCTATGCTAGTTGGCGTTTTAGTGAGCAAAACCTTCCCTACTGTCAAGAGTCAAACATAACTATTTCACAACGAGATGATGAACGATTCATTTTTTAAACAATATTACTTGTAATCTTTTTTATCTGAAGACGTCCAATGTAAAAAACAAGAACATGAAAAGAATTACTTTTTTATTACTAGCCACAGTCTTGCTGATTTCTTCCTGCAAAAAAGAAAATACTCCAAGTCAAATTGACAATAATTTTAATCCAAGTAATCAGGATTCATTGATTGCAACGGGAAGTTTTATTAATGAAGTGCACCCAACGAATGGCACAGTAAGTCTTTATCAAAATGACAATGAGTATACCTTAAGTATAGAAAATTTACAATCAGATAATGGTCCGGATTTACGAGTATATATCTCAGCCGATAAAGGGATAAGTAATTCTGTTTTGCTTGGAGAACTTAAAGCTGTTAGTGGCAATTTTTCCTATACGTTTCCATTGACCACTGATATTACTAATAAAGATCAGGTATTGATTTGGTGTGAAGACTTTAGTGTTCTTTTTGGCTCAGCAGTAATCCAATAAATAAATTCATTCTATAAAAATGACCTTTCAGCTTTTGACAAGCTGAAAGGTCATTGTATTTTAGCTCAGACATGAGAGTTTTACTTCTATTATTAATTCTTCCGTTATTTTCAAATGGACAAAATATTGATTCATTAGTTGCAAAAATTTCTAAAATCAATATAGTGGAATCTGAAAAAGTAGGATTTGGCGGAATGGCTAGTAGAAATTATAAAAACTATATAGAACTAAGCAAAATTGCTAGTATTTCAGAACTTATCGACCTAACCAATCATAAAAATAAAACGGTTGCTTGCTATGCTGGTTGGGCTTTAGTAAAAATAAATTATACTAAGCTTCCAGATATTCTTATAAAATTTCTAAATACCGATTATTCTATTCAAAGATTTAGCGGTTGTGTACAAAGAGAATCTCATCTTTCAAGTGAATTCTATGGAAAATATTATTGGAGTGTCAGAAGCAAAAAAGCTACAGATCTTACCTTGAAGAAAATGGATAGTATTTTAATCCATCATAAGAAAAGCAAATTCTCAGCATTATCTCAAGCCTTAAAAAATAGAGTTTATCCAAATTCTTTCAATGTACATATAGCTGATATGGCTTTCACGAAAGACTACTATTTTGCTTTAGATTACTTGTACAAATGGTATCGAGCAGATTATTCCGACAAACTCTTAACAACGATGACCGATAAATTTATTAAAAGAAACTACTCACTTTTTTACGGTACGAAAGACTACTTTGAAGATGTCAATAAAATCCTAGCCTTTGAAACCGAAAAGTCTAAGGATGCTGTAATTCAAAAACTAAAAATAGATAAAGAGTGGGAAAAAGAGAAAATGGCTTTTATGTATCTTTTAAAAAGCTATAATATTTATGAAAGTGATTTGGAATAAAGATTGAGATATAAAAAGAATTATTCATCAATTTAATCTGCAAAGAGCTAAATTAGCGTTCCAATGAAAAATTTAATTTTAATTCTTAGTTCGCTTTTACTTCTCGCATCATGTGATTCGATTGATTCTACTTATAACACATTCCCTGAAGGTGAAAAAGATCACACCAATTCAAATTTTGACAAAGCCAGAACCAAGCACTTGGATTGGAATGCCGAAATCAATTTTGATGAAAAGAAAATTAATGCCACTGCTAAATGGACTTTTGAAAACAAAGGAACCGACGAGCTTATTTTAGATATCAAAGATATTACTATTACCAAGGTTCTTGTTTCGGGTAAAGAAGTAAAACATAAGGTGAAAACTGTTGATGATATGGGCGATGCTCTTGTCATTCCAATTTCTGACAAAGACAGCACGGCCGAAATAACCTACACGGCAGGAAGCGGCACAGCCATTCAATGGCTTGCCAAAGAACAAACCGCTGGTAAAAAAATGCCCTATTTGTTCACACAATGTGAAAGCATTTATGCTAGAACATTGGTTCCCTGTCAAGATGCTCCCGCAAATAGAATTACTTATTCTGCAACAGTAAAAGTACCAGTGGGAATGATGGCTGTAATGAGCGCAAAAAACCCCACTGAAAAGAATGCGGAAGGCATTTATACTTTTGAAATGGAATTACCAATTGTTACCTATATGGTTGCTCTTGCTGCTGGTGATATAGAATACAAAGCAATCGACGAAAGAAGTGGTGTTTATACTGAACCAAGTATGCTGGCCAAATGCGCTAAAGAATTGGAAGATATACCCAGTATGATAACGGCAGCAGAAAGATTAGGTGGCCCCTACCCTTGGGGGAATTATGACGTACTGGTTTGTCCACCTTCGTTCCCGATTGGTGGCATGGAAAACCCTCGCTTGACTTTTGCTACACCTACTATTATTGCAGGCGACAAAAGTTTAGTTTCTCTTATTGCTCACGAATTGGCGCATAGCTGGAGTGGCAACTTAGTTACCAATTCTAATTGGAATGACCTCTGGTTAAACGAAGGTTTTACTTCTTACTTCGAAAAAAGAATAATGGAAGAAATAACGGATAAAGATTATACCGAAATGTTATGGGAAATTGCTTATCAAGATTTGCAAGCAGATTTAAAAGACTTCAAAAAAGATAAATGGGATGACACTAGACTAAAAGTTGATTTAAAAAATCGCCACCCGGAAGAATCCTTCTCGGCTATCCCCTATGACAAAGGCGCCTTATTCTTAAGAACCTTGGAGGAGGCAGTTGGTCGCCAAGAATTTGACGCTTGGCTAACTAAGTATTTTGCTGCACATAAATTCACTCCTATGAATACAGGAATGGCTGTGAAACACATGGAGGCAAACTTAGATCTTGAAAAAGCTGGCATCGATATCAATGAATGGATTTTCAATCCAGGTCTTCCAGAAAAAACAGCTTATGTTTTTCCAGAGCGATTCAAGAAAATTGATGAGGCTACAAAAGTATTTTTAAAAAACCCGCGTGGTGCTGAAGCGTTAAACGCTCGATCTTGGAGCACACATGAATGGTTATATTTCTTACGAAAACTACCGAAACCATTAGACACTAAATTTCTGCGTTCTTTGGATGCAAGCTATGCATTAACTGGTATTGGCAATTCTGAAATAGCAGATGAATGGTATTTACAAGCCATCGCTTCAAACTATGAAAAAGCATATCCGGCCATGGAGAAATTCTTAAAGTCTGTAGGTCGTAAAAAATTCTTAGAGCCTTTATATAAAGAACTTGTAAAAACTGAAGATGGTAAAAAAATGGCGATCCGAATATTAGACGAAGCTGCGCCGAATTATCACCCTTTAGCCGCTAGAAAAATGGGAACGATTGTAAAGTAAGTTTAGGAAGTTGCTCTTGAAGATTTAGCCAAGAACACTGTTTCGATGGTAGTGTAAATTATATAGATAATCATGAGACTGATTATGTCTATAATGTTAAGATTTCCTCTGTTCAAGAATATGTAGATTAACGCAGCAACAATGGCTAGAAAAAATTTCAAAAAAGTTCCACCCATTACACCTCTTACAAAAGTTCCATTATTATCACTGGTGGTAAAACGATTGGCTATTGAAAACGATATAAAAGTCAAAGCAAAAATGATGATATTGCCGATAAATAAAACCTTGTATGTAAACGCATCAGAAAATTGCAACACGTAAATAAGTCCATTTAAGGCTGCGAAAAGGAGTAAAATCAGTATGTAAAATCTTTTGTTCATTATTTTTTGTTTGTGTCGCGAACGACCTGATATAAAAAGCCCATTAACGCAATGACTGGTAGCGAAATTAAAAAGATTGGAAAAGAAAGAGCAAAATATTCATCCAATTTATATCCAATAAAAAAAGCCACACCCAGTGTGGCCAATATTTGAAACGCCATGCCGGCGTATTTTCTTAATTCTTGATTATCCCGCATTACTCGGTGTGCTAGAAGAACTAGTTGCAGTTGGCGGTGGCGTCGATGGTTTTGGAGCTGAAGCTGGAACCGTAGCCGCAGTACCCATACTGCAATTACCATTAAACTGAACGCCGCTTTCCATTACTAATTTACCTGTTTGAATGTCACCGTCTACTTTCGCGCTAGACTTTAGGAATAAGATATCCGCAATTTTCAATTTACCGTTTACTTTTCCAGAAATCTCTGCGTGTTGACAAAGCACATCGCCTTCTACAACACCAGCACTACCAATTACTACTTTACCTTTGGAGGTTAAGGTTCCTTTAATAAGGCCTTCAATTTGGATATTGCCTTCAATTTTCATGTTACCATCCACTTGCGTCCCTTGAGAAATTAAAGTTGAACCTCCCGCTCTACTCGCTCCGCTGGTAGACGGACTTGGGCTAGAAGTTGGCGTAGGCGCTGGTCTAGAGGGAGTTGTGGCGGTTGGTGCCACTTCTGGTTTAGTATCTTTACTGCTGCTTGAAAAAATTGACATAATATTTTTTGAATTTTGCCAAAGATAATGATTCAGAATAATCTGAAAAGAGATATCTAATTTTTCTTAAAAATAATTTACAAGGCACGAAAGACTATTATCGCGATATTGCAGAGTCTGGTTTCAATTCAATTCGCTTGGCTCGTTTGTTCCGTGTTTCAATTTCCTGAGTATTACTAAGCTCTGCATTGATCAACTCTCCTTCTTTTAAAACTGTTGTATCTCGTTCAGTTTCATTTTCATTTGAAGCCAACATGGCGTGTTGAAACATTAATTGAGACTGTTGTTGAAAGTTCTGCATAGAATCTAATTTTGACTGTAACGAAACTATTTTTTTACGACTATCATGCGTTTCAAAACCCGGGATATAATACTTGATTGGAGTGAATAAAAACAATAGACTAACCGCTAAAAACGAAAAAACTAAAAAAGTAGAAATTAGCAAGTAAACACTTTTCTTGGTAAGGGCCAGATGCATAATCTCCTCACCATCAATGGCATTGCGAATTCGTAGATCGTATGGATCATTGATTCTCTTAAAAAAACTACGAAAAATTTGACGCTTCCCAACGCCACTAATTTTTTTCATCCGAATGCTAAGATATAGTTTTCAATATTATTTTTTTTAGCCTTCAGCTGAAAGAAAATTAGAATTAGAACAAAATTTATCCATCTTAAGCTAGCAAAACGCCTTATTACTGTGATTATTACGAATTATTATGTTTTTTATAACGTTAATTCAAATATTTTTGTCGTTAGAGTATTTTAGGAATTTGAAACAGCTAAAACGCATTGCGTTCACATTATTTATTTTCATGACAGTTACGGCTGTGCAGCATAGCTATGCCCAAACAAATAGTGATAAAGAAAATGCCCGATTGCGATATGAAGCCGAATTAAGAAGAAAGGATAGTATAATCCAAAATGCCAAATTAAAACGAAAGCAAGATTCCCTGAAACGAGTATTGCAAAAAGAAAAAATGATTCGCTATCGCGATAGCATGAAATTGGTTTTAATTGAAAAAAGACGTCAAGATAGTATCACACGAGCTAAGCTAAAACTTAAAATGCTGGAGGAACGCAGAATCCGAGATAGCACACGATTAGCCAAACAAGATGAACTCAAAAGAATGATTGCTGAAAGAAAACGAGTTGCCGACAGCATTCGCGTTGTTCGCAAGGCAAGAACGGATAGTTTATCCCAAGCGCGTGCAGAAGCAAGAAGGGTACGAGAAGCACTGAAAAAATATAAAAGTAGTAGGCGCTACAAAGATAGTGTAGCTCAAGTGCGTCAAGCCCGACGAGATAGTATCAAAAGTGTACGAGATACTCAATTAGCAAAAATTAAAGCGGAACGGAAACGCATCATTGATAGTACGAAAGAGGCACGTACTGAACAAATCACTAAATTAAAAAACGAGCGAAAACGGGTAATGGATAGTACCATCGCCGCCAGGAAAGCCTATACTGACAGTTTGAAATTGGCCAGAAAAAAAATGACTGATGCCCTAAAGCTAGCGAGGAAAAAACGAAAAGATTCTCTAGAAAATGAAAGGAGCAAAAGTAAGGTAGCCGCCAAAAAGAAAAAAACACAAACTGAGCTAACCAAAGAGAAGGCCGATAAAATTCATGCCCGAAAACAAGGTAGTTGGACAAATGAAAAATTACTTAAGAAAGGTTGGAATATAAAACGGCGGATTTGGCAAAACACTGTCACGAGATACAATTCTTATTACAACGCGGACAGAAAATATAAAGAAGCCATTAAACGCCTGAAAGAGCGGTATAAAGAAACCTATACTGAACAAATATCGATTTATCCTTTTAACCTGGAAAGCAGCTTATCTGCCATAGGAAATGACATGGATACTGTCATCAAAAAATGTGCGTATGACACGCACATTCATGACCCTCGATCTAAATGGTTTGATAATATCTACCTTCTTATGGGAAAGGCTTTTTTCTTTAAGAATGATTATGACGGTGCCATAACGGCATTACAATACGTGGTTAATGAGTATAAAAATGGCGACAAAAAACAACGACAAAAAAAAGGTTTTGTGAAACTACCCGAGTTAAATGAAATCGAATTTGATAAAGAAAATAAGGTAAGAATCGCGACTGAAGAAAAACGTACTGGACTAAAACTATTGGCTCACCATCCGATTCGCAATGAAGCTTTGATTTGGCTGGCGCGAGCACACACTAAAAATAAACAATTTAGTGAAGCACAATCTCTTCTTTCGATCCTAGAAGAAGACAAAGTATTCCCAGATAGATTGCGTGATGATTTATATTTTGCCTGGGCAGAATTTCATTTTGAACAAGGAAATAACTTATCAGCGATTGAGCCCTTAGAAAAAGCCGTGAAGGAAGATGCTATTAAACAAAAAATGAAAAATCGTGCTAATTATTTATTAGCACAATTATATGCTCAAGATGGCAACTTGGCGCTTTCTAACAAATACCTTCAAGAAGCTTTAAAGGCAAAACTACCACTGGAAATGGAGTACTTTGCGAAGCTTAGTTTGGCTCAAAATGCAATTGCCGGAAATGGCGACAAAGAGACTGCCATTGCCCAATTAGAATCACTAGCCAAAGAAGATAAATATGACAAATGGCGTGCTCAGTCTTATTTAAGCTTGGGGCAAATATTGCAAGATAGCCAGCCGGAAAAGGCAATTAAAAGTTTTGATCAAGCACTACAATCAGAAAAAAATAAAAACCTAAAAGCGGCTGCCTTTTTAGGTAAGGGTGAAATTTTTTACAAACAAGCAAACTACCCCAAAGCTAAAATAGCTTATGACTCCGTGGTCATCTTTTCAAAAAAAGCAAACCCTCCAATAAATAATATGGAGCAAGTGACATTGCGCAAAGAAGTTTTGGAAAGCTTAATTAAATTCACAGACATTATTAGAAAAGAAGATAGTCTGCAAGCATTATCCAAAAAAAGTAGAAAAGAGCAAATTGCGATTATCAAAAAAGAACTGAAGCGAATAGAAAGAGAAAAGCGTGATAAGCTAAAAGCAGAAAGTGCCAAACTTACGGCTGTTCAGCTTACACCCGGAAAGTTTGGTAAGAATGCCTGGTATTTTTATAATAACTCTACAGTACAACAAGGTTTGGTAGAATTTAAAACGAAATGGGGTGAAAGAAAACTAACAGATAATTGGCGACGAAGTGGTGGGCAAGGAATTGGAAGTGGTCTGCCATTGGCTGGTAATGATAGTAGCGGTTCTGGAAACGAAAAAAATCTAACTAGAAATTCTGCGGTAAAAAAATTACTGAACCAACTGTATAGCACTCCTCAAGATTTTGAAAACTCAGATGTAAAAATTAAGGATGCTTATTTCCAATTAGCATTGATATATTCTTCTAGATTACAAGAGTTTAAAACGAGCATTGAAACATTTGAGGCATTGAATCTGCGGTTTCCAAAACATAAACAATTAGCAGCTAGTTATTATAGCATGAGCCTCAGTCATACAGAACGAAAAGAAATTGCTAAGGCAAAAGCCCTTCAAGAAAAAATTAAAAAAGAATTTCCAAATTCTGAATTTGCGGATTTACTAAATGGAAACTCAAAAGAACAAAATTTAGCCAACCAAGAAATTGCCGTGTTATACGATACAGCCTATCATATGTTACAACGTTATGAATATGGCAATGTCTTTAAAAATGCTACAGCCTCCTTAGAGCAATATCCAAATAATTTACTCAAATCTAAGTTTGAATTATTGCAGGCTAAATCCCTTGCCGGGCTAAAACAATATGATTCTTCTATAATCTTGACACAAAATATTATAAAGAATTATCCAGGCTCCAAAGAACAACAACATGCACAAGATTTTTTACGTTATTTAAAAAGTGCTAAAACAGGAAATGATTTAGCTACTAACAACAAGAATGACAAATCGGGCAATAGTAACAAGAAAAAAGATCCAAGTGCTGTTTATACGCATGACATAGACGAAGCTCATTTTTATCTTTTATACCTCACCAAGATTGATGGTAATACGTTGGCACTTAAATCTGGATTTAGTGATTATAATGTGATAAAACATTCACAGAAAAAACTAAAGACCAACATGAATTTAATCACTGCTAAGTCAGGAGCATTAACTATCGTTCAATTTAAAAATGCTGACCGAGCGGAGCGTTATGCTAAACAAGTAAGAAATGAACCCAAATTATTTTCTAGGGTAAATGGTAGTGACTTTAAGGCCATGACAATATCAAAGTCCAATTTTAGAGAGTTACTAAAAACTAGAAAAGTGGCCGAGTATCTGAAATTTTATAAAGAACGTTATTGAGGAACCGCCTTTTTTTCTAACAACATTTTAATCGCCAAAACGATCATTAATATGGCGAACATTTTTTTCATAAGTTGACCGTCTAATCCTACGGCTACTTTGCTACCAAAGAAGCCGCCTACCATGAATCCAACAGCTAGTATAACTGCATATTTCCAACTGACCATTCCTGCTTTGGTGTAATTCAAAGCAGCAATTAAACTGACTGGAATCGATAACATTGCCAAAGTAGTTCCTTGGGCGGTTTGCTGGCTTAAACCCACTATCATAACCAATGCCGGGACTATAACTACTCCACCCCCAATTCCAAACAATCCACTTAATACACCCGCCAAAATTCCAACGAGTAAGACGCCTCCAATCGTGTAATATGTCATCATTGTCTCATTTTTTGTTTGAACTGCAATAATAGCAAGCAATAACCGTTATTAATTGTGTATTAACTTTTGTATCAATCATTTGGTTAATTCATTCTAAAAATTATCTTTGTTACCACAAAAAATTATAAAACAATATAAAGAAAATCTATTATGGCAGACGCAAAAAAAACTGTAGCTAAAGCTGCATCAGTAGCTAACCCGAAAAAAAATTCAGGACATTTTTGGTTGAATTTTGGAATCATTGTGGTGTGTATGATTATCACCCATTTAATTTTCCACTTCGTTTTTGGTGCCGATTCTAACTTTAAGGATGCAGAGCATCATACACCGGCAAACTTAATGGGAACTGTAAACCTTGGAGGTTGGGTTGTTCCAATTCTTATGGGTACGGCATTAACTTGTATTGTGTTTGTTATCGAAAGAGGTCTAACTATTTTCCGTTCAAGAGGTAAAATGGGTAATGCAGAATTTATTCGTAAAATCCAGCATCATCTTGGAAACAAAAATGTAGATGCGGCCTTAGCAGAATGTGATAAGCAGTCTGGAAGTGTAGGTAATGTAATGAAAGCTGGTTTGAAAAAATACGGCGAAATGACAACCAACACAACCTTGGACACAGATCAAAAAGTAAATGCGATTAAAAAAGAAATTGAAGAGACTACTTCTCTTGAATTGCCAATATTAGAAAAGAATTTGGTTTTCTTATCTACGATTGCTTCTGCAGCTACTTTACTCGGTCTATTCGGAACGGTATTGGGTATGATTCGTGCATTTGCTGCGATGGCACAAGCTGGAGCTCCTGATGCCAATGCGCTTGCTGCTGGTATATCTGAGGCCTTGATTAACACAGCCTTGGGTATTGGTGCATCATTTATTGCCGTAATTGCATATAACTTTTATACTACTATCATTGACAATATCACATACGGTATTGATGAGAGTGGATTTACGTTGGAGCAAACGTTTTTAGCGAACTATAAATAATAAAAAAGATTTAAAGAATGCCAAAGAATAAATTACCAAGGAAAAGCACACACATAGACATGACGGCTATGTGTGATGTTGCCTTCCTGTTGCTGACATTCTTTATGTTGGCAACCAAGTTTAAACCCGACGAGCCAGTTATCGTTTCTACGCCTTCTTCTATCTCTCAGATTATTATTCCTGAAAATGCAATTTTGTTAACCTTAGATCCCAAAGGACAGGTATTCTTTGGTTATGACAATAAGGATGCTAAAAAAGCGATGATTAAGGATATGAACGATTCTAGAAAGTTAGGCTTATCCGCTGAAGAGCAACAAGAATTTGTTATTGGAGCATCCTTCGGTGGCTCTTTAAGTGAATTGAAAGATTACTTGGCGCTTGATCAGTATGAAAGAAAGAAATTCCCCTTTAAAGGAGTTCCTATCAATGACAGTGCTGACATGAATGCCAATGAATTAGTTTATTGGGTTCAAAGCGCACGCTCTGCAGGAAGTAACTTAAATAAGCCTCCCAGAATTTGTATCAAAGCAGATGCTAAAACACCCTATCCTAAGGTGAAGAGAGTCTTGGACGTTTTGATTGAAAATGAAATTGATCGTTTCAATTTAATTACGAGTGCGGAAGCTATTCCGGAAGGAAGCGCCGCTTATGCCGAACAATTGAAAACAGGAACTGGAGGATAGAAATAATTTAATGAAATAAGTAAAAAGATATAAGAAATGGCAGAAATGGACGTCTCCGGAGGAGGCAATAAAAAAGGCGGAACGAAAGGAAAGAAACTATCCACACGAGTTGATTTAACTCCAATGGTTGATTTGGGCTTTTTGTTAATCACGTTTTTTATGTTTACCACAACGATGGCTAAACCTAAAACAATGGAGATTATTATGCCTTCAAAGAAAAAAACAGATAAGCCGAATAAGATTAAAGATTATACGGCAATGACCATCCTTCTAGGTAAGAAAAACAAGATTTATTATTACTACGGAATGGGAAATGATCCTACAAATCCTCCTAAAATTGAATTAACCGATTTTAAACCACAAGGAGGATTGCGCGATGCGATTATCAAATTAAAAGACAATGTTTCAGCTTATAAACAAGCCAATGCTGGCCAAACTGGTGTGGACCCAAAAGATGAAGCAACAATTTTGATTAAACCGGATACTACCAGTACATATTCCGATATGATTAATGCTTTAGATGAAATGCAGATTAATGGTATCAACATTTATGCATTGATAGATATTACTAAGGAAGACAGGAATTTTATAAAACTTAAAGAAAATGTTCAAGCAGCTAATGTCACTCCATAACTTATGGAAATTGAGCGAGAATTGCATCTTTAAATAAAAGGAAATTATGGACTTTAAAAACATATTAAAAACAGAGTACCTCGATATTATTTTTAATAGTAGAAATAAGAAGTACGGCGCATATGAATTGCGTAAAAATTATCAAAAGCGAATGCGTAACGCTGCTATCATTGTAGGTGTCGCGGCTTTGATTATAGGTTTTGTCCCCAATATTTTGGCTAGTTTAAAGCCAGAAGAGAAAAAGGTAAAGCCAATGGTTAAAAAGGTGAAATTGAAAGCACCACCGCCGGTGAGCAAGAAAAAACCGCCACCGCCTCCACCTCCACCACCGCCTCCACCAAAAGTGAAGCCACAGGTGAAATTTACACCTCCTAAAATTGTAAAAAAGGAAGAGGTAAAAGAAGAAGAAAAACCACCACCCAAGAAGAAGCTTGAGAAAGCAACTGCTAGTACCGTAACCGTAAAAGGTGATACTTCGGCGGATTTGAGTGCTCCTGTACTGACTCCGGATAAAGGAAAAGCAGTGGTAGAGGCTCCTAAACCAAAGAAAGAGAGCAATGAAATCTTTACAGCGGTGGAGCAAGAAGCATCTTTCCCTGGTGGAGAGGATGCTATGCTAGAGTGGCTAGGTAATAATATTAGTTATCCCAAAATTGCAAGTGAAAATGGTATCACTGGAATGGTTTATATCACATTCGTTGTCAATAAGGATGGAAGTATAGAGCAGACCAAAATTGAGCGTGATATTGGTGGCGGATGCGGTGGAGAAGCCGTGCGTGCTGTAAAGAAAATGCCAAAATGGAAAGCAGCTAAGAATAACGGTCAAGCTGTACGTTCATACTTTACACTTCCTGTTCAGTTTACAGAACCAGAATAAGAGCTAAGTAATCAACAATCCCGTCCTCAATGATATTGGAGACGGGATTTTTTTTGCTCTTTTTTAAGGTCTAGGTTCTTTATTTGATTAAATTTGCGCACTCTATGAAATTATCTAAATTCAAATATGATTTACCTGTTAAGTTAATTGCTCAATATCCTGCCAAGCGCAGAGAAGACAGCAAATTAATGGTTGTGCATAAAGACACAGGTGAATTTGAGCATCGCAAGTTCTCAGATATTATCGAATATTTTGATGAGCAAGATGTAATGGTTGTAAATAATACAAAAGTATTTAATGCCAGACTATTTGGTCAAAAAGAAAAAACGGGTGCTAAAATCGAAGTATTTCTGCTAAGAGAATTAAATGCTGATAATGCACTTTGGGATGTTATCGTAGAACCTGCTCGTAAAATTAGAGTTGGTAATAAACTTTACTTTGGTGCAGATAATTCATTAGTTGCTGAGGTAATTGACAATACCACTTCTAGAGGCAGAACGATTCGTTTTCTTTTTGAAGGGACCAATGACGAGTTAAAGCTTAAACTAGAAGAGTTAGGTGAAACACCACTCCCAAAATATATTAAACGCCGACCTGAAGAAATTGACAGAGAGCGTTACCAAACCGTTTATGCAAAAAAACCAGGAGCCGTTGCGGCGCCAACAGCTGGTTTGCATTTCAGTAAGAACCTAATCCGCAAACTGGAAATTAAGGGAATAGAATTTGCAGAAGTTACATTGCATACTGGTTTAGGGACTTTTGCTCCTATTGAAGTAGAAGATATAACCAAGCATAAAATGGAAGCAGAATTTTTCGAGATAAACGAAGATGCCTGTGAAATAATTAATGAAGCAAAATTAAGAAATAGCCGTATTTGCTCAATTGGAACAACAACGATACGAGCAATGGAATCTTCACTAACCACACGAAAACTTCTAAAGCCCAATGAAGGCTGGACCAATATATTTATATATCCAAAGCCAAATTTTGAATTTTCGTTGACAAATTCTTTGTTGACGAATTTCCATTTACCCAGAACAAGTCTACTGATATTGGTAACTGCTTTTATGGGACATGAATTAACTATGAAGGCTTATAAAGAAGCAATTAAAAAGAAATATAATTTCTTTAGTTATGGCGATGCCATGTTAGTTATCTAAAAAGATAATAACTTTATTAAATCAAGAGCTGTCGAAACCGATGGCTCTTTTTTATTTATTATAAAACCAGTGGTTGGTTCATCTTCTTCTTCCACATCAACATCTTTGATCCCTTTTTCATTTCTTCTAAATAAATCACCCCAATTATTAAATGATTTTTTATAGGAAAGTCCTACTCCACCACGAGCAACAGGTTCATTTTGAACATAATCAAATGTACTCACTCTAAAGGCACTCAAACTATATCGACCATCTGGCGTCAATAAATATTGTCCTCTAAAATCTCCATTATAGGTCGCTCCATTTGCGCCACCTGCTTGAGCTGCTGCATTCGCAATGTCTACTGTATTACCATAACTAATCAACACTCGATCTTTAAAAAAGCTTCCTTGTATCACTCCACTGAACTGATCAGTGCTTCCAAATCCACCCGATGTAACATCGGCCGAATATCGATTATGACCAATGTCAATTGTAAAATTCGGGATTCCTAATTTACCGATTGTATTCGTAATCTGTTGTGACAAAATGCTACTCACAAAATCAGAAGCTGTTGAAAGCGATGTATTGGCCGCCAAACTTCCTGTATTGAGGCCACCAGTACTTGGTTTGAAACTATTAAAGAGCAATAGCATTCCCGCTTGATAAATTACTTGGTTTTGATCACTCTTAATACGAGTTAATTCATCCTGAGCAACACCGCCAATTACCCGATTATTAGGTTGACTTATATCAAATGTAATTTCTGGTTTAGATAATGGACCATCTAAGTCAATAGATACATAAGTGTCCTCTACATTTTTAGCACGTTTTATTTCATCCGATGTCAGCTCTTGATCACTAACTAAAGAATATAAAGAAGCTCTTGTTTTGTAAACAGCGGTCATATCCAAATCCGCTTTATAAGCATTACCACTCCATGTTATTGTGCCACCTTCTTCTAAATCAAAATCTTTGCTAAGAAGTCCTCGGAAGTTAAACTTATAGATTCCTTCTTTTACAGTGAAGGTGTTAAACATTTGAATCTCATTTCCTAAATCCACATATAGCTTAATATTTCCACTTCCCCTTGCTTCTATTTTTTCTTGCGTATTCGGATCTAGAATTATTGTAGCCATTACTTTAGGCGTTGCTTTAATATCCATATTCACTTTAAAATAGCTATTCCCTCGATTTTTTTTCTGCTTTTCTTCTTGATAACGACCTAAGGTTCGATATTTAATAAAATCATAGGTTCCAACTTCGCCACCATCTTCCAAGGGTAAATAAAACTGACTCTTTTCCAACGGTTCAGCCTTGATATCCATTACGAGATCGTCAATCTCTCCACTAATTTTCATATCTAAGGTTGATGATATTTTACCATAAAAAAGCTCTCCATTAAACTGGTCCGTGTTCAACCCTAAAATATCATTAGAAACTACATGAAGTTTTAATCTGTATTTCTCATAGTTATTATGCAAAACTGTTCCAGTCAGCTGAGCTGTTCCTTGCTCATTATCTTGGCGTTCGTCATATATTGTAATCGGATTAAAAACTACTGAACGTTCATTAAGTTTAAGATTAATATCGTCCATAGTGTAACTGCAACCCGTAAAAACCACTTTTAACCCTGCCTTACGAATGGCCATATCGCCCAAAATTACCGGGTTATCAAAAGATCCTTTAACATCAATCTCACCTGTAGCTTCACCCTTTAAATTTTCGACAATTCCAGCCATAAACTGATTGGCAAAATCAATCGGCGTATTCTTAAGTTCAGCAGCAAGGTTTAGTTTATTATCATTGAAATTGATATCACCGCGTGTGAAAACAAATGCATTATCACGGACAATTTTTGAACCCTCTTTAATAACCAGAGCATTTTTATCTTTATTGTAGCTAAACTGTATGTCAGCATCTCCTAATGTATCACTATAAATCCCAAAATAGTCAACGGTTCTTAAAGTGCCATCAACGGAAACCTTACCCCAAATATCCGTGACTGTAATATCTGAATTCACACGACCATTCAATTCCAATTCCTTAGACCCTATATAGTTGGACACCTTTTCTAAATCTAAATTCTCTACTTTCAAAAAAGCGTTATTCGTTACTCCATTATGATCTGCATTAAAAACTAATTGCTGATTTCCGTTTTGGATTAAAACATCTTTAGCTAATAAAATACCATCATTTGTATATTGAATCGGATAGGAAGAAAACAACTGATAGCGATCATCTTTTACGATAAAGGTTGAAGGATTCACCATTACCTCTATCCTATCGGAAAATGCAGTTGCCTTGCCATCCAAGTTGGCCTCTCCAAGAAAATCATCCGCTGAATTTGTTTTAACCTTAAACCGAATGGTATCATTAGACATTCCCACCTTCAATGTTGCATCTTTTAATATTTCAGATTTACCTGTAAATAAATTAGCCGCCACAATTTCTGAATTCAATATTGTAGGATTCCCATTAGATTTAATACCAACATTATTTAAACGAACGCCATCATAGGTTACACTGGGTACTAACCCAACCAAGTCTAATCTTTGATTCGGTGTATTAATACTTCCTTGAAAAACAGTACCCGAATCTACTTGCAACTTGGGCTCAAAAATATTAATTATCTTATTTGCCTTTCGCACCAGTACATTGAAATCAAATATTTCGTTCTCGGGCAAGGTCTCATTAGAAATATAAGTTGGAAGATAATAATGCAAAAAGGAACGAATTGACTTGTCTATACCTCGTATAGAATAACGACCTTCTATACGAGCATCAGCCACGGTACTTTTAAGATCCAATACTTTATTATTATTATTATTATTATCGCTGTAATAAGAATTCAATCTCAATCTTGGGATGCGAATAACTTCATTATCATAACTCATGGTTACATCTTGCATGATAGCTTTACCAATAAAGTCATCAATATTTTTACCAGTAAAATCTAGGTTAACCTTTGCCTTTAAAATAATATCCTGTTGAACTATGCCTAATGTCTTTAAATTAATTCGAATAATATCAGATTTAAAATCATAAATAGGAGTATCGCCACTTAAGTCTAATTTCCCTTCGAAATCAAAGCCCAATCTGGCATCTCTCGATTTGGCAAAACCAAAGAACTTTTTATTCTGCACATCACCATTTACCGTAATATTCTCGTAGCGATTTCCATCGTAGTTTAATTCAGCTACCTCAGCCTTCACATTAGCCACAACATTTTCAAAATCAAAACCTCGACCTTCGATGGTTCCCTTGGCCGTTACAATTCCCACTTCTTTATTACCTAAAATACGTCCTAAATTTAATCGCTTGGCATTCACATACCCCTTATAGGATGGTGTTTGTTTTTCCAAATTCATGAATAAATCAACGGTCGAATTGCCTAGGTTCGTTTTAATATCACCATCCGCGTTAAACTTCTTAGTCGTTCCTTTAAAGGTTCCTGCAAAATCAATCCGAGAAATCTCATTCCACTTTACAGCATCTGTTTTTGCTTCAGGTGCTATTCTGATAATCTCGGGTCCAGTGGTAAGCAAGCGCTTGGCTTTTAAATCAAAGAAAGTATTGTCAACATCAGGTAAACCGGTAATTTTTCCACTCCCATCAAAATCTATGTTCGGCGCTTGTGCTTGAATATTTGAAAACGTAAGATTTGCAACCGTTCCTTCCGCTTTACCATTTAGCCTAGCATAGACAGGCAATTGTCTAATTTCACCAGCAAAGAAAGCAATATCCCTTTTATCGATATAGCTATTTTTAAACTTGGCATACATCTGGACATTTTCAATAAATTCATTAAAATCATGAAAATTTATATAACGCATACTGAAGTAGTTTTTTACTTCTGAATGTTCTGTCTTTACATAAAAATCGGTTAGTGTTGCTTCTTGCTGTGAAAGTAAAACATGGCCTTTAAATTTATTAAGCACCAACCCACAGCGTTCTACCGTACTGAGGTGCAATATATCTGCCATGATGGTTTCCCCAACCGCTTGGACGTTTTCTAAGTCCAGCTTAATATTACTAGCTACAATATGCTTCTCATCAAATCGTCCAGCTTTTGATTGATGATTTTTTAATTGATACTCAAAATTCACTTTATCCAAATTCACCGTCTCTAACGTCAGCATGATACTATCTGGATTAAAAGCAGTCCCCCAGTCTGTTTGATCAATTTTCTTTTTTCTTTTTGGCTCGCCACCAACATAATCTTTGAACGAAAAATCAGTATTGGAAACATCGACGGATTTAATTTGGAAATTTAATTCATCTAAATCCATTCCATTTACCCGTAAATCTAAGTCTCCAACTCGTGCAACTAGGTCTTGCCCGACCCACTTATCTATCATTGAGAATCTTACATTGGAAAGCGCCACATTTTTCAAATCTATTTTAGGTGTTTGCGCCTCGGAACTATCTGTAGATTCTGTTGCAAATGCTTCTTCAATAAAAGCATAGTTCCATTTATTAGAATTATTAGGTCTTATTAAATTTACTACGCCGCCGTCCAATTTTACATTTTTGATAATAGATGTTTTATCACTCCATAAATCTGAAATAATATTGGTACTATTCACACTAAAATCATGAATAAAAGCTAAAGTATCTTGCTGCTGATCTTCGATATATAAACCTTGAAAATGGACTCTATTTAAAAAATCGATTTTGACATTGTCTATCGCCACTTTGGTATCCAATTTAGTACTTAACCACGAGGTAGCTTCTTTAGCCAATCGATTTTGTGCTTTTTCTGTAGTAAGCGCAAATCCTACTACCACAACCAGTAGAATAACTACTAAAAGCAAAATCCCTACTATTTTTAAAAAGCGTTTCAAGACGTCACAAAATTACGAAATATTTAACCCCTAATATGACATTAAAATGTAACAAAAGGTGAATAAAATCTTTAATTTAGTTGAAAATCAAATTGCATGAAATACGGAATTTCGATATTATCTATGGTGCTAATTATTTTTATGGCGTTCGGTTGTCGCAAGAAAAACAATGCTGGTTTAGGTGGCGATAATGAATTACAAGTAACAGTAAAACACCATGCTGTTATTCAAGACAGTATCACTGTTTATGTAAAATTCAATACCCAAGATGCTCCTGCTTCAATCAATGACTATGAAATTAGCGCAGAAGTTGAAGAATATGAGGGCGAAAAAATAGCCATTTTCACAGGATTGAAAGACGGCGAGTATTATCTCTATGGAAAAGGCTGGGACCCAGACTTAGTAGATGATGTAGAAGGAGGACTTCCTATTGAAATTTGCGACGAATCTGGTCCTAAAACAGTTGATTTACAAGTAACTGAAGCTGGACACTAAGCCTTCACTTAAAATAGAAAGGATAACAATATTTATCTTCTTTCCTCAACGATATCCATTTCGTCCACAATCCATTTGGCCTGTCCGAATTTATCCAAAATGAATAAAGTGTAGCGAATATCCACCGAGATGTTCCTACAAAGGTTCACATCATAGTTTATATCGCTCATGGTACCTTCCCAGATTCGATCAAAATTTGTTCCTATCAATTCTCCATACGCATTCATAATTGGACTACCCGAATTTCCACCCGTAGTATGCAAAGAAGATAAAATGCACACTGGAACATCTTTCCTACCTCGGTGCCAGGTTGCATAACGACCAAAATCTTTTTGCTCATACAAATCCACCAAGCGCTGCGGCATATTAAATTCTTCTACCGCTGTATTTCTTTTGCGAACAGCTCCTCCTAAGGTCGTGTAATAATCATAACGCATTCCATCTTGTGGTTCTATTCCTTCTACTTTACCGTATGTAAGTCGTAGCGTGAAATTAGCATCTGGGAATAATGGCTTTTTAGAAAACTCTCGCAAGCCTTGCATATAAATTTTATAATTCTCATTAAGTTCAATCAAGTCCGGTCTTAGGTCAGTAAGGACCGCTTTGTTTTCAGAGTTAATAAATTTACTAGCCAGATAGACTGGGTCCGTAGCGATAATATTCTGAACTTCAACTTTGTCACTCTTAGATAACAACTGATTCATTCTGTCTGTGTTAGAAAAAGGCGACAGCGCATACATGGACTCGATTACATTCTGGCTTAACTCCTCCTGCTTACCAAATTCATCAGTATACATTTGATACAGGACTTTCGTTATCTTTTTATCCGTCGGCAAATCCATTTTATTTAAACCGCCAGTAATCTTTTTTGCGATTCGCTCAAAATCCTTTTCACGACTTTCTAATTGATTCACCTTCAATAACGAATCACCATACTTCCCCAGTGCGACTAATTCAGAAGCGCGCAGACATTCGCGTATATAATTATACTGCAATTCGTTTCGTTCTTTATTTTTATACAATTTTCGTTGCTTGTTTATTATATCACCATACTTTACAAAACGAGCCGGGCTTCTTTTTGCCCAAGCTAAGAATTGTTTTTCTGATGCTTTCTTTTTGTTCACAGCATCATTCAATTTAAGACCTTGAAGTTCGCCTTGCCATTTTTTGTAATAATTGGCCACACGCGCTTGCTTGCTCGCATATTTTATAAAATTGGCTTTGCTTTCTTTCATAGCTGCCTCCATTACATTCAGTCTTTTTTCACGAATTTTAATTCGGATTGGATCTAAAACATTCATCGTTTCGTTAATGCCATCACTCGTAAGATACTGCTGTGTGCGTCCAGGAAATCCGTACACCATAGAGAAGTCGCCTTCTTGCAATCCGCCTATATTAATTTTGAAATGGCGCTTTGGGTTGTACGGCACATTATCCTTGCTGTATGCTGATGATTTATTGTTCTGATCAGCATAAATTCTAAAAACGCCAAAATCCCCAGTATGTCTAGGCCATGCCCAATTATCTGTATCACCTCCAAATTTACCTATCCCATTAGGCGGGAATGCAACTAATCGAATGTCATTATATCGCTCGATATAAAACATATAATATTCATTACCGTAGAAGAATGACTTAATACTGATTTCTAAACCACTTTCTAACTCCGCTTTTCCTTTCAATGCTTTTGCTCGAGCTCTAATTTTTTCATCACGCAATTTCTTATCTAAACCATCAAGATCTTTAGTAATAGTGGCGGTGATATCTTCAATTTTTCGGATAAATCGCACTGACAATCCAGGACATGGAATTTCCTCTTGTTGACTTTTAGCGAAGAAGCCATCGGTGAGATAATCGTTTTGAACGCTGCTCAGATTGTTCACTGTTCCATAGCCACAATGATGATTTGTAAGTACCAGCCCTTTATTAGAAACTACCTCACCAGTACAACCTCCACCAAAAATGAGCACAGCGTCTTTTAGACTACCATCACGTACTGAATAGATATCCTCAGCCGAAATCTTAAGCCCCATAGCTTGCATATCTTTCTCATTAATTTTTTGTAATAAAAAAGGAAGCCACATTCCTTCTCCAGCAATTGCTGTGAATGTGCATAAAAATAAAAGTGCTGTCAAAATCAATTTTCTCATCGTGTTCTTACTTTCGTTCAAATATAGCGAATAGTGAAGAGTGAGGAGCGAATAGGGATTTGGAATTATCAACCAGCGTTTACAAATCTTAAATTTTCTTACCCCACCAAGAACTGAAACGATACTAATGTTTATTGAACCTAACATAAAAAACAGAAAAAGTGGCTGGATAGAAGTTGTCTGTGGCTCGATGTTTAGTGGAAAAACCGAAGAACTCATTCGTCGATTAAAAAGAGCCCAATTTGCTCATCACAGTGTGGCTATTTTCAAACCCGCTACTGATAATCGGTATCATGAAACCGATATTGTTTCTCATGACGGTGTTCGAATTAAAAGTATAGCTGTGGCTCAAGCCAATGATATTCTCAGCAAAACGCAAGACATAGATGTAGTAGGAATTGATGAAGTGCAATTTTTTGATACCGAAATCGTCAAAGTGGTCCAAGAACTTGCCTTGCAAAAAACCAGAGTAATTTGTGCAGGACTGGATATGGATTTTAATAAAAAGGGATTTGGACCTATGCCAGAATTATTAGCGCAAGCTGATTATGTAACCAAGGTGCATGCCATCTGCTCGGTTTGTGGTGATATGGCAAATTACAGTTATCGAAAAACTGCTAGTGAAGAAACCGTAGTGTTAGGAGAGAAAGATGTTTATGAACCTCG
>CAYMFF010000026.1:26188-34498 GCA_964389575.1 uncultured Chitinophagaceae bacterium
TTTAAACCGATCATCCGTCAACGAATGCAAGAAGGCCTCTAAATCTTCCTTCTCAGATTCTGTTAGTCCAATTTTACGAGGCATTAAACTATCAATCGCATAGGGATTTTTTACAAATTGACTAGGATCGTCATAGTAGTCAATTACTTCACGTAAGGTTTTTAGCATCCCGTTGTGCATATAAGGAGCTGTCATAGCTACATTGCGCAAACCAGGTATTTTAAATTTACCGATATCCTCAACGCGCTTGGTTACATTATATCGACCAGAGTCATTTAGGGCTACACCATCAAATAATCCGATGTTATGAAACTCATCACTGGTAAAATCCGGTGTATAATGACAATCAAAACATTTTGTTTTTGTGCCCGTAAATAACTCCCTACCCCGAATCATTTGCGCCGTCATATCACTGGGTTCCTCATCGTTTAACCAGCGGTCGTTCGGAGTATCTTCAGTTTCTAAACTTTTTTCAAAAGCAGAAATGGCTTTGATGATATTCTTACGATTGGGGGATTCATTATAAATTTTCAAGAATAGTTTTTGATATTCCTTTACTGCTTGTATTCGGGCAATAGCTTCTCCAAATGGCAAGTTCATCTCGGCCGGATTTTCTACAGGAAACACCACTTGATCTTCCAGACTATGGGCTCGTCCGTCCCAAAAAACAGAATCTCTAAACGCCACATTCATAACTGAAGGAGCATTGCGCGATCCTAGTCTGCCTCCTACTCCTTTGCTAAAAGCTACAGTATCAGCAAAAGCAAATGCTGGAATATGACAGCTCCCACAATTAATACTCCGATCACTGGATAGAATATTATCAAAAAATAATTTCTGACCTAAATCAATTTCAGTTTCTACAGTGAGTACTCTGTCCTTTGATTCAGGTTTTAGTGAGCAAGCAAGAAACACCGTACCAATTATTGCAATCAGCGCTACGGATAAAACAGATTTTACAAAGTACTTTTGCATGGATGACTCCTGAACGTAGCGCAAAGATAAACAAGGTATTAAGTAAACGCCAAAATGACCTTACGGTAATTATCGAAAACGTAACTGACCCACATAATATAGCCGCTGTCATGCGCACTTGCGATGCGGTAGGCATTAGTGAGATTTTTGTATTGAACACTAAAATAAACGCTCATAAACGTTTTGGCACAAAAAGTAGTTCAAGTGCACAAAAATGGATGCAAACCCATCAATATGCAGATTTGCAAGAATGCCTTGATGTGGTAAAAAAGAAATATAAGCGTGTGTTTGCCACCCACTTGGGAGAAAGTTCTCAATCTATTTATGACGTGGATTTCACGGAACCCATTGCGCTGGTATTTGGAAATGAAAAGCACGGCGTCAGCGATGAAATAAGAGGGCATTGTGATGGCAATTTCTTAATACCTCAGGTGGGTATGATTTCTTCTTTAAATATCTCAGTGGCCTGCGCGGTTACCATTTATGAGGCTTATCGCCAAAAGGAAAAAGCAGGACACTACGAAAAGAAAAAACTAAATGAAGTAGAAACGCAGTCACTATTTGATTATTGGAATATCAAAGAAAATATATAATAGTATAGATTTTAAAATGTTTTTATATTTACATTTGCCAACTTTATACGGACATTGTAGCTCAGTTGGTTAGAGCATCGGTTTGTGGTACCGAGGGTCGTGGGTTCGAACCCCATCATTGTCCCGTTTTTTTTAAAAGAGGTTACTTTTAGTAACCTCTTTTTTTGTATATGCCTGAATAACAAAAGATTAAACTGACTATAACATTCGGTTTCGCATTCCGATGGTAGTTTTAATTTTCTTAAAAAAAGCAACTCATGGGCGTATTCGACAAGTATACAACTAAAAATTCTGACGGCGTATTAGAACTTTCACGCTCAAAAGCATTTGGTCTAATTTCTAAATTCATCTATGATTTTACTGATCTTTCTGAAAGCATATTAGAACTTACGCTTAAAAAATTTGAGGCTACTGATATATTAAAAAATGATTCGCTAGCCGAAGACCTTGAAACCATCATAATCAATTCTGCAGATGAAATGGTTGTGGTTTCTTGCATTGCCCATTTTAAGGATGAAGATTTATATCCCCTTTTTGCTTTTTTGGTAGAAGGTGCTTTTTCGAATAGTGTTGTGAGTAAAAAACAAGCACGTAGAATGAACATAGTGCAAGATATGTTTAACATTAGCGACATGGCTTCTGAAAAAATCATTGAAATTGCTAAGTTGAAATATGGTTATGATTTATAGCCCAGCCTAGTTAGTTTTTTTTATTTTTCCCCAATCGCCAAATTTAATTTTACAAAAACGTGCATTAGTTTTTTTTGTTGAGTTGTAATTTAATCTGAAATTTATCGTTAGATAATTACGAGTGAATAACGAAAACGAAATAAAAGCGCTGTTTCAATTACTGGATGACCCAGATGAGATTGTATTCGCTTCAGTTTCTGAAAAAATCAAGGAACTGGGCACTCCTATTATTCCTCGCTTAGAAAAGTATTGGCTAGATCAAGAAGAAGAATACGTTCAAAATCGGATTGAATCTTTGATTCAAAAAGTTAGTCTTCACGATATCAAAGACAAATTCCTTTTATGGGAAGAAAAATCATCCGCTAGCTTATTTGAAGCTATGATTCTTTTGAATAAATATATTCATCCCAATTTAAAAGAAGATAAATTAAAAAGTACCCTGAAAAGCATGCATCGGTCATGCTGGTTAGAGCTTAATAATTATCTTACACCACTAGAAGAAGTACATATTGTAAATAGTATTTTATACAGTATGTATAAACTTTCTGCAGAGCGAAATGCATTAAAAAACCCTGAAACCTACCATTTAAGCAATGTATTAGAGCATAGAAAAGGTAATCAATTTTCATTAGCGCTTATTTATCTGATGATTACTAAAATGTTAGATATACCCGTTTTTGCGCTAAAGATTTCGAACTTTGTAGTTTTGGGTTATGTAAATACGCTGTATAACTTTAATCAAGATTCTGATAGTCCAACGCTTCGCACCCAATTTTTCATAGAACCTACGGAAGGCACCATTTTATCAAAACAAGATGTAGATAGTTTTATAAAAAAGTATGATGTAACGGTTGATGAGAATAGCTTCAAACCATTAAAGAATAAGGAATTTATCATGCATTATACGCAAGCACTCGCCAATAGCTACCGACAAGCAGGTGAGGTCGAAAAAGCAGATGATATCTTGTCTATCCTACCTTTTTCTGATTCAGATTTGGGTGAATCTTAGCACTAATTAATAGTAAAAACTCTAGCCTTTTTTATACTTTCGTAGAGGATAGTGTCTCACGCATCGGAACAAATATCAGATCAACAACTCATTCTTCAATATGTGGAGAAAGGTGATAAAAATGCACTCGGTAAGCTTTTTGAGCGCTATTACCATTTGGTGTATGGTGTCGGCATGAAATATATGAAACAAAGCGATCTAGCCAAAGATGTAACGATGCAGGTTTTTGAGAAGTTAATTAAAGATCTCAAAAAACATGATATTCAGCATTTTAAGTCCTGGCTGTACCGTGTAGCCCAAAATGCCTGTCTTATGGAGCTTCGCAAAAACAAATCAATAACCAAACCCATAGAGGAAAACCTGCTAGGGAATATGGAAAGCGAAGCAGAATTGCATCAAGTTATTGAGAAAGAGAAAATGTTGGTTAATATGGAGCAGGAATTAGAAAAACTACCGGCAGATCAGCAGCAATGTATAAAACTTTTCTATTTGGAAAAAAGGACCTATAATGATATTTGTGAAACAACGGGATTTACCTTTAAACAAGTAAAAAGCTTTATTCAGAACGGAAAACGAAATTTAAAAATAAAATTATCAGCCACAGGGTGAGTAATTTAGAAAACATATTATCCAATAGTGACTGCCTTCAGCATGAAGCGTTACAACTCTATCTAAACAAAAGTTTAGATAAAGAACAGGCGCATCATGTCGAAAGCCATTTGATAGATTGTATGTTCTGTAGCGATGCCTTAGAAGGCCTTCAATTAGCCGAAGCTGAAACAACTTCCACTGACTTGGCTTCTATAAAAAGTCAAATAGAAGAACTTATTGATAAAGAAGAAACTGAAAAAGCACCACTCACAAGTACTCCGAGCCAACCAAAACCTATGCAGGTTAGCAAAAGAGGTAAAAGAGTTTCATGGGGAGCAATTGCTGGTTTATTTTTCTTGGTATTCGGTGGTGGATTGGTGGTTTTCTCATACATAAATAATAATACAGACTGGTTTAACAATAATCAAGAACACTATTCTAAGAATGACAAAAGCACTTCGCACAATACGGTTCTTGAAAAAAGCAAATCTGCTTCTCCGGAATATGGCAATGTGACCCTTGACACTGATGAAATTCCTACTGCAGAATCTGAAAAAGAATCTAAGACAAGAAAGAAGAATACTGAAACAACTAACCCAACTAGAAAAAAATTGGATTTATCGAGCAATGAAAAAAGGTCGGACTATGTTGCGCGTAATGAGCCCTTAGTTGAAAAGAAGTTAGAAGAAAGTGTTCCTGCTCCCGCTCCTTCTGTGCTAGAAAAAGCTGCTAAACCTAAAAAAGAAGCAAGGGGCACCAGTTATAATTTAGTTGAAGGAGAACAATCCAAAGAAATTATAGCAAAAAAAGATGTCAACCCAGATTTCGGGAACATTTCATCACAAAACACCTATTCGCAACCTAAGTATGGCGGCAAGCTTGAAGACGTGAAACCAATCGGTATCCCAACGAATAAAGGATTGTCCAGGAAAAAGAAAAAAAGTGCGCCAAGTGTTGCCTCAACCTATAGAAGCGAACAAAAATCAGGTGACGTAAAAATTGGTGGAGGCCGAAGCGATGAAACTGCCTACATGATTGACGGGATTCAAACTAGAGGTCCTAGTAAGAAAAAAGCGTCAACGGAAGAATTTGATTCTTATACTGTCGCTAATAACGCTTATCATAAAGGAGATTATAAAAAAAGTATTCGATACTACAAAAAAGCACTTCGCCAGAAAAACCTTAGCAATAGAAGCGAAGTCTTATACCAGCTAGCATTAGCATACGAAAAAACAAATAGCACCAGTAAGGCAGAAAAAATCTACGAAGAACTTGAGGCAAATAAAGCCTATGGTAAAGCCGCTACTAAAAGCCTAAATAGAATTAGAAAGGCCAGAGCTAAAAAGTAATCACTTTATTGCTCCGAAAAGAAATATAGTATCCCCAACAGAATGACCAATAAAATCCCAACGATTAAAATGGTTATTGTTTTCTTTTGTGCTTTATTGATAGATTCTAATTGATTCATATCACCCAAACGATTAATGGTTCGCTCTAGCTTATCAAAGGCAGTTGGTCCTTTTACAATAAAATCAAAGGCTCCGTTCTTAATGCTTTCTTTTGCTATTTCCATGTCATCCTTTCCAGAAAACATAAAGACTTTAGTTCCAGGTGAAACCTTAGAGATATCTTTCAATACCTCTATCCCATTTTTAGCATCTGCTTTTTGAGAACTTAAGTGATAGTCCAATACAATAATCTCAGGATGAAGACTCTTAATATCCGCCATAGCCGATTCTCCATCAGCATATGATTTTACCTCAAAAACATAACGATCTTTAATGTAATCCTGAATCATTTCTACCTGAATAGGATCGTCATCAATTACAAATAATTTTCTGGTGTCATCAAATAGGGCTTTATCTTCCATGGTTGTTCTTTTTTTCTAACTGTAAAATACGTCAATAGGCAATTAATCTACAAATTAATTATCCCCTATCTTTTTTATAAAATGAAATCCTCTAGCAGTATAAGCATGCCGTTCATAAAATTTATGTGCTCCCTTATTTTCTAAGTAGGCATCGAGCATAATGGTTTTACAATCATTTGAGTCAGCATGACGCTCTATAAAATTCATAAACTCAGTTCCAAAACCTAGGTTTTGATATTCAGGATGAATTATAAAATTATCAATCTCAAGATATTTCCCAGTGTAAAATTTCGTCGCTATCCAGCATCCACAAATCCCGACAAAAGCTTCACCCATAAAAGCAAGATACAATTCGTAGTTACCACAAGCTTTCATTTCAGCAACATACAACCAATAATCGTTGGATGATAAGTTTGAATTTAAAATTTTTATAAGAGGCCAAGCCTGCTGATAATCTTCTTCTGAATGAGCCTTTATAAAGTTCAGTTTAGAACTCATAGAAATTCTCAAAACGCTCGTATCGATCTTCTTCTGTCAAGCTGATGCTCCAACCAAACTGAACACCAACTGTTCTATTTCGAGTGGCAGCAAATTGTGGATTCACATCTTTAGTTCCATAGTCATAAAAAGCACCCATATAAAACCCTCGATTTAATTCTAAGCCTGCCTTAAACTTCACACCATAATCCCAAGGAGTTACTTGATCACGCAAATAGTCTTTGCCCATTCGGAGCTGACCAGCATCTACATTTTTATAATTTTGCTCCAAGGTATAATTGGAATACGTCAAACGCGAAACATAAGGTCCTACTCCAGCAAAGAGAAATCCTCGCTTCACATCAATTTTTCCTGTGATACAAACTGGCATTTGGATGTATCCTAAGTTGGTAGAAAAACTTTCTGAAACAGATGAAGGTTCTAAATCATAAGAACCGCCTTTAAAAGTATAAAGCAATTCAGGTTGAACACTAAGGTAATCGGTCAATAAGATATCAGCCATAGCGCCTAAGCTAAAATGCAACTTCGTATTGAAAACACCTTGAAAACGGTTATTATTCGAAGTCTGTACTTGTCGATTGAAATTGAAACCCATAATAGGCGCAATCCGCACCTGCGCTTCCACAGTGCCCAACAGCATTACAGCCGATAAAAGAAGAATTGTACGTTTAAGCATAAACTTTCTTTGAAATATCAAGCAAAATAAACAAAGATGACGCTATAAAAAAACTTTTATTCACTTTTCATATCGGCTCTTTCGTTTCCCACATTGTGCATAATAGGACCAAAACGCCGAAGAATTGAATTGAACCCCAATATCATGCCTTATTTTGTTTGCAATCGGGCTCGGAAGCAAGCTACTTACTAAAAATATTCACTTACTTTTGTGCAAAATACTGCTTTGAGTACTGAACTAAAAAAGAAGAAATTCAAGAAAATTACCACCCTAGCCTTATTGGCTATGAAACAGCGTGGCGAAAAAATTTCTATGCTTACGGCATACGATTACTCCATGGCGCACATTTTAGACCAAGCGGGTATTGACGTTCTGCTAGTTGGTGATAGTGCGAGCAATGTTTTTGCAGGACATGAAACAACCCTTCCCATTACGCTAGATCAAATGATCTATCATGCTCAATCCGTGATTCGGGCCATAGAACGTTGCTTGGTTGTAGTTGATTTGCCGTTTGGTAGCTATCAGGGTAATTCGCGTGAAGCACTGGCTTCCGCCATCCGAATCATGAAAGAATCTGGCGCGCATTCTGTAAAAATGGAAGGCGGTGAAGAAATATTGGAAAGCGTAAAACGAATTATTGGCTCAGGAATACCGGTTATGGGGCATTTGGGGCTTACTCCGCAAAGTATTTACCAATTTGGAACCTATACCGTGCGCGCAAAAGAAGAAGAAGAGGCAGAAACTCTAATCAAAAACGCCTTATTATTAGAAGAAGCTGGCTGTTATGCCATTGTTTTAGAAAAAATTCCGGCCGCTTTGGGTAAAAAAGTTTCTGAAGAACTTTCTATTCCGGTTATTGGAATTGGAGCCGGAAACCATGTAGATGGGCAAGTGCTAGTAATGCATGATATGTTAGGTATCACCAAAGATTTCTCTCCAAGATTTTTGCGCCGATATGCTGATATGTATAACGATATTCATAAAGCCACTCAGGATTACATTTCAGATGTAAAAAGTGGTGACTTTCCTAATGATAGCGAACAGTATTAGTACTCCTTTTTAAAAAAAATTGTAGAAACGAACAAAGAGCCGATTAATAGAGCAATAAACTCTCGGCTTGAAAAAATATCACTTACATCATGGACCTTTCCTCCTCGGAAAAAGAACATGAAATAAATGGCATAAATAATGAAAATGATGCCTAATATGATAATCGTAATTCTAGCTGCACTCATGGTAAGAAATAAACAGACGATAGCTAAGCGACAAAATTACAACGATTCGTTTAGTCTCTGGCAAAAGTGAGCTAACACTTAAACTATAACTCCATTCCGATACAAGAAGTTTAGCTAATTATGATGATTTCGTTTTTTTATCAAATCAAAAAAATATTCCCCTTGCTTCTTGGG
>CAYMFF010000027.1:0-34061 GCA_964389575.1 uncultured Chitinophagaceae bacterium
ACATCAAAAAAGAATGGAATTGCAATGTTCAAAAAATAGATTTAAAAACATTTGGTAAACTCATAGAATTCAGTGCTAAGATACGAAGCAGAAGCTCACGGCATTAGTGCTGTGAGCCAAATATTCGATTTGTGCTTTAATTATTTTCTCCAAAGGAGTCCTTCGGACCGAAAACGTCCCGCCTTGGGCGGGAGCGTTTTATAGGTAGGAGGGTTTCGGTTTGTTGTGTTTTTAGCATTGGGTATAGCTAGTGTTAGTAACATGTCACATCTAATAGAGTTTAAAACCTTCCTTATTTGATTGTGAAATTTTTTTCTTTGCATCTAAAATTAAATTCCAATCTTTGTTGCCCATTTTAGGAGCTGTGTTGATAATTAATAATGACTTTTGTTTCTTAGACGATAAATCTTTTTTCTCCGCCGAGTATGTTGCTAGACGACTCGGCGGTTTTATGCTTACTGCCTCCGTGTCCTCTTCTAGTGACACGGAGGAGACAAAACGATTGAAGGAGCTCAGGAAGTGGATAGATAGTAATGGATAATTTTTAGTACTTGCTTATTAAACATAGAATACACCTAGGATAAAGAATTATAATAATGGCACACCATCTAATTCTTGTGCTTGAGAAATTTGTTGCAAGTCTTGAACGTTTATGCTACCACTTAGCCAAGCTTGCGCTTCATCATTATCTCGCAGTATAGTAGGCATTCTCTTTTTTTTGTTGTGTATATATTCCATTACTTCATTTGCAGCACAGGTTATAATGGTATAGGTAGTAATTACTTCGGCTGTTGCTTTATTAAGCCATTCGCTATACAAGCCGCCAAAATAAAATAAGTCTTCGGGGCCAAGATCAATTGCATACTTTGTTTTTTCTTTTCCTTTTTCATCTTCCCAACGCCATTCATAAAAACAAGATGCTGGGATGATACAACGTTGCTTTTTCTTAAGCGCATCACGGAAGGAGGGTTTTTCAGATAAAGTTTCTGCCTGAGCATTCAGGCACATTTTGCCTAGTTTTTTTGCTGAATCGGTATCTTGGGTCCAATGTGGGATTAATCCCCATTTCATGCGGGTAGCTTCTTGCGCTGTGATAACGGGTAGGGTGGGATGCGCAAACCCTATGGCATATGCTGGCATTTCGGTATCCTTATATTTTTCGGGATATCGTTTTTTTAAAATACGCAATTTCGCAGGGCTATAATGATAGCACATGACTCAAATTTACGCTTTTTAGCATTTTTAAATTCATAAAAAACCTCAAGCCAATAGCTTGAGGTTCTTAAATTTTGCTATGTTATTCTTAGTCTTTTTTAATTACAATTTTAAAACTCTTGCTATTGGTTCCGTTGGAAACTCTCACCATATAGACACCGGCATAAATTGTCTCAGTATCAAAATAGGCAATGGTTTGTCCTTTATTGATTTGCGTTTGACTAAGCAGTTTGCCGCTAAGATCCAGTAATTCTAAATTCATGTTTTCTTTGACCAAATCATTAATTTGAATTGCAATTAAATCGCTAGCTGGATTTGGAAATATAGTAATGTTCAATTTTTGGAATTCTAATTCTGAAATAGCCGAAGGAGAATAAACTGTTGTGGGTTCTGAAATAGCGGTTATTTTTCCACCCACAACATTTCCATAAAAAGTTGGTCCGACCACATAGGGGTATGCCGAGTTCCAATTGGCATCCACCGTGGCGAAATAACAGTAGGTGCCATTTGGGTATTCGGGTGTTTGGCAAATTCGTCCGTTGTGTTCATCAAGATAATCAGAAGCACTATTGGCAACATATTGATAATCTTCACGGAAATAGCCATTAAAGTAAGTTCCTGTAGTTGGAGGGCCATTGGTTCGGGTAGTAGCAGAATTTAATTGATAGCTTGATTTCATTCTTACAATGCCACCCGTACCATCAGTATTTTTATATCCATAAGCTCCATAAATAGGGTAGCCGTCATAAGCAAAACCTATCAGGGGTGAATGCGTATTACTATCAATTGCGTACAATCCATCAGCATCATACATATTACAAATAGTAGAAACTACGTTTAGGTCCAGTTTAAATGCACTTGGGTTTTGGTGGTGGTGGTAGTTTCCCATTGCCGGGTGAGCCTTACTGCAATCAAAGCCTAACATTTCTGCTGGTATGGCATCTCGGTTCCAATCTTGGGTAGCCATGGGTCCTCCCGGGCAAGGTGGATTTCCGGGTCCGCCGCAAAGTGCTTGTGTATTATTATTCCAAGCGACTCCATCTCTCCAATCAAAAAGAGAAACTCCATTAACAAAAATTCCAATGTTACCAGGATTGGTCTCTGTTGGGCTTCCGGTATTGGGTGCAGGCGTTACTGGCATTTGATAAATAGCATTTTGTGCCTGGGCTTGCGAAGGGTTGCCATCTTGAAATGGTCCTGTAGGATATGCAGGAACGCCTTCTGTCGTTATATAAACCCAAGTTGCAGAATATTCTACTTTTTGGCAATTCACTAGAATATTATTGCTTTGTGCTACACTATTTCCCATGTTGTAAAAGGTTCCAGTTTGCGTTGTATTTTGAAGATAAGAAGTTACTTCAGGGCCTTGCGCTATTGCTAATTGTGCAACAGATAAAAAGATAATGGTAATAATAATTTTTTGCATGTTTTATAGTTTAGACGTTTTAAATTTAATGTTTACTCGTGGGATTCTCAAATTTTGGGAAGCTATGCTTTTTATTGAAAACAAAGGTCTGATCATTGAGTGTGTGCAGAAAAGCTATTAGATCCGTTTTTTCGTTGGAGCTAAGTTTAATATTATTTTTTAATTGTGGTGCTAAAGAAGGCGAATGAACAATCCCATTTGAGTAATGATGTAACACTTGTCGAAGTTTATTAAAACGGCCATCATGCATATAGGGATAAGTGAAACTAAGGTTGCGAAGGGTGGGAATCTTGAACAGAAAACGATCACTTTCCTTTTTAGTTACTTTGTAGCGCCCAACATCATTCAAGGTAGTGTCAATTGCCAATCCATTATTGGCAAATTGGTAACTCGAAAAAAGTGGCTCGACATGGCAACTGCCACAGTTTATTCTAAAAAGTTGATAACCCGTTTCTTCTTGAATGGTGAACTTCTTTTCTCCACGGACTACACTATCATACTTGGCATTTGCACTTACCAGTGTTAATTGAAATTGAGATAGGGATTTCAAAATTCGCTCTCCCGTAATATTATAATCACCGTAAATTTCGTAAAAAGTTTTAGCATATAGATTGCTATTTTTTAATTTATTAGCAATGTTTCTTATGTCTTCTGCCATTTCGCCAGGGTGACTAATAGGGGCTAGTGCCTGAACGTCTAAATGATTAATAGCGCCATCCCACATAAATTTTTCTTGCCAAGCCAGATTGATTAAAGCTGGGGCATTCCGCGTGCCGATTG
This sequence comes from uncultured Chitinophagaceae bacterium, assembly GCA_964389575.1. Lineage (GTDB taxonomy): Bacteria > Bacteroidota > Bacteroidia > Chitinophagales > Chitinophagaceae > JAGNRR01. The sequence goes on from CAYMFF010000027.1 coordinate 3,422, forward strand.
AATCATGAATGCCATGACTCAAATCATGATCCGTATGAGCAAAGGCATTAAAAGGAGAATGACAAGACGCACAAGAAACTGTGCTGTCTTTAGAGAAAATAGGATCATAGAATAATTTTCGACCCAAGGCTATTTTTTTTAGGTTCAGCTTGTTTTGGGCGAAATTATAAACCGGTTCGGGAAAATGATTCGGGCCTTTGAAATGATCGGATTGGGAAGCGCCTAAAAAAGAAAAAGCAGCAATTAAAACTAAATATACAATCGTTCTACTTTTCATATTTAAAAGATGCAGTAAATGATTTGCTTAATTCTACCGCGCGCAAGCCTGGGCTCATTACGCTGTGCTCCTTGCCTAAATCAATAGTGTTCATGAACTGATCTATTGCTATTGCAATAGATTGTTTGCCACTTGGCGTACAAGCTACGCTATAGTTCTGAAGGGCATTGTAAGGATAAGAATATCCACCTAAATGAAATTGAAATTTGTTTTTTCGAGTAGGACAAAGAGTTGACGTTCCTTCTATTTTAAAATTGATATACCCACTCTGCCAGCTCCAGTACATTCCGTTGGTCGGGTCTAAATCGCCACCAAAAGCACCCGAAACACTTTTGGTGCTATCTACTCCAATGCTAAATACAACATGGTCAAAATCTAATGTGTCAGAAGTTGTTTCTAAAATAAAAACGGACGATTGTGAAACATCAAACAAAAAATATTGATCAAGTTTTTTAACTAACGTATCTGCTTTCATTAGTCGAATATTAGATACATAAAACTTGCAGGCGCTGAAAGAGATTGGTTTGTTTTGGTATTCGTATTTTTCATTCAATTTAAATATTTCATCTTGAAACAAGAAAGTAAATTTTATTTCTTGTGCTTCGCACGCCAAGCAAATAAAAATACTGATAGTCGTAATAATTAATAACTTCATTTAACGAGCGGGTTGTGGGCGCCTTCTTTCTCTGCCTCTTGGTGCAAATAGGTTAGCCATTTCTTGGCTCAATTCTGCGAAAGCAGCTAATTGGTCTTCGTTACAGATACTTTTTATGTCTAAAAAATGAGCATAGTGAATTTTTTCAATGGCCGATTTTGCAGTAGTAATTTCATTCAACAACGAATCACTGACTTTATTGTCATTTTGAGTTTCGCCTAGGGTTGCATAAAGATCTTTTTTTAATTGTCTAATGCGCTGTGCATTTCCTTTAATTTTTAATTGATGCTCGCTGATTAATTCTTCGTATTGTGCTATTTGTTTTGCATCAAAGCCCAATCTTTTGATAACAACCTTTTTTGGTTGTTCAGGCATTCTATTTCTCATTTTATTTTTGCCAATAAACAAAAAACTTAATAAAATGATATTCCCAACCAGCAATACAATCAGACCCAATTTGAAAATCTTCGTTTTACTCATACAATTGGAATTTTTCTTGTTGAACTAAATTTTCTACTTCTGTCTTTGGATTAGCATCATTTGATTGAACAAGGACGAAAGCCTCAATACACAATATCAATGCTAATATAGCAGCAGCACTGGCTAACCATTTCTTTGATACGGTAGCGCCTTGCTGAGCCGCTTTCGCTAAGATAGTGTCGTAAAGTGCGGCAGGTGGTTCCAACTGTTGGACTGATTGTATAATGTCGAACTCGCGCTCCATCATATCATTTGACGTGGTATTATTCATTTTCCTTTGATTTGTTTAATAGTTTTTTTAAATTACTTTTTGCACGTTGAAACATTGATTCTACTGCTTTTGGAGACTTTTCAATGATTTCGGCTACTTCTTTCACTGACTTTTGTTCCATTTTTAGGAGTATCAGTATTTGTTGCTGATCGGGTGATAATTGATAAATGCAATTCAATAAATTCTTTATTCCTTCATCGCTTTCGAGTATCTGAGCAGGATTTCTGCTTTGGGTCGCCAAGTGGATTGTGATTTCATTATCTGTGCGATAATGAACTTGGTTTTTTAGTCTTTTTTTTGATCGTAAGAAATCAATGGATTTATTAATTGTGATTCTATATATCCATGTTTTTAATTTGGCTTCATTTCGGAATGTATTAAAGTTGGAATGGACTTGTAAAAATACATCTTGTGTAATTTCCTCGGCATCTTCTGCGTTAAGCGCATATTTATAGGCCATGGTGTACACCAAGGAAGCATGCTCCTTATATATCTCAGAGAATTTCAATTATCGCGAATTTACAATAGCTAGTTGTACAATTGGGTTACTTGCTTTGGGATTTGTTGTTTGATTAATTTTTTTTAATCATAGAGTACGATTCACTTTTTAATTATTTTCTCCAAAGGAGTACTTCGGACCGAAAACGTATTTCCTTAGGCGGGAGCGTTTTATGTGAAAAGTGATTTTGAGCTATTTTAATCGAAATAAATGTCTTCAGGCAAAAAACAATTTTCAAAACCGTTTTTCCTGCACTTATCCCCAAATCTGAATTAATAATTCTGTAAGTTTCTCAGGCGTGATTATCTTTGAACGACCTTTGGATGTTTCTGGCTGCTTTCAGCCGTTTAAAGAAAGATGTTTTGGTCATTAAATCGATTTGATATGGCTAAATATATATTCATCACTGGAGGCGTTACTTCATCATTAGGGAAAGGAATTTTAGGGGCTTCGCTCGCAAAATTATTGCAGGCAAGAGGTTATAAAGTAACCATTCAAAAATTTGATCCTTACATAAATGTAGATCCAGGAACCTTGAATCCATACGAGCACGGCGAGTGTTTTGTGACAGAAGATGGTGCCGAGACGGATTTAGATTTGGGTCATTACGAGCGTTTTTTGAATATTAAAACCAGCCAAGCCAATAATGTAACTACTGGTCGCATTTATCAGACGGTGATTAATCGTGAGCGAGAAGGTGGTTATCTGGGCAAAACCGTTCAAGTAATCCCGCATATTACGGATGAAATTAAACGTCGTATGACCTTGCTTGGCAAAAGTGGTGATTATGATATTATACTAACCGAGATTGGCGGTACAGTGGGTGATATTGAAAGTTTACCTTATCTAGAGGCTATTCGTCAATTGCAGTGGGAGCTGAGCGAAGAAGAATGTATTGTATTGCATTTGACCTTGATACCGTATTTAAAAGCGGCCAAAGAATTAAAAACAAAACCCACACAGCACTCGGTAAAACAAATGGCCGAGATTGGGCTGCTGCCCGATGTAATTGTATGCAGAACAGAGCAAGCGCTTTATGGTGATTTAAAACGAAAAATTGCACTGTTCTGTAATGTAAAAGCAGACTCGGTAATTGAAGCAATGGATGCAGAAAGTATCTATGACGTGCCCTTAAATATGATGCGCGAAAATCTCGATGAAATTTGCTTGGACAAATTAAAACTGGATTACGGCAAGGAACCCAAAATGGGCAAGTGGAATGAATTCTTAGTGAAATTAAAGAATCCAAAAACCACAGTAGAAATTGGATTGGTAGGAAAATATGTTGAATTGCAAGATGCTTATAAATCTATTCTGGAATCTTTTATTCATGCCGGAGCTCACAATGAAGTCAAGGTAAATGTGCATTATATTCATTCTGAACATGTAGACAGTAAAAATGTCAAAGAGGAACTCGGACATTTGGACGGAATATTAGTAGCACCTGGATTTGGTAGTCGAGGGATTCAGGGAAAAGTAGATGCCATTCAATATGCTCGTGAGAATAATATCCCATTCTTTGGCATTTGTTTGGGCATGCAATGTGCCGTGGTGGAGTTTGCCAGAAATGTTCTTGGATTAGACAAAGCCAATAGCTCGGAGATGGAAGATGAGCTAGAGCACCCAGTGATTGATATCATGGAAGAGCAAAAAACAATCAAGAACATGGGCGGTACAATGCGCTTAGGTTCTTATGAATGTGAGTTAAAAAAGAATTCTAGAATACAGGAGATTTATGGTGGTCGACAATTTATTAATGAGCGTCACCGCCATCGCTATGAATTTAATAATGATTATTTAGCTCAATTTGAAGAAGCCGGTATGATTGCCATTGGGAAAAACCCACAATCTGATCTTGTTGAAATGATAGAAATTCCGGATCATAATTATTTTGTGGCATCGCAGTTTCACCCAGAGTATAAATCTACTGTAGAAAATCCACATCCATTGTTCACGGCATTTATAAATGCTGCCAACCTATTTGCTATTAGTAAAAAATCAGGAAATGAAGTCGGGGCTGAGGCCTAAGGAGTCATTCTAGGTGAAGGTGGTCTCTCATAATGGCGTCTTTTTTTCAAAAGGTTTAAATTATGAAATGCCCAAAACTGTAGTCGGCTATTGTAAGCACCGATTCCTGAGAATTGAGTTTGGTTCCCAACTTCAAATGTCCATTTTTTATTCAGTTGATAGCCCAAGGTATATTGTAACCAATGTCTATCAAAATGATTGGGTCCTTTAAAATTAATCCAGGTTTCATTTAACAAGGCGGCGTAAAACGTGCCGGGTTGTATTCGTTTTTTATTTAACGCCATTCTTACTTGTAGCATATAGCGAAAGCGAAATTTGACATCTTGATCTTCTAAGAAAATATTTTCTAATCGATAGCGGTGTTGGAAGTAGAAACGCTGGACATTACTTCGCATAACCAATTGCTCATAAATTCTATATTCATTGAAATTGGTTTTTACATCACTGTCGCCAATGTAAGGTTCGTTATAAAAGTAATCAAACCCAAGTCCTGCTTGGTATTTTCCTTTTTTATCGAGTTTGTAGTTGGCGCCAGCGCGCAATAAAATCTGATCCCAATCGCCTATGATATTATGAAAACGAAACTGCGTATTGGCTTGAAGGTTCCACCGTTTGTGTACGTCGTAAGTGCCCAAATAGGAGTACCAAGATCCTAATTCACTAGCTTGTGAGAACGCCTGAGAGCTTGTTATTAGAAAAAGAAACGCAATGAATATTTTCTTCATGCTTCAAATGTAAATAGTCAAAACTAAACCTCACAGGTTTATATAGATTAAATAAATACCCAAATACCGAGAACTATAATGAATGAATTGACTTTGTGAAAACCCGAGAAGTTTTGACGTGTATTAAATACGCGCTACAACTAAATATCGAAATGCCCATTTCCACATAACATCAAAATGATGAATGTTGGCTTGGGACAATAAATTAGCCAGTTCCTCTTGATGAAATCCTCTAGCCACAGAGAGTGGGGCATCGTTTTTTACGAGATAAGACTTAGAAAATATTTTTGTTAAGAACTGAATTGAACGATAGGCCAACCAATGGCGCTGTAAGTCATTAATTACAAATCCAATGTTGCTATTCGCTTGCATCCATTGAAATTGTTCGAGTAGTTGCTCATCGGTAAAGTGATGGCAGAATAATGAACTGAAAATAATATCTGGCTTATTATCAAAATTAACTTGACGGTAATCGCTTTGAATAAAGTGAATATCAGAGTAAGTCTCTTTGGCAAACTCAATACAAGTATCTTTTAAATCAACACCTGTAAATTTGAAATTTCCCTTAAGTTTTTTTTTCAGAAAAGCAAGGTTGTCACCACCGCCACAGCCTATTTCTACGATATGGATTTCTTCTTTTGCGGTAGGCAGTAGTTTCTTAATTCCTGCAAGCGTAATATTATGACCGCCTAATAATGTATTGATGGTGTTTAATTCCTTCAGATTCTGTTTGATATCTTCAAATGGGATATCGTTCTGGTCGAGTAATTCTTTTTTGTATGAACGTTTACTAAGATGCAAGAATCAATAATTTAATTAAGAGCTAAATACAGCACTTTCTATTGTTAAGCCAGGGCCAAATCCAGCAGCAAAAACGTTCTCGCCCGTGTTTTTAATTTTATTTCTCAACGATTTTAAAACATAGAATATCGTGACGGAGCTCATGTTCCCATATCTTCTTAAGATATCAAAACTAGTTTCTAAATCGTTTTCTTGTAATTCAAGTGTTTTAGAAAATTCTTGCAATATTTTTTTACCGCCGGGGTGAATCGCCCAATATTTTATTTCATTTTTATCCTTGATGGCGTTTTCTAATAAGGGCAAAATGTTTTCACCTAAAATACTTGGAATGTAACTACTCAAAGTCATTTGAAATCCGGTATTGCCAACATGCCATGCCATATCCTTTTTTCCTTCCAGGGCTACTTCTGTATAGAAAGACTCAATTTTATATAGACTGTCCGTCGCTTCATTGTTTACTAAAATCGCGGCTGCGCCATCAGCAAACAATAGGGTAGATGCTACATTATCCATAGTGAACTTATTTTGGAAATGCAATGTGCAAAGTTCTACATCTACGATTAATACTTGCGCATTTTTATCTTCAGCACAAATAGACTTTGCCATTTTTAAAGCATGAAAACCAGCATAGCAACCCATGAAATTAATGCCATGTCGGCTAATATTTTTTGAGAGCTCTAATTTTTCCAGCAGAACTATTTCCAAACCAGGAGCTGCCAAGCCTGTGCAACTCACACATATTAAATGCGTAATTTCTTGCATTTCTTTTTCAGACAGCGCATCGCGTATTGCCTTTTCGCACATAGTAGGTGCGACATCAAAAAAGATTTTCATGCGCTCTTCTGTTGTGGCCTCTTCGGTTTTACTTTTTAAAAGAATTGGGTCTCCGTTTACTTTGGTGAAATCACCAATGGCAGAAAATCGTTGATCTATCCAAGAATTATCATACATCCGCTCTACACGGGCCGTATATTCATTAGGAATATCATACTGATTAATAGCAAAATTCTTAATGTCACTTTGTTGATGACAAAATGGTGCGTTTGCGGTCCCTATTTTTTTTATGTATGCCAATGATTGATAGTAAGAATCAAGCGAAAGTAGTTAATAGACGAATGTAGAACGGTATTCTTGCGAAGATTATTAATTTTTATTGTTTTAATTGAAAATTGGGAAGTCAAGTCATAAAATATGGTGTGTCTTGTATTAATTTAGGACATTCTAATTCAATTAAAATTGTTTAAACTGTTAGGTGTTTGTATTCTTATTTCCGTAGTAAGTTCTTGTCATCAAGTGGAGACCAAGACTTCCTATTATTTTTGGCGCAGTACGTATACATTAGATTCTTTAGAAACTACAGCAGTGACACAAAGGGAAGCGTTGTATGTTAAGGTTTGTGATGTTGTGCCCGATGGAACTGATGCGGTGAAGCCTATTGCAGTGACCATTTGGCAAGATAAGCCGATACCTGAAAAACGATATACGCCGGTAATCTTTATTGATAAAAATATTTTTATTGGTGGAACTAATTCGGATACAATAAGCATCGAAACATTGGCCGCTGATATTTTTAATTTAATTGAAACTTCCTGGGCATATCCTAAACTACCTTTTGATGAAATTCAAATTGATTGTGATTGGACGGATTTGTCAAGAGAGCAATATTTTTTATTCCTAGATGTATTAAAAAAGAAAAGTAAAAAAAAGATATCAGCCACCTTGCGATTAGATCAAATTAAAAATTTTCAAAAAACAGGTGTGCCTCCAGTTGACCAAGGAGTTGTAATGGCCTATAATATGGGCAATCTCTCAAATCCTAATGCAGAAAATTCAATATTAAATATGAATGTGCTCAAACGATATATAAATAGTAATACGAGCTATCCATTACCCGCTAAATTAGCCCTTCCTATTTTTTCTTGGAAACTTCTTTTTCAAGAAAATAAATTTCGAGGTATCTTACGAGAGTTCCCGGATGCATTGTTAAAAACGAATTTTAAAAAAAATACAGAGACTAATTATCGGTGTCAAACTAGTTTCGAATATAATGGAAGAGTGTTTTCGCCAGGTGATATTATTAGAGTTGAAGAATGCACTCAGGAAGAATTAAAAGAAGCAGAAAACTATCTTCGCAAACATATGAACCTAATCGACGAGACAATTTACTTTGATTTGTCAACCCAAAATTTAAGCCGTTATGAATAAATTTACCATCTTTTATCTTTCAATTTTTATTTTTCTGGGCCGGACAACAACGGCATGCGGGCCAGAGTCAATTAATAGAGAATTTAGTTTGTTCTTAAAGTCATACACTGCTGAAAGTCCTATGTATTACTACTACTATAACGGCGGGAGTTATGATTATGGAAAAAATGATAGACGTTTTGATAATAAACTCTCCCCTAATCAAAAAGAGTGGGTGCAATTATTAGGAGGTCAATTTGAAATTACTAAAATTGAAGAACATATCAATAGGTCGGAGGCACTCACGTCGGCGAGTGATCGGAAACTAGAAAAATACCTTGATAGCGAAAAGCCGTTAATAAAGAAATACATCAATCAACTATGGAAATACCAGGACTATACGAATCAGCATTATGATAAATGGAATTACAATGCTTATGTGTATCGAAAAGATTCTTCATCGCTTATTGATTTGATAGAAGAAACAAAAAAAATATACCGTAAAACAAGTAATAATAATCTGAAATGGCGCTGCGCATATCACATGGTGCGAATGGCTCATTTTCATAAATACACACATACAGCAGATAAGCTTTATTCTCAATTTGTAGAGCCATTACCCACGGGCGTGTCCGTAATGGAACAATGGTGTCATGGGCTAAAAGGTGGGATTCTTAAACGGCAAGGAAAAAAAGAAAGGGCGTTTGTGCACTTTGCAAAGCGTTTTGTGAATGATCCCAGCGATTTTTCGGCGGCTTATGTGGACTTGAAAAGATTGAGCTCTGTTGATTTTAGAAAAGCTTTACGGTATTGTAAATCCAATGCGGAACGTCGTGCTGTGTTAGTTGCTAGCAGTGTTAATTCGCCTTCTTTTACAATGGAGACTTTGTCATTTGCCGAAAAAAATCTGAAGGATGAAAAAATATTGAAATTCATATTTGAAAGGGAATTGCAAAAACTGGAGGCTGATTTTATCCGCCGAAAAATAATGAATGCCGACCAACATTTGTCAAACAGTGGCAATCTTCAATTGCCACAAGCGATTGAGTTAAGAAGCTTACTAGATTTTACAAAAAAGCAAAACAGCATCAAGCCGACAAGTGCTTATTGGCAAAACGCAACTGCTTATTTGGCTTTGGCGAATGATAATAAAGACCTAGTGATTCAGTCGTTGGGTTTGGCACAAAAAGCGAAGCGAATTAATAGTGTAGATAGAGCACAAACTAAAATGCTTTCTTTTTTAAACGAATGTGTGCATGCAGAGCGACTGAATAAAAATAAATTGGCAGATTTTATTGTCGATTTTTATAATGACAAAAATATCGATTTAGACGACCGAAATGCCTTAGGTATTTTTAATAATAATTTTGTTTTACCTAAATTAATTGAGCAAGGCGATATGAATGAGGCGCTGGCGATTGCATTAGTTCGTGATGAAGGATTGCCAGAGAATGAATACTGGAATAGTTTATCAAGGAATGATTCTATTGATTTATTTCATAACAGTCAGTTTGTGCGCTATTACTTAAATTATACCGCTAATGAAAAAGAATTTAAGAAAACCGTCGATTATTTTATGAATGATTGGTCACCGTTTTTGCAAAAGCTAAAAGAACGGTTTACGTTTCATTATAGAAATGATGATTATAACCAATTCCTTTTTTATAAAAAAGTTAGAAAAGAAGAGTGGGCTGAAGCAATCGCGCTAAGTAAAAAAACAAGTTTTCTGAATAATCATACATTTTATGACCCTTTTGAAATGCATTACGACGACCATCGAACTCCACACAAGCGAGATGTGTCCAAAGGTACTTGGACCGCCACAGAGCTAATGGATTTAGGGCTGCGCTTAAAAAATGCACAGAGTAAAAGAAAACCACAAACTATTTTTCGCTATGCTCAATTTTTGTATCACTTAACTTACTATGGCTTCAATCGTGCCGCTATGGACGATAATACTTACGAGTATCGATATTATAATACCCCAATTTATTACGACTATAATAAAATAGAAACCGAAGAGTGGTTTTATTGGTACTATAAATTGCATAGTGTCACTGTCAAAAAGAATGCAATGTCATATTATAATTGTAGCACGGCGATGCGCTATTTTGAAAAGGCCTTGTCCTCTGCGAAGACAGCCGAAGACAAAGCTCGAATTAATTTTATGTTGGCGCGTTGCTATCAAAAAAGTGCACCATTACCAGAATTTAAAAAGGATAAGCGATACGGTTATCAAAAAGAACAAGCGGTTGCTTATAATGGGAAAAAGTATTTTGGCTACAGTTATCATAGCTTCAAGAATCCATATTTTAAAGAACTAAAAACAAGGTATGGCCATACACAAACCTATAGAGAGGCTTTTGAAGGTTGTAGTTATTTGAGAATGTTTTTAGATTAGAAGTAAATAAATAAAAAAAGCATTCATACAGGTGGCACTGATCAGGTTCATGCGCATGGTGTGCTTAAAGTTGGCTTGTTTTTCGTCTTTTATTACTTTGTAAAACCAATAGTTGAAATAGGCCAAAGAAGGAATTTGAAAAAGCATAAAAAGATAAACTACATTTCTTTCATTGGGGCTGTCCCAAATAGGGTAGGCGAAAAGGATGATGCCAATTAAAAAAAATAAACCTGAAAAAATGAAGGTGCCTTTTTTGCCAAGAATATAACTAATAGTTGTTACGCCATCTTTCAGGTCCGCTTCGTGTTGGTAAATTTGAGATAAGGGGTAAATGGAACCTATCAGGCATGATGCCACAATTGCATAAATGGGAGTAGGATTCATCCAGAGATTGAAAACAAAACCTTCTAAACTATCTATAACCAAGAAATAAGTGAATGCACCTTGAAAGAAAAAGACAATTAAGAACCCAAGAATAGGATATTGTTTAAATCGTACTTTTCTGTAGCTGTATAACCGAGAGGCTAAAATATATATTCCAATATAAATTGCTGTTTCCCAAGAAATAATCAAGGATAACAAAAGCGCCACAATGTCCATTAATAAGGAAACTATTCCAATCTTGTTGTTTGTAGGTAATGGATTTTCTATTAAACCAATACTGCCAGAGTCTTGGTCTTGCAAAGAGTTGTAAGCATTGCTACTAGGGTAAACCAAGAAATGAAGAATGATAAAAAGAATCCATACATTCAGTACACTTGTTGAGTTAAGATCAATGGAAATAAGTGCGAACAAAAACACTGGCAACAATAAATAAGAAAAAGGAAAACGAAGATGTTGGATAATCGAGCGCATGATTCTAAAGGATTCCTGCAAAGAACTCTTTGAGTTCAGGTACCGTTTGGTATTTGTAAGTAAGTCGAACCACTTGTATGACCACTAAGATTATAAAGGTCCAGCCAACATATTGATTAATCGGATATTTAGCAAAAACTGAGAAAATCTTTCTTCTGTATTTGGCCGCTAAAATAGAGTAGGTCCATAATAGACCAAATCCGCCTACTACGGCTCCTGCAATGGCGATATAATAACTACTAAGATATTGTACATTATAACTAGTAAGCGTCACTGTAAAAAATAGAAACCAATACGGGAACATTTGCGGATTGAGCAACCCTAGTCCTAAACCATAGACATAGTTATTTCTTTTTTTATTATCATCTGTAAATTCAATCTTACTGTCTTCAATTTGTTCGGCATAAGTCTTGCCAGTGAAATATTTGTAAGCAAAAACAATAAGAATAATAGTGATAAATATTCCTAGAACAAAAACCAGCACGGGAAAGTTCTGAATATAACTAGCAGTGATTAAAGCCGCCGCGGCATAAGTTAGTTCGGCAATTGCTGCACCCAAGGCAACTTTTGTTGCACTGTAATAACCTCTAAACAACGATGTTTCTATAACTTTTACATTGACAAATCCTGGTGGAATATTACTTAGGTAACTCATGGCACCTACAGCAATAAAAACAAGAATTCCTTCAATGATTATCATACTAGTAATTAAGTAATTCTTCTATTTCAATGGCCACTTTTTCAGCGCTAGGAAGGATTTCTTTCTCTAAATCCATATTCATGGGAATAGCGGGAACATCCTTGGATCCAATCGTTTTAACTGGAGCATCTAATTGATAAAAACAATCCTGCGATATTCTGCAAGCCAAGGCTTCCGCAAATGAATTGCGCAATTGTTCTTCGGTCAGTACAATGCATTTTCCATGTTTTTTCACGCTTTCAAAAATCAATGCTTCGTCCAGCGGATATAAGGTTCGAATATCAATAATTTCAACTTGGTCAGCAAATTGCTTTGCGGCGTTGTAGGCCCAATGGACACCCATTCCGTAGGTGATTACACAAAGACTTTCTCCGTTATCTATATTTTCTTGAGATGCTTCTAAATGTTTTATGCCTTTACCAAATGGTAAAATGTAATCTTCAGCCGGTTCTATGCATTTGGCTTCTTCTGTACCAGGAACTTTACTCCAATATAGCCCTTTATGCTCTAACATAACCACTGGATTGGGATCATAAATTGCCGCTTTGATGAGTCCTTTCATATCAGCTGCATTACTCGGATAGGCTACTTTGATACCTTTTATATTAGCCACCAAACTTTCTACACTACCACTGTGATAAGGCCCGCCACCGCCATAAGCTCCCGTAGGAACACGCAAAAGCATATTGATAGGGAATTTACCATTGCTTAAATAGTTGCTTTTGCTAATCTCTGTAACTAGCTGATTTATACCAGGATAAATGTAATCAGCAAACTGTACTTCTACAATGGGCTTCAGTCCCATCGCGCTCATTCCTACTGTTGATCCAATAATATAGGCTTCTTGTATGGCGGTATTAAATACGCGTTCGCCACCAAATTTTTGCGCAAGAGTGGCCGCTTCGCGAAAAACACCACCTAGTCTTCCGCCAACATCTTGACCATAAAAAAGACATTCTGGATGCTTTCGCATTATTTCCTCTACAGCATGCATCGCGGCATCAACCATTACCACTAATTCGCCGTCTGCCGGAGAGCGATCTCCTTTTTCTTCAGTGACTTCGGTGGGAGCTAATACGTTTTCCGTAGCAGTTTGTAGTGTTGGCTCAGTTGCTTCTGTTGCATGTTTGAACTCTTTTGCTACAAATTCAATTTCTTCTTTTTCTATTTTGTCTAATTCTGAAGCTGGAATTTTCGCCTTTAATAAGGCTTCTTTTAATTTAGGGCCTGGATCATCTTTATAATGTTTTGCCAGGTCTTCTTCGCTTCGATACCATTCTTTGCGCACGCCACTGGTATGATGCCCAAGTAATGGAACGGTAGCATGTACCAAAATAGGTTGGCGTTGCTCGCGCACATAATGGAAAGCGGTTTCCATTATTTCATAACTTTTCTGGAAATCGCTGCCATCAACTTGTAAGCGCTCGATACCCAAAAATCCTTGGATAAATTCATAAGCATTCATGGTGCGAGCTTCATCGCTACTCACACTGATGCCCCAATCATTATCCTGCACCAAATAAATAATGGGTAATTGATGCAGAGCGGCAAATTGAAAAGCTTCACTTACTTCACCCTCAGTGACGCTGCCATCTCCTAAACTGCAAACCACCACTGGTTTTTCGGAACCTTCGTTTAAGTTTTGTTTTTCTCTATATTGCACACCTTGCGCTAGACCCGTAGTAGGAATTGCCTGCATACCAGTCGCACTACTTTGATGAATAATTTTGGGATATCCTTCACGACGGCTGTTTGGGTGATTATAGTATTCTTTACCGCCCGTAAAAGGATCGTCGCCCTTGGCTAAAAGTTGTAGCATTAACTCATACGGTCGCCATCCCATACCCAGCATGATACTCTCATCGCGATAATAGGGACTCACCCAATCATAATCCTTTAAATGAAATGCAGTAGCTAATTGAATGGCCTCGTGACCTCGACTAGTAGAATGAACATACTTTGTGATTTGTCTATTTTCATCATAAATATCTGCCATTGCTTTGGCAGTCATCATGAGTCTGTATGCTTTGAGTAATGTGTCCTTATCCATAATGTTGAACAGCCCAAAAGAGAATCCTTAGGCGGAGAGCAAATATAAGAACGGTTTAATTGTTTAGGGTGTGTTTATAGGGTTTAATGGTTCTGATTAATGCCTTGAAATAGATCAAATACAATTTTATATAAAAATCTAAATACTTACGACTAAATACTCGCTACTCATTACTTTTGTTTCAATGCCTTTACTCAAATTCAACCTTCGCTGGGATGATGATATCAATGTAGAACGTGACATTGAAATACTGCATTCTCAGACATTCCATGATTTTCATGAAATTATCAAAAAGAGTTTCGTTTTTCCACCTACCATGGATGCAGTGCTTTATACTAGTGATGAAACTTGGCGTATGAATCAAGCAGTTTCCTCGTTGGTAGAAAAAAATATAAGAGGCGCAGAAGCCTTGGCAATGAAGAAAACGCCCATTGGTGCGTTATTGTCTGAGCAAAATCAAAAGTTCGTTTATAAGACAGAGCACAAGAAAAAATGGGGTTTACAGATTGAGCTAATTAGCATGTCTGCAGATCCTGCTGAAATTAGTGGTTTGCCGCGTTGTATTCGAGAGGAAGGCGTTTCGCCTGCTACTTTCGGTACTCAGGATAAAGAAAAAGATGGTGTTGCCGAAATTGAAGAAAAATTTGATTTAGATAAAGTGGACCCAGCGGCCTTGTTTGATAAATTATTAAAAGATGAACCTAAAGAAAAAGGCGAATAAACTTATTGTTATCGGTGGTCCAACTGCTTCGGGCAAGACTTCGTTGGCCATTGAATTAGCACAATTTTTCAATACCGAAATCCTTTCTGCTGATAGCCGTCAATGCTACAGAGAATTAAATATTGGTGTAGCCAAACCTTCGGTGGGAGAATTGAGTCAAGTGCCACATCACTTTATCAATTCCCACTCCATTCATGAAGAAGTAACGGCAGGTACTTTTATGCGCTATGGTTTGAAAGTCTTAAAAGCAGTTTTTGAGCACCGAAATATTGCAATTTGCGTAGGCGGAACGGGTTTGTATATTAATGCGCTTTGCAATGGCCTTGACGAAATACCACCAGTGGATAAAGATATAAAAAAAGAAGTGGAAGCGAGTTATGAACAGCATGGTTTGGAATGGTTACGACATCAATTACAGAAAGTGGATCAGGCTTCTTACAAAACGATAGATGCTCAAAACCCAATGCGATTGTTGCGCGCTTTGATTTTTTTTAAAAGTCATCAACAATCAATTCAGGATTTTAAAGGAAAATTAGCCGACCAAAGACCCTTTGATATTTCGTATTATGCCATCCAAATGAATCGAGAACTTTTATACCAACGAATTAATGAACGAGTAGATAAAATGATGGAGCAAGGTTTGCAGGATGAGGTAAAATCCTTGAAAGAGTTTAAGAGTTGCAAAGCCCTGCAAACTGTGGGTTACAAAGAGTTATTTTCCTATTTTGACAATGAAATGAGTCAAAAGGAAGCTATAGAAAAAATTAAACAACACACAAGGAATTATGCCAAACGGCAAAATACTTGGTTTAAGAACCAGGGTGATTTTATGTTAGGCACGGCAGTTGAAATAATGAAAGAAGTAAAATCCACAAATTGTCGATAAAGAACTTGTAATTTTGAATTACAAATAATTACTTTAGTTAAATGTCTGATAGGAAAAAAGATGAAAGACTGGTAGAGCTCATGGCGGAGTTCTTGGATTCTAAAGATTCAAGCACGAAAGAATTGAGTGATGATGGTTTTTCTCAACCTGGATTGGACAATAAAAAAATGCTCAATGCAATAGAGGGTCATCGCAATGAGATTGAAATCCTGAAAGAGGAAATTGATGGATTAAAAAGAACGGTACAAGAAAGAAAACAAGAAGATTCGAAGAAAACGGTAGTGTCCGCTCCGGAAATCGTAGCCTTGCAATCTTCTGTAAATAAGCAAACGACACAGATTGGAGATTTGATATACAAACAGGAGATGATGAAAACAGATTTAGAATTAGAATCTAAAAAGCAACGAAAAAGTGGTTTTGGATATTTGGGTTGGTTGCTTTTTGTGAGTAATATTTTGTTGTGGCCTTTAGTGGCTTATTTGTTTTGGAAAACGAATGAGACTTCTAATTTAGAGAATAATGAAGTAGTAAATTCAATCAATAAAACAACTAATTCTTCCCGGGTTAATAAAGAAGTTGCAGCGACACTTATTGAGGCGGACAGTACAAAAAATACTGATTCTCTTAATGCCTCAGTTGAAGATATTAATTATGCTACTGCAGAAAATAATGAAGAGGTATCAGAAAGTATAGTTGAGCCATTAGAAGTCATTGTTTCTGAAAAAGCGACCACTGCTGTAAAGCAAAATTATACAGCTCCTGCTCCTGCTTCAAGTATGAAATATACAGCACCTGTGGTAGCTAAGAAAGAAGCTTCTTCTCAACTAACTCAAGCTCAAATATATCAGCAAAAAAGTAAATCGGTATCAAATGTTAGAGAACCAAAAAAAATAAGCAAAGTGGTTGAGCCAAAGGGAGAAATAGTTAAAAAAACAAAGCCCCAAAAGAAGGTTGTCAAAACAAAGAAACCGGCGGTAGTGCAAGAAGCGGATGATTTTGGGGATTTCGACTCAGAGGAAGATGATGTTGAATTTGGGGATTAGGCTGAAGTTATTTTCTCAAACTGAACATTTTTTACATTTTTAAAAGCTTCTTTCAGGCGTTGTTCATGCGTATCGGTTATAAATACTTGCGTGTCTAATTGGGTAATTAAATTCACAAGTTGCTGAGACCTTGTTGCATCTAACTTTTCAAAAATATCATCTAGCAATAGAATAGGAGAGTTTGAAAGTTCTTCTCGCAGAATTGAAAAGGCTGCAAATTTTAAAGCGAATAAAAAGCTTTTCTTTTGTCCTTGCGAAGCATTGGTTTTAATAGCTTGTTTATTAATTTCAAAAACAATGTCGTCTTTATGAATGCCTACATTGGTTCGTTGGGTTATAAAGTCTTTTTCCAATGATTCTTTAAATAAGTCTTCAAGCTTATTCCCCGTTAGCTGACTTTTATATTTTAAATAAATCAGTTCTTGGTGCTTTGATATTAAACCATAATATTCTTGCGCCTTCGGTAAAAGCGTTGTTATAATTTTTTCTCTACGATTATAAATTATTCTTGCATGCGAACAAAGTTGTTCTTTATAGTGGTCGTGCAGTGTAGCATCTATCGTTTGATTCTTAGAGGATTTTAATAAGGCATTTCGCTGAGCTAAATAATGGCCGTATTCTATCAATGAGTTGAGGTAGTCAGAATCCAATTGACATAAAAGTCGATCTATAAATCGGCGTCTACTATCGCTATAGCCATTCAATAATCCAATGTCGTCAGGTGATATAATTACTGCCGGAAACTTGCCAATATGTTCGGCATTTTTCGAATATATTTTTCCATTTAGGCTAATTTCTTTTTTCCCATTCTCACGAATAATACAATCTATTTTCTCCTGGTTTATTAGTCCTTTGGTGTACATGCCTTTCTTTTCAATTTGTACAACTTGGTGGTCGTAAGACGAAAAGTAGCTTTTGGTAAAGCACAAATAATAAATGGCATCTAAGAGATTGGTTTTCCCAATTCCGTTTGGACCATGAAAGCAACAAATTGGTTGCTTGAATTCAAAGGACTGTTTTGAATAATTTTTAAATTGATATAAAGAAAGTGATGTAAGCAAGTGAATTACAAAGCTAGTTTTCAGCCACTGCTTTTTTGCTTATTAGTGCATCAATTTTGTTCCTGAAAATCAGCAATCCAATACCACCAGCGACTAAGCTCATAGCGATTAATTCAGCTTGCGAAAAACCACTACCATATTCTGCATTAACTCGTATAACCTCAATGAAATAACGTTCTACTCCATTGAATATGAGATATATCCCAAACATCGTGAGCGGTGTTTTCATCCTTTTTCTATTTATCCAAAGGATAATGAAAATTAAACAGCCTGCTAGGAATTCGTAAATAGGAGTGGGGAAGACTGGTGCAACTAATTGACTGCAATAGGTTCCGTGACAATCAGGCATTCTGTAGCCTTCCGATTCTCCTGCCACATTATTAGGATAGGTGTAAGCCTGAAACCAAACAGGGAGCCAGCTTACATAAAATGATTTATGAGCTACCTCTCCTGTATTATGAACGTTTCTTCCAAAATATTGCGGACTAGTTTCCACTAGTTTTTCAAACTCGCCTTTTTTAGCCGCCACTACTTTTTGGTTTTCTAGTTTAAAAGCACTGTTGTAAATCCCCCAATCGCCATCCCCGGCAACTTGACAACCTAATCGACCAATGGCATAAGCAAGAATTAATCCAGGTGCGGCCGCGTCGCAGAGATATCGAAAATCAATTTTATATTTTTTAGCATAAAAGTAAAAAGCAATCGTTGCCACAATCAGTCCGCCGTAAAATGCCAATCCGCTAGAGCTGAATAAACTGCCAAAAGGGTCTTCTAGAAATTTGTCCCAATCTTCAAACGTATTAAAAATTTTGGCTCCGCCAAAACCAGTAACGGCTGCAAGAACTGCCATGTCGCCAACCTTAAGGCTGGGATATGTTTTTACTTTCTTTTTAGTAATTCCTTGAGACCGGTCTATTTTACTTGCAGTGAAATAGGTAAAGCCCACTGCAATAGCTGCAGCTATCAATCCGGCCCATAAATTCCCATCTGTGGAAAAAATATAGTTTAATGGATCTCGTGAAGCTGTTTCATGAGACTGAATCAAGCCCACTAGTTTAAAGCCGACTCCAAAAAATATTAATGCCGAACTTACATAACTAATTATTGAAGGTGGTTCGCCGATGGTGATTTCATCGATAGTATAGGGTATGATTCCGTCTTTTTCTTTTCGTCGAAGTTCAAGAAATAAAGTATAACCCGCAGCCAAGAATGCCATAGCCACTAAAAAACCAAATGTTTTAAGTAAGCTTAATACAGGCAAATCAATGCCAAACCATTCCTGGAAAAGAAAGTGAAAGTCAGGGTACATACTTCTTAGTTACAATGGGTGTCAAAAGCAGCCGTCAAATTGCTAGCTATCATTTCTGCACTGCGTCCTTCAATCATGTGACGCTCAATCATATGAACCAATTCGCCATCTTTTAAAAGCGCAATACAAGGAGAAGATGGCGGATAAGGCATTAGATAGGTTCTAGCTTGATTCGTCGCATCTGTGTCGAAGCCCGCAAAAGTAGTAGCCAATTGGCTTGGTTTTTTAGCTGCAGTTTTAACAGCATGAAGTACTCCCGGACGAGCCGTTCCTGCGCTACAACCGCAAACACTATTTATTACCAACAATGTTGTGCCATCTTGTTTTAAGGCATTATCTACATCTTCTGGTGTCTTTAGGTCATTAAAACCGTTTCCGGTTAACTCTTCTTTCATGGGTATTACAAGTTCCGCTGGATACATAATCTATTCTGTTTTTTAAAGCTTCAAAGGTAAGTCTGAATGCCACATTCTCAAATAGGTAGGTGTGAATGTTTTGGGAAATATCATGCAAATTAGGCATGCCAATATTTACGGATTACTTTCTTTTAAATCAAGCTTAACAACTGAGGCCAAAATTGGGTTAAAATGTTTGTGAGCATGATGAATTGAGCTTTTTATTGCTGTTACTTTGTATCAGCTACCTAGCTATTTCTTAAAACTACGCCTATGGCAAATGAACAGGAGAAACTACAGCAACTACTGCTTAGAGTAGAACAGTTGCAAAAGAAACAAAATGAATCTTCCAAAGAATTATTTCAGCTTCGAAAAGAAATTTTTGAATTAAAATCTACCAAATCAGAAGAGCGACCTGTGGCTGAATCTTCGGAGGTGGCAAAACCAAAAGAAGTGCCAAAGTCTGTACGGGTAGAATTAAATCAGCCCAAGGATGAATTGCTTATTGTGGAGAATCAATCAATTGAGACGAAGCCAGTTCCTCGCAGAGCGTCCAGGTCTTCCTCTGATTTAGAGAAGTTTATCGGAGAAAATTTAATTAGTAAAATCGGAATAATTATTACAATTATCGGTGTGGCCATTGGTGCAAAATATACCATTGAACATAATTTGATAAGTCCGTTAACCCGAATTGTGTTGGGCTATGTGGCTGGCGTTTTACTGTTGCTGGTTGGGATGAGGCTGAAGAAAAAATATGAGAAGTACAGTGCTGTGTTGGTAAGTGGTGCAATGACTATTATGTATTTTATCACCTTTGCTGCACATAGTTTTTATGGACTCATTCCGCAAACTTTTTCTTTTGGTCTGATGGTTCTTTTTACCATTTTTACAGTAGTTGCAGCATTAAATTATAAACAACAGATAATAGCTCAACTAGGTTTAGTTGGCGCTTATGCAGTTCCTTTTTTATTGAGTGATGGTTCGGGGAAGGCAGCGGTGCTTTTTACTTACGTCGCGATTATTAATATGGGAATCCTTTTTGTTTCTTTCAAAAAGTACTGGCGTTCTTTATACTATTCTTCATTTATTTTGAGTTGGCTCATTTTCTTCTCATGGTTCATTTTTCAATATCGAACCAATGAGCATTTTACCATTGCTTTTATTTTCATCGGTATCACTTTCGTTACTTTTTATGCGACCTATCTGGCTTATAAGATTTTGCAGAAAAAAGTATTCGAAATTAAAGACGTAATTCTAATTCTAGCGAATGCCTTCATTTATTTTGCTGTAGGTTATGGATTATTAGCAGAACATTCCGTAGGTAAGGAATTACTAGGTTTGTTTGCTTTGGCTAACGCTCTCATTCATTTTATTGTAACCGTGGTGGTGTATAAACAGAAACTTGCTGATAAAAACTTGTTTTATTTAGTTGGTGGACTTGTTCTGGTGTTTTTAACCATCGCAATTCCAATACAGCTAGATGGAAGTTGGGTAACGTTGCTATGGGCTGGCGAAGCCGCTCTTTTATTCTGGATTGGTCGTTCTAAAAATGTAAAAATTTACGAGAACTTATCATATCCCGTGATGGCATTAGCGTTTTTTAGTTTGATGGAAGATTGGTCTTCAGTTTATGGAAACATATATCAATTAAACGAAACAGGCTTTACACCTTTGTTTAATATCAATTTTTTAAGTTCAGTGTTGTTTTTGCTTGCTTTTGGTTTTATAACGTATTGGCTGTATCGAAAAGAAGCGAATTTGAATGAAGAAAAAAATAGTTTTTTAGAACTGGTCAAAGTGGTAATTCCGTCTGTTTTAGTTTTGGTCACTTTCGCATCTATCGGTTTGGAGTTGATAGATTTTTGGGATTTGAAGATTTTTAGAGCCAATAAAATTATGGCAAATACTCATGATATAATGAGTTTTAAGCATATTTGGTTGGTAAACTATACCTTGTCATTTCTAATCGGCCTTGCTCTTCTAAATCGTTTGAAGATAAAGAATGATCGCTTAGGTATGGTCAGTGCTGGTCTTTCAATTTTAGGTGTTTTTCTTTTCTTAATAGTAGGTCTTTATGAATATAGCGAGCTGAGAGAAAGTTATATTGCTGATCATACTGTTGGGATGTTTCATTTAGGTATTCGTTATTTATCTTTTGTTTTTGCAGGAGTTTTAGTTTGGATAACAAGGCAATCTGTTTATAAATATTCCGAAAGCAAAGAAGTGAAACTAGCCATGGAATTGTTTTTACATTTTGTGTTGGTTTGGGTTCTGAGTAGTGAACTGCTTCAATGGCTTGATCTGAGTAGCACGGATAAAAATTACAAATTAGGTTTGAGTATTTTATGGGGGCTTTATTCGTTATTTCTTATCGTTTTGGGTATTTGGAAGAATAAAAAACATCTCAGGATTGGTGCTATGGTTCTATTTGGAGTGACGCTGATTAAGTTATTTATTTATGACTTATCGTATTTGAATACGATTTCTAAGACTATTGTTTTTGTTTCGTTAGGTGTGTTGCTTTTGATAATTTCATTTCTTTACAATAAATACAGTAGTACGATTAATTATGAAAAAGAAGATTAGCTTAGTTATTTTATTGCTCGTGCAGATAGCTTGTTTTGGTCAAATGCACAACTATCGTTTTAAGCGACCTATAAGTGGCATTGAAAATCAGTGGCACAAAATAAAGTTGCCTGAAGAGGTTTTTAGGAATCTGCAATCGGACGTGGCTCAACCTTCTGATTTGCGGATATATGGAGTGACCGAAACAAATGATACCGTCGAAGCACCATATTTAATCAATATTCAAAAAAAGGAAACAAAAACTAAAGATGTTTCACTGAAGGTTTTAAATCAATCTTATAAATCAGATCGCTATTTCGTTACCTTGAATGTGCCGAGTGGCGAGCCGATTAATTCGGTGCATTTAAATTTTGATCAAAATAATTTTGATTGGAAAATTAAAATAGAAGGAAGCAATGACCAAAATGAATGGTTTGAAATTGCTAATGATAAACGTGTTGTTTCTATTCAGCAGCCGAATATGAAATATGCTTTTACGGATGTGAGTTTTGGTGAAAGTCAATATAAATATTACCGCTTGTCTTTTAAATCTGATAAGGATGTAAAATTGAATTCGGCCACTACCTCTTTGTTGAAAACGACTCAAGGGAATTCCAAAAAGCAATCGATCAATATAGAAGTGAATGAAGATAAGAAAGGACGCATTACGTTAATCGATATGGAATTTGACGAGCCAACACCTATTCATAAACTTAGTTTACAGGTCGCAGATCAGTTTGATTACTACCGCAGGATTAGTATTGAGTATGCAATTGGTTCTTTGGGAGATTCAGATGTGTATGGTCATTTGTATTCAGGTGTCTTGTCATCTGTTGAGCCAGCTGATTTCGAATTTCGACGAACCATGGTGAAAAAACTAAGAGTGTATGTCTACAATAATGATAATCAGCCGTTACGTTTTCTGGGTGCTGATGCTCAACGTTATGAGGTTGAATTAATTGCACGCTTTACAGAAAAGGCTTCGTATTATTTAGTTTACGGTAGTGAAAAAATGCCCGCACCAAATTATGATATAGCAAGATTTAAAGATAAAATTCCAAAACAACTATCAGAGCTAACATTAGGGGCAGCAGGCGCCTCAGGAGTATTGTCCGAAAAAATAGAAGAGCCTTTATTTAAAAACAAAGCATGGCTTTGGGGAATTATGGTTTTTATAATTCTTTTACTTGGTTGGTTTACTTTCGGGATGCTCAAAAAAGCTGAGGAGTAATAAACAATTATAGATTCAACACACCTAGAATTTCTTCTTGTAAAAATTGTCCGCCCGGATAAGCGGCTGTGTAATCGAGATTAAGCCAAATTCTATTTCGCTCATCAATATGATAATATAAATTTTCATTGCCGATTTCATAGCGGAAAAGCTTTTCGCGAATTAGGTAATTTAGAGCTTCGAGTTCATTGTGAGAACCAATCAACAACTCTGGGTAAACGTGTTTTTTTGTATAAATAAAGCGAACGGTTCCGCCGATTGATTTTATAGCAGATGCCATAAGAATCGAATGGTCATCACAATCACCAGATAAATGTTCAACGGATTCGCTCGCTGGTGCTATGTATTCTCGACTTTTTGGATCATTAACGTAATTCCATTTTGAGTTTATCTCTTTGAAGATTGCAAAGCACTGTATGGCCACTCGGTGTTTTTTTCGTTGTTGATAATCTACAAAATACTTACTGGTAGCTTGCAAGGCAAAGTTTCGCACAGCGGGATTTTGAAATTCAATGCCTGCTGTGAATTTTTCTTTATTCGGAAATGGGATGAAATTAGAAGCAATATATTCTTCGGGATGTGGACTATCTTTTAACGAATAGAGCATCGCTCGATAATCTTCGTAAAGGTTGTCAAAACAATATCGGTTCGTGAATTGAGCGAAGGTTAATCCAACCAATGTGGCTAAAAACCCAGCAATGATTAATCCTTTCATTTTTTTAAAAACGAAATAAACGAAAAGCAAGGTTAATATCGCCAAAAGAATTCTGTCACTCTTAAAGGGCCAATTCGGATTGGGTGCATAGCGATGTAATAAGATAAACAGCGGGGCAGCTATCAATAAACTTAATGCACCAAGAATAGGATTTACAATCCGTGAAACTTCATTGTCCGTCTCTTTTATAAATAGCTTGGAGCTCATTACTTGTTTTGTAAATCTTGTCGTCATGGCTAAAGTAAATAGTTCTGATAGTTCACAATTGATTTTTGCCTATATTATTCTATTTTTAAGGTCATAATTTTTTATCCATGAAAAGTATATTGCTCATAACCATTCTGTCATTTTCAATTTTTCAATTAACTGCTCAGTCTTTTGAGTGGAAGGAAAAAGAGCGCAATGGGTACTATTATCAGTATGTAGAAAACGATCCAGCGAATGCTCGTTTTTATGTTTTGCAAAATGGTCTAACGGTTATTTTATCCGAGAATCATAGTACGCCACGCATTCAAACCATTATAGGCACTAAAGCGGGTAGTAAATCCGATCCAGCTGAGCACACCGGCTTGGCGCACTATTTGGAGCATATGCTTTTTAAAGGAACCGATAAATATGGTTCATTGAATTGGGAAAAGGAAAAAGTACTATTAAATGTTATTGATGATTTGTATGAGCAATATAATTCAACAAAAGATGAAACCCAGCGTAAGGAAATTTACAAAGAAATAGATTCTGTGTCGGGGGAAGCTTCTAAATATGCTATTGCAAATGAGTATGATAAACTGAGTGCCATGATAGGAGCTAAGGGCACCAATGCTTTTACTTCTTTCGAAAAAACGGCTTATATTAATGATATTCCAACCAATCAAATAGATCGTTGGTTAGCCATTGAAGCAGAACGATTTAGAAATCCGATTTTGCGAATTTTTCATACGGAACTGGAAGCTGTGTATGAAGAGAAAAATAGATCGTTGGATAGCGACGGTGATAAGGTTTTTGAAAAATTATTTTTAGACCTATTCCCTAATCATAATTATGGTTTGCAAACTACTATTGGAACCATTGAGCATTTAAAGAATCCTTCGTTGAAGGAAATTCGCAACTATTTTCAAACGTATTATGTACCAAATAATATGTGTTTAATCATGGTAGGTGATTTTGATGCCGATGAGGTAATCGGTAAGGTAGATAAGGCATTTGCTTATATGCAAGCCAAAGATGTTCCTCAGTATACATTCTCGCCTGAAAAGGAAATTACAAAGCCCAAAGAGTCCACTATCTACGGGCCGGATGCTGAATATTTAACAATGGCATATCGTTTTCCTGGCGCAGATAGTAAAGAGGCTATGTTATTAGATGTAATGGGCGATGTTTTGTCAAATGGTACAGCTGGACTCATGGATTTGAACTTAGTAAAAAAACAAAAAGTATTAAGCGCGGGCGGTGGAGCCTATGTGTTGAAAGACTACGGAACATTATATCTAGAAGGAAAAGCCAAGCAAGGTCAGCAGTTAGAAGAAGTAAAGGCTTTAATGTTGGGAGAAATTGAAAAGCTAAAACGCGGTGATTTCGATAATAGTTTGCTTCAAGCGGTTTTGAATAATAATAAGAAATATAATATCCAACGTTACGAAGGAAATGGAGGTCGAGCCTATTCATTGCTTGATGCTTTTATCGTAGAATCTGATTGGAGGCAAGAAGCTAGTTTGTTGGAGAAAATGAGTTCTATTACCAAAAATGATATTCAACAATTTGCACAAAAATGGCTTCGCGACAATTATGTCTGTGTCTATAAAAAAATAGGTAAAGACCCTAATGCATTAAAAGTTGATAAGCCAACTATTACTCCGGTTTCGGTAAACCGCGATGCGCAATCTGATTTTGTGACTCAAATAGCGAATACGAAAACCAAAGAAATTAAGCCTGTTTATTTGAATTATGAAAAGGATATTGATCGTGCTGAAATAATGACGGGAAAGCGAATTACACAGTTGCTGGCTGTGAAAAATACTACAAATGATTTATTTAATCAATATTACTATATCCCTATGGGAAGCCATCATAATAAGGTCTTGCCAATTGCTATGGATTATCTGCAGTTCTTAGGTACGAAGAAACTCCGTGCTTCGGAGATAAGTAAGAAATTTTACACCTTGGCTTGTGATTTTGGAGTTAGTGCGAGTAGTGAAGAAAGTTATGTTTATCTAAATGGTTTGCAAGAAAATTATACAGAAGCTTTAAAGCTCTTTGAAGAATTATTAGCACAATGTCAGCCCGATGAAAATGCGTTGAGAGAAATGATTGCTGGTATCAAGAAAAAGAGAACAGATGCTAAAAGAAGCAAAGGAGCAATTCGAAGTGGTATGCGTTATTATGCTATGTATGGTGCTGATAATCCATTTAACTACGAGTTGAGTAATGAAGAATTAGATGAATTAAAAGCTCAGGATTTAGTGAATATGATTCATAATTTATTGGGCTATTCTCATAAGGTGTTGTATTATGGTCCAAAGTCTGCGAATCAGTTGTCGCGGGTATTAAGCCAGTATCATGGCACGTTTAGACCAGAAAAACGTATTCCAGAAATTCACAAATTTGTTTATCAAAAGCAGCAGAAAAATCAAGTTCTAATGACTGATTATGATATGGTGCAATCAGAAATAAGTTGGATTCGAATTAATGATCAATTTTCGCCAGAGGTATTGCCCAGTATCAAAATGTTTAATGAATATTTTGGTGGCAATATGAGTGGTATTGTATTTCAGGATATTCGAGAATCTAAGGCATTGGCCTATTCTGCTTATGCCTCTTATGGTGTGCCCAGTCAGGAAAAAGATCCATTTTATATGATGGGATATGTCGGCTGTCAAGCAGATAAAATGAAGGAGAGTATCACTGCCATGCAAGCGCTATTGGATAAGTTGCCTTTGTCTGAAAAACTATTTGCGAACTCTAAGGCATCTTTATTGAACTCGATTTCTACTTCACGAATTAATAAAGCCAGTATTTTATTTGATTATTTATCAGCACAGAAAAAAGGCGTGAACTATGATTTGAGAAAAAACACTTTTGATAAGGTGAGCAATATGCAACTAACTGACGTGAAAGATTTTCATGAAAATGAAATTGCCAATAAGGCGCATACGCTCAGTGTATTGGGGTCTAAAGAAAAATTGGACATGGACGTTTTGAAGAATTATGGCTCCGTGAAAGAGTTGAGTTTGGTGGAAATTTTTGGGTACTAATATCGATATCAATTCGTTCGAATTAACAGTCGGTATATAATTGAATTCTTTCAAATTACTAGGATGCTCTTGAAGAAGTTGTAGTTCAGTCTTATGATTTCTAAATCTATCTTGCTTCTTTTATAGGCTCAAAAAGTTGTTTCTTATGTTCTTGAACATTCCATTCAATATCCCAATTTTTTACATATTCAGCCAGAGGAGATAGACCCATTTTTAATCTTCGTTCATCTACTTGTTCAGGATTGGAAATTGGGAACACCGCCCATTTTCCTGTTTTGGGGTCTCGGGATATTTGGCTACCATAAAGTTGCTTTTTGCCACTGCGCATCAATATTCGGTCTTCTAATAAAGCTAAGCTAGATTTTGGGGCATCCCCATTTTCACTTGCTTTGCGCATCATAGGAAGGTATTTCTGCTGTGTATTAAAATCCGCATGTTGTATAACTAGAAACAGCGCACTGTTGCCTACATCGCCTACGCATTCTGCACTGAGCCAACCGTGTTGTTCAAGAATAGCCGTTACTTTTTTTAAATTTTTAGTATCCTTCTTATTAATACTTCGCCAAGCTTCTTTTACTTCTTTCGAATTTTGACCATGCTTTTGTTCTATTGATTGAACTTTTTTTCGACCGGATTGGTCATCTTTTAGAATAACTAATAGTTCTTGACGAATCTTTTCATAATCAACAATAGAATTCTTCTTTACTTTATTAGCACTTTGACAAGCAGTAAATTCTATGGAAATAAATAGTACTGCCAAAAAAAATGATAAATAAGTAATCGTTCTCATTTTAAGCCAAAACAGTTTCTTCTTGCTCAACTAAGCGATAACTCTTAAACCGATCTGCAGTAGCACCTTTCCAAGAAGCTAAGTATTTTTTAGGAACCGTTTCTTCTTGAAGCATACATCCGACGGCTACTTCTGGATAGGTCTGTTCCAATGTTTCCACTTCAGTTCTGCTTACTCGGCGGAACATTACAAAGCGACCAACTTTATCTGGATGATCTATTCCAGCGGCGCCCATAAGTTCAACGGCACTTTTAACCGTTTCATGATGATAGTTAGCTACTCGTACTTTTTTATCCGCCACGACTAATCCTTTTACTAAATGTTTTTGTTGTGTAGCAACACCGGTTGGACATTCGTTATCATTACAGCGCAATGCTTGAATACATCCTAGTGCAAACATCATGCCCCGGGCCGAATTGCAAATGTCAGCGCCATGTGATAAGCACTCCATAATATGAAAACCACTGGTTACTCTTCCGCTGGCGATAATTTTTATTTGATCTTTGATGCCAAAGCCTTTCAAGGTGTCATGCACAAAAACAATAGCATCTTTTAACGGCATGCCTACGTAGTTTGTGAATTCCAAGGGAGCGGCTCCTGTTCCACCTTCGCCACCATCTACCGAAATAAAATCTACATAAATATTTTCTTCTACCATAGCCTTGCAAATAGCAATAAACTCAGATCGATTACCGATGCAAATCTTAAATCCTACGGGTTTGCCACCATTTCCTTCTCGCAATTTTTTTACGAAATGTACAAATTCTCTGGGTGTAGTAAAGGCCGAATGATAGGGTGGGGAGATTATGTCATTCCCTTTTTCAACCAATCGAATGGCTGCAATTTCATCAGTTACTTTTTCTTTAGGTAAGATGCCTCCGTGTCCTGGTTTGGCGCCTTGTGAAAATTTGACCTCAATCATTTTTACATTCGGTAGTGTAGCCCGTTTTTTATATTCTTCAAAATTGAAAGTTCCATCTGCATTACGGCAAGAAAAATATCCGGTGCCAATATTCCAGCATACATCGCCGCCTGGCTCAAGATGATATGGACTCAAGCCACCTTCTCCTGTATTATGAAAAAAGTGTCCTATTTGAGCGCCACCGTTCAAGGCCAAAACTGCATTTTTACTTAAAGAACCAAAACTCATAGCGCTTATATTAAAAAGACTACTCGGATACGGATTTTCGCATTGAGAGCTACCAATCATTACTCGTGGGTTATGATCTAAATCATGGGGGTTTAAAGCTGAAATGCTATGATTAATCCAATGATAATCTGCTTCATAAACATCGAGTTGGGTGCCAAAAGGAACCGTGTCACGCACTTTCTTTGCTCGTTGATAAACTAAGCTTCTTGCCAAGCGATTAAACGGTTTTCCACTCGTATCACTTTCTACAAAGTATTGTTGAATTTCGGGTCGAATAGACTCAAATAAATATCGAAGTCTTCCGGCTACTGGAAAATTTCTACGAATGGCATGCTTGGTTTGATACATGTCATAAACTCCTAAGAGAAATAATGGGACTATTAAAATTAATGACCATAAAACGGGTAACCACCGGATTGAAAGCGCACCAATGATTACAAATAATACGATAAACAGTGGGAAGAATATTTTTCTCATGTAATGTCAAAAGTAAGTAATATTTTTTTTGATTCAGATGAATCCGTTTTTGTCAATTCTTGCAACGCTTTAATTCCAATTGAGATTATGTGATAAAGATTTAAATCCTTAACTTTAGATATAAATCAAGGGATATGATAATTTTTGGAACGCGAGGGGTGAAGTCTACTAAAGAAACGGGTCAATTTAATTGTCCCCAATGTGAAAGACAAACTGGCTATCGTCATAGAAAAGTTACTAAATTTTTTACCCTATATTTTATTCCCTTAATTCCATTGGGTAGTGCTGGGGAGTATGTAGAGTGTAATCAATGCAAATGCACTTTTATTCCTCGAGTTTTAGATAATTCGCCATCAACACCGAACAATGATCGAGAGGCATTTATTGCGATTTATGAAAAAGCAATAAAGCATTCTATGGTTTTAATCATGTTGGCTGATGGTGTTGTTGAAGAGGCGGAGAAAGTACAAGTGCTAAAAGTAATAAATCAGTATAGCCATAATGATATGACTATGAAAGAATTGGAAGAATATATAGCGCAACTGCAAAACAGTATCGAGAAAACGAATACTTATTTGGCTTCTATTGGTCCTATGCTTAACGAACATGGCAAAGAAGAAATCATTAAGGCTGCTTTAAGTGTTGCCGCATCTGATGGGCATATTGATGGCACTGAAATTGATGAGATTGAAGAAATGGGTAAAGCCATGGAAATGTCTAAAGCTCATATCTCAGGGATATTAGCTAGTGTCAAACAACCGGCATCTTTGAATTGATTGAGGTAAGGTAACTTCTTATTCTTTCGTATGAATTAATTGTGCTTAATAGAAGGAGTTTGTAAAAATCTACTTCCTGTTTACTTGCAAACTAAGATGTCTCTGCAGATACTTGCCCAGAATATCAAATTCTAAATTAACAGCATCGTTTTCTTTCATTGTATGAAAGCTTGTGTTTTCAAAAGTATATGGAATGATAGTTACCTTAAAGGAATTTTCACTCACATCAAAACAAGTGAGGCTTACTCCATTAATCACAATAGATCCTTTTTCTACAATAAGTGAGGCGAATGATGGGTCAAAAAGAAAAGAATAGGTTCTGTTCTCTCCATCAGCGTTTACTGCGA
>CAYMFF010000028.1:0-33777 GCA_964389575.1 uncultured Chitinophagaceae bacterium
GCAAGTATCTTTTACGACGACCTACCATTGTCATAAGGCCTGTCTTACTGCTATGGTCTTTCTTGTTGTTCTTCAAGTGACCCGCAATGTGGTTAATACGTTCTGTCATTAAAGCTACTTGAGCTTCTATGCTTCCTGTGTTTGCTTCGTTTCCGCCAAATTCAGCGAAGATTTCTTTTCTTCTTTCTTTTGTTATTGCTGCCATGATTTATAGCTTTATTTTTCGTCAAATCCCTTCGTCTTTTTGACTACGGGAGTGCAAATGTAACCGTTTTTTGTAGAAAAAGCCTTTTTTTCAACAATTATTGCAACTTCGTGGAAAGTAACAAACCAGTGCTGGCAGGGCTTAAGTCTCAATTATGGCAAAATTAATAATTCTCCTTGGTATTTGCGCTCCGGAAAGTCAATTTCGACCCAATATAATCCTGACGACAAAAGTTGTAAATCCAAATGAATTTGATTGTCTTTTATATGAACAATTTGTTGCTCAATGCTGGATCCATTCTGCGATAGAATCTTCAATATTCCTTGTTTTGAATGCTGATTTTTTATTTGAATGATGGCAGATTGCTTGGCGGGATTTGGAAAAATCTTTAAGGTAGCGGTAGTTTTTTGATGAATCACTTCTGTACTGTTTTGAACACAAGCGTATAAAAATGGTACAGTATAATTGATAAGAGTATCTAAATAATTCGAAGAATTCTGTAATGGGAAAATCCAAGGACAGTGGGTCGCACCTGAAAACGTATAAAAAAGATTTGGGATGTTTAAATTCGTAACGCGTTGGGCTATCTCGATAGCTTGGGCAATATGAATCAGTGCATCATTGGTTCCATGCACAAAAAGTATGGGTTGGTCACCCAACGAAATTGCTGTAGTGTCAAACAATAGTTCATTCAATGTATTTTTCGTTCCTCCACAAAAGCAGAGAGTGGCTTTTACTTCAGCGCTATATCCGTTATTACCGCTAGCACCTTCCAACGATTGGTCCTTTGCCTGTGGGTTCGTTGGCGGATAGTTTACTTCTGAGGGAACATCAAGATAGCTTGCATTCATTGCTGTAATAGCTCCTGCAGATTCGCCACCAATGAAAAATAGGCTGGTGTCCAATGAATAGGTAGTTGCATTTGCCTTAAAAAAACGAATGGCTGCCTTAGCATCATGCATCGCATTTATAATCGCTCGATTCGAAATAGAAGAATCTAATCTATAATTAATACTAGCAACGGTGTATCCATATCGCGCAAGGCTATCCGCAAAGGCCTGGATATGCGTTAGTGATTTAGATTGGTTTGTATCTACAAAACCACCGCCATGGATATAAATTAGTAATGGTCTTTGGCTAACGGTATCATTTGTGGGTTCATAAAAGTCTAAGCTTAGGTTTTCTGATTGTCCTTTGAAATTAGTGTTAGATCCGTATTGGATGTTCGTGGTAACACTTGAAGATGGAAAAATCTGTTGAATGTATCGTTGAGCATAGATTGTGGAACTCCACACCAGAAACCCTAAGATTAAAATCGTCCTTTTTTCTAGCATAATACGCTCATCATGAATTTAATATTTTCATTATTCTAAGCTAGGTCTTAGCTATAATGAACATATTCTCCATGTGAATCATTTCGAGTTCTATGTCAATCATGGATTGATAGGTTATTTTTTCCTTTCCTTTTTTATATGGTTTTGACTGATAAGCTCTTTGCTCAAATACATCATAAAGCGTTGTCATATTCGTGTGATAATCCGGCCATGTGGTAAGAACTTTTTTTAATGCTGAAACACAGTCAGGATAATAAACCCAAGCCACAGTTTCACCTTTATCATTTACGAATCCAATTCCTAAGGTTCGGTTGAACATTACTTCTCGCTCGTTATCATAAATCCAATCCTCCTTAATTTTGATTGAGGCGATGTTCTTTAATTTACTTTTTTCTATTTTTTTAGTAAATCGCTCTTCCGCATAAAATGCTCCTACTTCATTATTGTTTACTGTATTCACCAGTTTATTAATTTCAAAATGATAACCACTGTTTTCTTTCGTAATATGTTTCCATATTCGTTGTTTGAATCTCACATTTCTTTCTTTTATTGGACTCCATTGGCCGTCTGCGTTAAACTGTTTCAAGCTTTTTCCATTTTTGCCCATCGCGGCATATTCATAGTTATTAAAGTAAAGTCGCTTTTCAATTAGTCTGCCATTCACATTATAAAAGTTCCAAGTTCCGACACGTTGGTTGTGGTCAAAGAAACCTTCCACCATAATTTCGCCATTGGGATAATTTTGAGAGAACTGACCTTGAAGCATACCATTTTTTGTTTTGAAATGACAGTTTTTTGATTCAAAGGCAAAAAAGTCTGAAGCTTGTGCAATTGGAGTAAGTAATACAGTAACTAAGAAAAAAAGTAAGGTTGACGTTTTCATTCATCTAATATAACGAATGTTTTAGCAATTATGAAATAGACAAAAGTTGGACGGTGATGTATTTCGGTGTTAATATAAAATAGGATAAGTGTTTTTGTCATAATGTTAGAGACACTAACTTTGATTTTCACCTCTATAAACTCTAACTATGATTAAAAATATACATTTTCAAAAAGCTCTTTTCATCGCAATTGTATTGCTGAGTATTTTAAGTCAAACTCAAGTAAAGGCCCAAACTGTTTTTTGGTCAGAAGATTTTGAAACTGATGGCACAGGCTCACGGTATTCTGCTCCGAACCAATTTATAGACGATACATTGGGATTCGGCGGTTCTGAAGATTACTTTGGTCGCATCGAAAATGCAGGAGCTGCTTTATTATATAACGGTTGTGCGAATGTTCAAATTGATATGACAAGCCCTGTTTCTGGTCAGAGCGGAAGTTTCTTTATGGCTGGGGAAGATTTAGATGATGCGCCGGGAACTACTTCTTGCGGTTCGGCGGATCAAGTTGATTTTAAAAATTTATCTTTCTTAGCTGCAAATGGACATGATATTAATATATCTGGTGCATCTGCTATGACTTTTAAAATTTTAGTAGCCGTTGGAACGAGCCCAGTTTGTAACACGACTAATGCTCGATGGGACTCCGGTGAAGGACTGACGGTTTTTTACAGAAAAGATGGCGGAACAGAAGTTACAGCGCTTTGTTTTTCTCCTGATATTAGTTGCGGTACGCCTAGCACAAGCAATGAACCTTTAAAAACAGATCCCAATTGTGATGGTGACGGTGCAGATGGGACGATTGTACCGAATGTTTTTACAGAATATTCTTTCGTAATTCCGGCGGGAGGAAATTCATTAGAAATCAGAATCGAAATTGATGCAGATGCTGCTGATGAAGAAATTGCTTTTGATAATTTACGATTGGAGGCCATTACAACTCCTTTGCCCGTTAAAATGTCCGCTCTAAAACTTGCGCAACAAAAAGATGATGTAGTAGTGCAATGGAATACCTCCAGCGAGATAAATAGTAACTATTTTGCTATCGAGCGAAGCATTGATGGAATTGTTTTTGAGGAAATTGGAAGTCTAGATGCCTATGGAAATTCTGAAGAATTGACTAACTATTCATTTTTAGATAATAATCCTATCAATGGGAAAAACTATTATCGAGTAAAGCAAGTAGATATAGATAATAAATTTGGTTACAGTTCGATAGCTTCAATTGATGTGATAAAGACGTTGGATGATTTTGCGATTATTCCAAACCCGAGTGCAAGTAGAATTAAACTATACGGATTGAACACTACTTCTGCTTATAAAATATTGGATGGAACGGGTAGGACTGTTCAAAACGGAATCGTTTATTTAGAAGAAATTGATATTTCTGTTTTGCCTAAAGGGTTCTATTTTTTACAAGTTGTAAAAAGTAATGGCTTACTTTCAACCAAACAGTTGATTAAAAAATAAGAGTAAACAAAATTCACAAGATTCATTTTTAAGTATTGTTTATACTTTGAGTTAGTATGTAAACAATGTTATCTGCAATGTCAGTTAAAATAAGAATTAGTTGTAAGCCGAAAAAAGCATTATTATAAAGAAAGCTGTGACACAACATTAATAAAATACAACACTAAATTATTTCCCTATTATCGAGTTGCTCATTGAGTTCTTTGCGCCATTTGAACCAAGCAGCCACAGCCACACTAAAGAGTATGAAAGTGAGCACAGATGTAAGGTACAGGCCTTTGCTCCATTGCAATGGAATGGCTATAAGATTGGATACATTTAGAATAATCCAAGTTTCGATATTGCGTTTAAGTAATAGAAATGTGCCACCAAAGGCGAGAGAGGCAACCATGGCATCCAAATAATTAGATATTACAAAGGACAATTCTTGCATCGAATTTTTGAAATAATAAACACACATAAAGGCTAAAAAGCTACATATCATAATGAGTATGGTGACTTGCCAATTTTTTGAATTTGCTTTTCTAATAGAAGCTTCTTCGGCTTGCTTTTTGTTCCAAAGAACGAGCCCATAAATGCTTACAACAAAATAATAGGCGTTTAAAATACTTTCTGCCAATAAGGAATATTCGAAAAAAATATAAGTGTAAAGACAGACACTAATAGCTCCGAATAAAAAGTTGATTGGTTTGTTGAGATAAGCAAGTACCACTTGCAAGATGGCAAAAGAAAACGCAACCCATTCTATGGGTTGCGTTGCTCTAAATTGTTCGAATAATTGCTCTAACATAGTGTTAGAATTTAATTTCTTCGCCAGTTTCTTTTACATAGAATTTATAATCTAAGAAACCTAAATTGTCATCTTTTTCTGCGATGAACTTTCCGTAGGATTTATTCCAAATTTTCACAAGATTCGGTTTAAACCAACCTTCTTTCTTAGTCAAGTGAGAATGAACGATTGGATGAACCTTAAGCTGAATAGTATTGTTGGATTGACGTGTTAGATATTTTACATGCTTTTCGATATCTTCTATCAAAACATGCGTTGATCGCACCTTGCCAGTACCTTCACAGCTTGGACATTGTTCGCCAGTAGCAATTTTAATCGCTGGGCGCAATCGTTGTCGAGTAATTTGTAATAAACCAAATCTGGAAATCCCTAGAATGGTATGACGCGCCCGATCGTTTTTCATAGCGTCTTGCATCGCTTTGGATACAGCACGTCTATTTTCTGCTGAGCGCATATCAATAAAGTCAACGATAATGATTCCTCCAATATCACGCAGTCTTAACTGTCTAGCTAATTCTTTGACCGCTGATAAGTTTGTTTGCAACGCAGTTGCCTCTTGGTTATCTGCCGAAAATTTATGACCACTGTTCACATCTACCACATGCAAAGCTTCTGTGTGTTCGATAACAAGATAGCCACCGCCATCCATCATTACATTTTTTCCAAACGAAGATTTTACTTGATGATTAATTCCAAAATGATCAAAAATGGGTTTGCCATTTTTATGAAGCGAAACCATGCTCTCCTTGCCGGGTGCAATTTTTTGAATGTATTCTTTGGTTTGTTCCATGACATTCTCATCATTGGTGACAATTTTATTAAAATCATCATTCAATAAATCTCTTAGTAGTGAAGTAGTTTTATTCTGCTCGCTCAGAATCTTTTTAGGAGCTTCAGCTTTATAAAGATTCTGCTGAATACTTTTCCAAGAATCTGCCAAGGCTGTTAAATCCTGATGCAATTCTGCAGTACTTCTTCCTTTAGCCGCTGTGCGCACAATCACCCCGTAATGCGCTTCTTTGATATTGGTAATAATGCTTTTCAGACGATGACGTTCTTCGCGACTTTCAATCTTTTTTGAGACATTAACCTGATCAATAAATGGTACCAAGACTAGAAAGCGACCGGGTAATGAAACTTCACAACTAATACGCGGTCCTTTTGTTGAGATTGGTTCTTTGAGAACCTGCACCAGTATTTTTTGTTTAGTGGAAATTACTTCATTGATTTTACCCGCCTTTTGAATTTCATCTTCAGGCTTAAATTTATCCCAACTGAAATTCTCATATTTGCGAGCATGATCCGTGAATTTTTGAAGACTTTTATAATTTGGACTTAAATCAGTATAATGAAGAAAAGCGTCTTTCTTATGACCAATATTTACGAATACAGCGTTTAGCCCATTGGCCACTTTGCGCACTTGTCCAAGATATAAATCTCCTACATTAAACTCGCCACCCGAATTATCGTAGTGTAGCTCAACTAGTTTTTTGTTTTCGGTAAGGGCAATTTCAATGCCGTCATTACCAGATTGTATGATTAATTCTTTATCCATACGAAGGTTTGTTTTTGCTTGTGCTCAAACAGACGCGTCAGAATACACTACTCAAAAGAGCGATGTACACTTTGTTCTATCACGCCTGGACGTGATGAGCACAAAAGTTAATTAATAAAGTATGGAAAGAATTACTTCTTCTTCTTGTGACGATTCTTGCGCAAACGCTTTTTACGTTTGTGAGTTGCAATTTTGTGTCTTTTCCTTTTTTTTCCGCAAGGCATAATGTTTTGTTTTTTTTGTTTAAAAAATATATATCTAGTTAAACGAGCGGATATAGTTATCGATCTCTGCCGAAAAATCAGGATTATTTACAATTTCTTTGCATTGATTAAATATCTCAATGGCTTTTTCTTTGTTCCCCATATTTTTATGCGTTTCGGCAAGAAAATAAAGAGCCTCTGTATTTTTCGAATCTTGAGAAAGAACTACATTCAATCGTTTAATTGCTTTTTCATGTTGTCCAGACTGTACTGATAATTTCCCTAGGAGAAGATTGGCAGGAGCATTCATGCTATCTAGAGCGGTTACTTCTTTTAAAGAGCCAACTCCTTTCATAATTTCACCAGTGCCGTCAATATAACAACTTGCAAGAGCAATTTTTGTGTCTAGGTTTTTGGGGTTTAGTTCAAGTGCTTTATTAAAACATTCAATCGCCTCATTCGCCTGCCACTCTTTTATATCCGCCTCAGGGGTATTAGCCATCTGAAGTGTCAATAAATTCCCCGCAAAGGTGAGACTTTTTTCAGTATTTTCCAATAAAGCACCTTTTTTGTAATAGTGAGATGCAATATTTAAATCTTTTTTCTCCCAGAATTCTGCAATGTCTCTAAAACCAACCGGTGTATTGAGTTCATTTGCATTTTTTCGTAATGCTAATTCCTCAGTTTTAATAGCGCCAGAAAGATTATCCACGGCATTATTATAAATGTCTTCAAACTTCGCAGGTTCTACATTGTTTTGAGGCATTCCACCTGCCGGCGCTTGACCTTGTGCAGCCTCATTGGAATGATCGTGACCTGCGTGCTCATTTTTTCTATTGCCAAAAAAGTATAGGGAACCCAATACAATTAAGCCAACAAGAATAAGTATGAATTGATTTTTTTGCAATCGCTAAATCTGAAATCTAAAAATCGCCCTTAGGCATCCTTTGATACTTCTTTTTCATCCTCCACAGGAAGTGTTTTTACCTGCTCTACAAATTCCTTAGCTGGTTTAAAAGCAGGAATTTTGTGTGCGGGAATATACACAGATGTGTTTTTCTTAATGTTTCTGCCTACTTTGGCAGCTCGTTTTTTTACAATAAAACTTCCAAATCCTCGAATATAAATGTTTTCACCATTTGCCATTGTTTCTTTTACATTTGCAAAGAAACTCTCTAGGGAAACAAGAACATCAACCTTCGGAACTCCGGTTTTTTCGGAGATTAGGTTTATTAAATCAGCCTTTTTCATAATACAATAATCCAAAGATAGATAAAAGATTGGCAACATTAAAAATAAGAAAGATATTAACAACGAATTTGAACTTGCAACGGTCTAATACACAATACTTTAGATATAATATTTTGCGTTGGAATAAAAATAACAACGATAGAAGCATGCCCTGGAAAGGTGAAAAGGACCCATATCGAATTTGGTTAAGTGAGATAATACTACAACAAACTCGTGTAAATCAAGGATTAAAATATTATAATAATTATATACGTAAGTATAATACAATTACTGATTTAGCAAATGCATCTGATGATGATGTGTTCAAAGATTGGGAAGGTCTTGGGTATTATAATCGTTGTAGAAATATGCTTTTTACGGCTCGTTACGTCCGAGATGTGCATAACGGAGTATTTCCAACCACATTTGAAGAAATTTTAGACCTAAAAGGTGTGGGTCAATATACCGCATCGGCCATCGCCTCTTTTGCCTATGGATTGCCTCATGCCGTAGTGGATGGCAATGTGGTTCGGGTCCTAAGTAGATACTTGGCGTTAGATCAGCAATTTGTTTCTGTGGCTGATAAAAGGTTCTATCAAGAAATTGCACAAGAATTTTTAGCCAAACGCAGTGCGGGAGCTTATAATCAAGCGATAATGGACTTTGGTGCCACGCTCTGCACTCCACAGAACCCGCACTGTGACCGATGCCCTGTGCGAAAAAATTGTCAGGCTTTTGCATTAGGTCAAATTGATAAGTATCCGCCAAAAAAGAAAAAAACTATATTAAAAAAGAGAACATTCCATTATATAGTGCTTAAAAGCGGAAAATCTATATATATCCGAAAGCGTTCGGAGAAAGGTATTTGGCAATCTTTATACGAACCTATCCTGATTGAGCAAAAAACCAAACCGGCCTGGCTTAAAAATGTAAAAGAGGTCTGTCGGAAGTCGCAAAAACTAAGTCATCAGGCATTGGATATTCGTTTTTATATTCTTAACAAGGCTTCACAAGTGCCTATTGATATTGAATCTTATCAAAAGGTTAGCCCCAAAGAGCTTGCTACAAAGGCTTTCCCAAAGAGCGTGTATGAGTTTTTAAAAGAATTTGAGTATATTTAGCACAATATTGAAAAAGTGTAACAAATTATGCGTGGAGTAAATCGAGTTTTTCTAATTGGTAATTTGGGCAAATCTCCAGAAATCCAATATTTGGAGGGCAACATACCAGTGGCATCTTTTCCGTTGGCCACTACCGAAACTTTTAAGGATAAGCACGGTAAATTAAATTCTCAAACTGAGTGGCACAGCGTGGTTCTTTGGCGCGGGTTGGCTGAGTTGGCCTCAAAATATCTTCACAAAGGAAGCCTTGTGCACATTGAAGGACGCCTCCGCACACGTTCTTGGGAGGACAAAGACAAACAGCGTCGTCAATCTACAGAAATAGTAGCCACTAATTTGGTGATGTTGGATAAGCGCAGTGAAGCTGAAGAAATCAGTAATTCGCCAGAAATTGCTCAGACTGACGAAACAGAAAGCAATAAATAAAAACTGATTTTGTTATTTTTGAATTTTAAAACAAGCGAATTTGGATCCTGACCCCCTGAGTTTATATTGTATTTTTCTGAACGGATCATTCGTCCAACTTGATTTTTATATTCTATTCGTGGCTTTAGTTGCGTTGCTTGGTTTAATCTTACTTTATTTCTTAAGTCTTTTCGAACTTTTTTTGCTTAACGCAGATCAACGAAGTTTAGAAAGGATGGAACAAGAACAACCCGCCATTTTCCAAAAAATATCGCATATATATCATAGAACTAATAGTTTATCCAGCAGTTTTTTACTGTCTAAAATATTCGTTGGTGCACTTACATCATTGGCGATTTACAACGTTCTTTTCTTGTTTGGGTTAGACTTTTGGCTAGGCGCTTTCTTGATCGTTTTGCAGTTAGCTTTGGCCTCTTGGGTCTTGCCACATTGGTTGGGACGAAGAAATTTGAGACCTTCAAAATTTAGCGTCGGGATAACGTTTCCTATTTTGAGACTAGGCGCTAGTCTTACGAATCTATTTACATTTAAAAAAGAAAAACGCTCCATAGAAGGACTGAGCATAGATGAAATAAAAAGTATTTTACCCAAGCCAGATGAGGAGGTGAGCAACGCAAATCTCAATTTGTACAAACAAATCCTGCGGTTCGATAAGTTAACTATCAAGCAAGTGATGCGGCCCAAAAGCGAAATGCAAGGCATTAAATCAAATTATAATTTTAAAGAAGTATTGCATAAAATAAAAGCGAGTCCTTTTTCTCGTCTGCCAGTGTATGATGGAAATTGGTCCAAGGTGCAAGGCATTATTCATTGCAAAGATTTACTGCCTTACACTCAAGAAAATAGCAAGAATTGGAAAGAATTAATTCGTCCAGTTCATTTCATTAAAGAACGAGATAATGTGCAACAGGTATTGCGCCAATTTCAGAAAAGTAAGAAGCATATGGCTTTGGTCCTTAGTGCGAGTAATCGACTAGTGGGCTTAGTTACTTTAGAGGATATTACAGAGGAAATCATCGGCGAAATTGATGATGAGTAATATTAACATGAAATAAGAAGTTGCTTCTGCAATAAAAAGCCCCTTTTTTCGTCAGTTGAAAGTAATATTTCTCCATCCTAGTGAGATTATAACATTTTTTATCCTTGCTTCAGCTTAAATTTGATAATATATGAACCTGCGAAACCGCTTAGTTATTGCACTTGTGTTAATGTCTCCATTCTGTTTGAAAGCACAGTTCTTGAGCGAAGGAGTAAATGCGAAAGCATCACCTTCACGCGCGGCGGTGGCCGAAGTTAAAAAGGAGGTAGTAGATGCCAAGCAATTATATAAAGTTGAAAAAATAAATATTCAACAAGCCGTGCAACCAACGGTTCGATTAAAAAATGTTCAGTACAAAACGGTTACACTTTCTGATAGAAAAATTAAGTTACCTAAGGATTTACAAGTGAAAACATTAGTGAGTATTGAACAAAAGAGACCAATTGCTTTTGCTTTTGTACCCCAGTATATTCAAGATGCATCGGGTGCCATAAAAAAACTAGTTTCGTATGAATTAGATGTTACTCAAAATAATGCTTCTAGCAGAAAGACCACAGGAAATAGAGTGTACGCTGCTCATTCAGTTTTGCAAACGGGCATTTGGTTCAAAATTTCAATCAGCAAACAAGGGATTCATAAAATTGATTATAACTTTTTGCGTGATAATCTCGGCTTAAATATGGCTGGTTTGAATCCAGCAAAAATTAAAGTATATGGTAATGGCGGCGAAATGCTTCCCGAAGATAATAATGTTATCCCTCCTGATGATTTGGTTGAAAACCATATTGCAGTCGTGGGTGGTAATGACGGCAAGTTTGATGCCAGTGATTACATTTTATTTTATGCAAATGGACCACATACCATTATATCGGATAGTGCCAACAAGAAATTTACACATCGGTTTAATCCGTATTCGGAGAAGTCATATTATTATATAAATGTCAGTACGGCAAATGGTAAACGAGTTCAAGCTCAAAGCACCATTGGATCAGCAAATCAAATGGTTACTAGCGCCAACTTTTTTAAATTTATTGAAGAGGATGTAACCAATGTAGGTAAAGTAGGTAAAACCTGGTGGAGTGATTTATATGGCGATTTGCCAGGCAAAACATTATCAAAAGGTTTTTCTGTTTCAGTACCCAATATTGATGCTTCTGTTCCAGTAAATGTGCGAAGCCGAGTGGGTGGAATTGCGTTTGCGGGGTCTAGTAATTTCAGAGTGACAGCCAATGGTCAGCAAGCACAATCTATTTCATTGCCAGCCATTGGTGGTGCTTTCTTTGACGATTATGTTTATCGTCAAGACGTGAACAATGATTTATCCTTAACAGGAAATACAATTAATATAAACACTGTTTTTACACCTTCGAACAATTCAGCAACCGGCTATCTTGATTTTATTGAATTAAATGGTCGAGTAAATTTAGATTACTACTCTGGTATGTCATTTATGGATTGGAATAGCGTAGGAGCAGGCAATATTGCACAATATCAATTAGCAGGTGCCAATGCGAATGCGAGCGTCTGGGATGTTACCAATCCACTTGAGCCGATGGCTATGAGCACGAGTATTTCAAATGGTACTTTAAGTTTTAAACAACAGGCCAATGAACTCCGCAAATTTGTAGCATTTCATGGTAGTAGTTTTTCAGCTCCAGCTTATGTGGGCAAGGTGAGCAATCAAGACTTGCACGGAAAGAGTAATATAGATTATATCATTATTAGCCATGCGAATTTTTTAAATCAAGCTCAGGAATTGGCTAGCTACCATGCACAAAAAAGAGGTTATAAAACCTTAGTCGTTACACCTAGTCAAATTTATAATGAATTTTCAAGTGGTTCTCAAGATGTGGCAGCCATTCGAAATTTTATCAAAATGTTTTACGACAAAGCGAGCTCTGCGGCCGACGCTCCTAAAAGTGTTTTATTCTTTGGTGATGCATCTTATGATTATAAAAACAGATTGACCAATAACACAAATTTTGTTCCCACATATCAAACCTTCGAAAGTGCAAATAAAACAACAGGCTATTGTACCGATGA
This sequence comes from uncultured Chitinophagaceae bacterium, assembly GCA_964389575.1. Taxonomy (GTDB): domain Bacteria; phylum Bacteroidota; class Bacteroidia; order Chitinophagales; family Chitinophagaceae; genus JAGNRR01. The sequence continues at coordinate 12,301 of CAYMFF010000028.1, forward strand.
CTTTTTTGGCTTTTTAGATGATCAAGAAAATCCGAATCGATATAGTGACCCTGTTTTTGTGAATACGCTTGATGTGGGCGTGGGAAGAATTCCGGCGAGTTCAGTTGCTGAAGCCAACAATGCCGTTGCAAAAATTAAAAACTATGACAGCCCAAATTCTTTTGGTGCTTGGAAAAATACGATGGTTTTTAATGCAGATGATGAGGACAATAATATCCATTTAGAAGATGCCGAGCTGATGGTAAAATATGTGAGTGATAGTTTGCCGCAGTACAATAATTATAAAATATACGTTGATGCTTATCAACAAAATTCTACACCGGCTGGACCTCGAACTCCTGAAGCAAATCGGGCCATCAAGGAGCATTTGTTTAATGGAACCTTTGTAGTAAATTATAATGGTCATGGTGGGCCATTGGGTTGGTGCGAAGAACGGATTTTAAATCTAGAAGATATTCAAGGATTAGAAAATAAGAACAAATTGCCCGTTTTTATAACAGCTACTTGCGACTTTACTCAGTTTGATAATCCCAATCAGAAATCAGCTGGCGAAGTTTTGTTTGCTAACCCAAACGGCGGAGCAATAGCCTTGATGACTACCACACGATTGGTATATCAATACCAAAATCGTCAGATGAATCAAAATTATTTTGCAGCAGGTTTTGCTGAAAAAAGTGATGGACAAATGCCTACATTGGGTGACGCTTATCGTCTTTCTAAGAATATTCGATATGTAAGTTCGGTTAGCGAATGGGATGCCGCCAATTTTAGAAAATTTGCATTAATCGGTGATCCAGGTTTACCACTTGCATTTCCTAAGCATGAAGTGCATACTGATTCTATAAAAGATATAAATGGTAATGTGGTGACGGATACCCTGAAAGCTCTTGGCAAGTATACTATTAGCGGACGAGTTACAGACAAAAATCAAAACTTGCTTAATTGGTTTAATGGAACAGTTTTTCCTACCATTTTTGATAAGCCCAAATCGTTGACTACAAATGCAAATGACCCGGGTAGTTCGGTAACTAATTTCCTAGTTCAAAATAATGCAATTTATAAAGGACAGGCAACCGTAAAAGAAGGACTATTTTCTTTCACCTTTGTGGTGCCGAAAGATATTGACTATAGCTTAGCCAAAGGTAAAATATCCTACTACGCTAATACGGCCTCAGAAGATGCTACTGGATTTGATAAAGACGTTTACATTGGTGGTAGTTCAAGCACTAGCATCACAGATAATCAAGGGCCGGATATAAATCCATTTATGAATGATGAAAACTTTGTAAGTGGAGGTATCACAACAGCTAATTCTACCTTATTATTAAAATTATTTGACGAAAATGGGATCAATTATTCAGGTTCTTCGGTTGGTCATGATATAACGGCAGTTCTTGATGGAGATGCTTCAAAAACGTATATCTTGAATAGCTTTTATGAAACAGAACTAGATGATTATCAACGAGGGATTGTTCGTTTTCCGTTAGAGGATTTATCCGAAGGAAAACATACTATGCGTATTAAAGCATGGGACGTTCTTAATAACTCGTCTGAGGTATCATTAGATTTTGTGGTCGTCAATAGTTCTGAAGGAAAATTGGCTAGAGTGTACAATTACCCCAATCCTTTTAGCACAAGCACGCGTTTTATGTTTGAGCATAATATGCCCAATCAAAATATCGATGTGAGCATTAAAATTTTTAGTATGACAGGTAAAGTGGTAAAACGCTTTCGTGAGACAATAAATACGCCCGGAACTCGTTATGATGGTATATTTTGGAACGGGAACGATCAGTATAACGAAAAACTGGCCAACGGCGTTTATTTATACAAATTGTCAATAAAAAGTGAAAATGGGTTTTCTGATGATAAAATACAGAAATTAATCATTTTGAGATAGTTATATTTACATTTGCCCCTTCGACTTAGACTATTTTTACAACGAAAATTATTACATATCGATTAGAACAGTACTTTCTTTAATTTGAAAATAAAATATAGATGATGTTTAAAAAAATGATAGTGTTAGTTGCACTGGTTGCATTTGTTGCGCCAAACAGTTTGCTAGCACAAGTGGGAAGTAATGGTCAGCAAGATGGCTTAGATTATAATACAATTACAACGGCTGTTCCGTTTATGAGAATTAGCCCGGATGCCCGAAGTGGTGCTATGGGTGATGTTGGTTTGGCATTAAGCCCTGATGCCAATGCGCAGTTTTGGAATATTGGTAAAGTGGCGATGAGTGAAAAAGACGCTGGTTTTTCAATTTCATACACACCTTGGCTTCGTGATTTAGTAAATGATATTAATCTTTCTTATTTGGCAGGTTATTATAAATTCGGAGAAGAAGATAATAAAAACCAAGCTGTAAGTTTAGGAATGCGTTATTTCTCGTTGGGTAGTATCAGTTACACTGACGTAAACGCTCAAAGTATTGGTACTGGACAGCCTAGAGAATTTGCGATTGATGCAGGGTATTCTCGAAAATTATCGGAGAAAGTTTCAATTGGTTTGAGCGGTAAATATATAAGCTCTAATATTATCAATGGAGCTGCTACCGCAGGATCTAATTATAGTCCGGGAAGCTCTTTTGCTGTTGATTTTGGTGCTTTTTATACCACACCGATTGGTCAAGATTTAGGTGAAGGATTAGGCCAGAAATTGAACATTGGATTTGCTGTAACGAATTTGGGTCAAAAAGTATCTTATTCTACTGACCGTAGTGATTTTCTGCCAACCAATATGGGATTAGGAGCAGCTTATGAATATAATATTGACGAGTATAACAAGCTGACATTTGCTTTAGATTTAAATAAATTATTGGTTCCGTCACCGGGTTATCAAAGAGACTCTACCGGAGCAATTATTGGCAGAACTTATCCAACAGATAAAACAGTTATTGATGGCGTCTTTTCATCATTTGGCGATGCGCCAGAGGGTGGATCGGAAGAACTCAAAGAAGTGATGGTTAGTTTTGGTGCAGAATATGCATACCAAAATCAATTTTTTGCCAGAGCGGGTTATTTCCGTGAAAGCGAACTGAAAGGAGATCGACAGTATTTCACTTTAGGTTTAGGTGTAAAGTATAATATCTTTGGATTGAACTTCGCTTATCTTGTTCCTTCAGGAAACGGCGCAAATCGTAATCCATTATCTAACACACTGCGTTTCTCACTTATGTTTGATTTCGATGATTTCTCTACTATCGTGAAAGGGAAACCTAAGAAAGAAGACAAGAATAGTCGAGATAGCAAAGACGACGAATAAATCACTAATTTTTTGAGTTCGCTTAATTTACGCATTGGTCAGGGGATTGATTTTCATCAATTAGCTACTGGCTATGATTTAGTAATCGGTGGTATAAAAATTGATCATGACAAAGGCGCTGTCGGGCACTCCGATGCAGATGTTCTACTTCATGTTATTTGCGATGCTATGTTAGGTGCGATTAGCAAAGGTGATATTGGTAAACATTTCCCCGATACCGATGCCAAATACAAAGGAATCGACAGTAAAATTCTACTGAAAGAAACCTATGTAATTGTTCAAAAACAGGGCTTTGAGCTGGTGAATATTGATAGTACCATTTGCCTGCAATTACCCAAACTTCGACCTCATATTGATAAAATGAGAGAAACGATAGCTAATGTTTTAGAAATCTCTTCGGAAAGAGTATCTATAAAGGCTACTACCACTGAAAAAATGGGTTATGTAGGCAGGGAAGAAGGAATTGAGGCACATGCGGTTGTGTTATTGAACAAACGTTAAATTTTATAGAATCAACCGTGAATAAAGTCCTTATTCACAAACAATTTAAACCCCAAAAATTAGGATTAAATACAAGATATTTATTATCATTGTAGTATCAATTTTAGAAATAGGAATATGAAAAAAGGAATTTTTGGCCTAGTAATTTTAGCTTCTCTACTATTTGTGAATGCAAAGGACGCTATGGCACAATATGATGATGATATGGTTAAGGTTTATCGTTGGTATAGTTCTGTAGATAAGAACTATGTAACGCTTGCTGAGGGAGAAATTCAAGAGGGTCAATTGTTACAATGGAAGTATAAGGATAAGACCTTATTATTTTATGGATACAAAACACCAGGACCAAATCGTGTAGCAGTTTATCGTTGGACGAATCCAGTAACCAAAGATCAAGTGAGTGTAGCGGGTGATTTCATTCCGGACTCTGATATGATGCAACAAGGGTATACATTAAAAACATTGCAATTCTATGCACCGATTCGAAGAGATCAAAATCATGTAGCAGTTTATAACTGGTATAAATCAAAAGCAAAGGATTGGGTAACAGTACCTGAATTTGGAGATACTGATAAGTATATCAAGAAAGGTTGGAGACAGAAAACATTCCAGTTTTATGGAGTGGTGCGTAAAGATGTTGCCAATAGATAATAATAATCAATAACTTACTAAGACCCTCTTAATTTTAAATTGAGAGGGTTTTCTTTATACACGAATCCAACCATTACCTTTATACCTTCTTAAGAAAAGAATCAACATGCAAAAAATAAACGCAGCCATTACAGCCGTAAGCGGCTATGTTCCAGACGAAATCGTAACCAATGATGATTTGGCCAAATTGGTAGACACTAATGACGAGTGGATAACTACGCGAACGGGTATTAAAGAAAGAAGAATCCTTCGTGGTGAAGGATTGGGCTCTTCTTTTATGGCTAGTAAAGCAGTTGAACAACTATTAGAAAAAAGTGGCACAAAGCCTGAAGAAGTTGATTTATTAATTTGTGCAACTACCACTCCGGATCATCAGTTTCCGGCCACCGGAAACATTGTAAGTGATCAGTGTGGACTGGTAAATGCTTTTAGTTATGATATCAGTGCGGCTTGTAGTGGTTTTTTATATTCACTTACTACAGGCGCTCAGTTTATCGAAACGGGTAAGTACAAAAAAGTAATTGTCGTAGGAGTAGATAAAATGAGTTCTATTATTGATTATGAAGATCGTGCCACTTGTATAATATTCGGAGATGGTGGAGGAGCTGTTTTGTTAGAGCCTACAACTGAAGATATAGGCCTAAAAGATAGTTTTTTAAAATCAGACGGTAGCGGCAAGCAATATTTATACCAACCCAGTGGTGGAAGTGTGAGCCCGGCCACAGTAGATTCCGTGAAGAACAAAGAACACTTTGTTTATCAGGAAGGAAAAACAGTTTTCAAATTTGCTGTTACGAATATGGCCGATGCTGCTTATGAAATTATGCAAAGAAATAATTTAAACGCGGATGACATTGCTTGGCTGGTACCACATCAAGCCAATAAAAGGATAATTGACGCCACTCGAGAACGCATGGGTGTTGATGAAAGCAAGGTGATGCTGAATATACAGCGTTATGGCAATACAACCAATGGCACTATCCCGCTTTGTCTTTGGGAATGGGAAAATAAATTAAAGAAAGGTGACAATATTGTATTAGCCGCTTTCGGTGGTGGTTTTACTTGGGGCGCTACTTATATTAAGTGGGCGTATGATAGCTAAATAATAAAGAGGATTTTCATTCTTCAATTTTTCTACATAGGAGAGAAATATTAGGAATCCAGTTTATACTTTTTATTTTCTTCTTTCAGTCTTTTAACTTCATTTAGAAGCAAATCATTATACTCAAACAGTTTGGCAATGCCTTTTTCATCTGATATATTAATCGTGTTGGCTTGGTGCTCTATTTTGGTATTGTCTCTATTAACGAATACCACTTTTAGTTCTCCATATTCCAGCTCCACTGGTTTTATTTTATAGAATTCAGCGAGAGCTAATATTTTCTATAGGTTTTTTCACATACCTCAATGGCTTCTGCCGTTTGTATGGGCGTTAATCTCTTACTTTCTCTAAGTGTACGAAGTTTGGTTCCAATCATAAGAATCTTTTGTTTAAAATTAGGAATTAAAAATATTTTTTAAGGAAATACTTTTCACAAATCTAGCTTATCTAAAAATTATTTTTAAATTAAAATTAGCATATGAAAATAGCACAATTTGTTTTAATGATATTATTTCTAATCTTCTCAAAAAATAGTAAAAGTCAATTTCAAATCAATTTTTGCAATATGACCAATAAGCTCGACATTTCAACGGGTTTTGATCACGAAACTAACAGTTTATATAATTTAAATGATCCCGATCAATATTGGAGTGTTGTATCTGGTCCAACTGTTCCGGAAGAAGTTTGTGCTACGGTGCAAGGCTGGAAGGAAGCTTGTCTGGCAACATCGCCTTTCTTTATACCTGGAACAACTGACCATAGGGTTTTGAAATATGGAGTTAGTATTCATGATGAGGAGAAATCAGTTACCAATACGAACTGCAGTTCATGCGCTGGAAAGCCTTCTTACGTTTTTGAAAGAAGATTTCGAGTTAATATGTTGGGTTATTCATCTTTATCAGCTCAGCTAGATATGAGTTCCTGGGCAGATGATATTGTCATGTCAGTTCAGCTTATAGATCCGAGCAACGCGCCCGTCTTTAATTTGACCAAAGGCACAGGTTGCTCAGAGGCTCATAGTTGTGTTAGAAGAACACATAATTTTAACCTTAATCAATCTGGTGAGTATAAACTACATGTAACAGTAGGAGTTCGAGGTTCCAGTATTCTATGCAACACTAATGGAACTTTACAGTTGGATATTTCAGGTCATATAGAAATTCTTCCGCCTCAATCATTGAAATGTTTAGTTCGAAATGAACATTGGGGAAAAAGAGTTCCTCCTTCGCCCCCAGACCCAAATTATAATGTCTGCGCACCTTCTTATGGGACCTGTAATAGCATTTATCAATCTTTGTTTCTAGGTAATAAATGTGTTCCAACTGGTTCTACTCACAATTTTCTCATCGGAAATTATTGCTCTTCCTCAACTTATACTGTGACAGAAATAAACAATTTGTATCCGCCAATTACAGCCACTCCTTCTGGCTTTGCCGCTGGTCCAGGAAATTATCAAATAACCGTAACCGATGCTAATAATTGCTCATATCAGGTTTCTTTTGATATTGGTCAAACAGATTTCATTGCTACGCCGGTTAACCTTTGTGTTCCTCCTCCCAATGGTACGACAGGTGTTGTTATTCAAGCTGTGTCTAACACAATTATACCTATTCCTATGGAAGAAATTAATATTAACAATGGCGGTTGGCAATCTTGGACACCATCATTCAGTTTAAATCTTGGAATTGGGAATCACCTCATTGAAATGAAAGATGTAAATGGTTGTATATCAAGTCATACTGTTAGCATTGGGAATGACTTTACTGCCTATTTAAACGCTATGCCACAATGTTTTAATGGTGCGGGAACATTGATAGCAACAACTTATCCTTTACCAGCTTCAATAGTAGGAACCTTAAACTATGATTTTAGGGATTTTTCCAATACTTCCATTGGGTCTGGAACAAATAATACACGCTCAATTATTAATGGAGGACCTTATTCTGTAGTGGTATCTGATGGCTTTGGTTGTTCAGCTACGGCATCCACAACCGCTTTCGCTCAGCCCAATATTTCTCTTAATGTACCTACCGGTCAATGCCCTAAAATTATTACTGCAGCGGTAAATCCTCCTGGCGGTAATCCTTTGTTTAGTTGGAACGGAGGTACACCTACGACAAACAATACTTTTTTGACCAACGGACCTGGAGTTTACACAGTAACTGTTACTGATGGTCCATGCGTTGCAACGGCTTCAACCAGTGTAACTTGTACACCTTGTTTGGACCCTTTACTGCCCAACGCTCACGTTATATTTCCTGATGGTTCAGCGGTTAGTCAATTTTATAATCCGCCAGCAGGAATTAGTACAGTACAAGACGTAGTAATTGAGGGTGATTTTTACATTGATATTCCTTTTCAAATTTCTAACTGTCCGAATGTAAAACTAGGACCTGATGCCCACATAATAGTTAACCCTGGTCAGTACATTCATATTGATAATAGTACGTTACAAGCGGGATGTCCTGAAATGTGGAAAGGATTAACGGCTACAACTCCTTCAAATACCTCAAATATTGCCATTAATATTCATCTATCCACTTTACAAGATATGGAAGATGGTGTTCGTTCAATAAATGGAGCTGGCTTAAATATTACGGATAATATTTTTACCAGGAATAATATTGGTTTGCAAGTACATAAATCTGATCCTGCCTTTAATATAGCATCGGGACGAAGTGTGGTAATGCGCAATGTTTTTACTTCTGACGGTCAACCGTTATTACCCGCATGCTCTACCTGCGTACCTGCCGTACGTGGTGAACATGGTATTGTTCTGCAAGAATGCCAACAAGTAGAAATTGGTGCGGATGCCGCCAACTTTAGTAGCGCAGATGGGAATGATTTTTTGAATATATATAACGGGATTATTGTAAGACCCGATGAATTTACTGGACAAGTAGATCAGTACCATATACGCGCCAATCAATTCTTTAGCTTGGCAGATGATTATAATGCAACATCTTACGGTAATGATTTTCACGTACATAATAATGTATATTCCACGCATCGCGGCAGTGCTATTTATTGTCGTCCAAGTGGGCATATGGGCAATAGTGCACACGCTGCGTTTATATCAGGTTCCGCTAATGAATCTAATTTTTATGATTTTCATAATTGCGATAAAGCGGTTGTTTTATGGGGTTTAAATGCCAAAATTAGCCATACGAAATCAACGGGAAGTTTATTTGGTTATATGATGAACAATACTGACGGACATACCTATTCAATTAATAATAACCTTACAGAACAGGCCTTTGTATCTACAGTCTTAAATGGGAATACTCATTCCGCACGCATTATGAACAATTATTTTAAACCCAAGTTAGGCAATATACAAAATGGTCCTAATCAGTACTTATGGCCGAAGGGTATAGAGGTGAATGATTTATTCCCAAGCGGAAACCCCATTCATATAAGCAGTAATACTATTGAGCCTTACTCTATTGGTGGGGAGGGAATTGTACTCAACCAACCTGGCCCTGGTACTTATGTTGGTTTTAATATAATTAACTTTTTGTCTAATTCCACAGCCGCAGGACCCGGTCCTGGACCTGGTGAACAAGCAAATCTTTATGGCATACGCATACGCCGTGGTGAAGAAAGTGTGGTGGAAGAAAATACCATACAAGGACAGTTAAATTATCAAGCATTACTGGGTGCCAACCTTGCCAATAGATGGAGTAGCGCGATTGGTGTGGAAAATACAAAAGGGCTAACCCTAAAGTGTAACCACATGGATAATACCAATGATGGCTTTCGTATAGAGAGTGACTGTAGCACAGCACCTGATCTTGTATTTATGAATGAATTTCATGATCACGTAGTGCCTATGCTCTTTATGCACTTGGGTACAGAAGGAACCTTAGGGGATATAGGTAGCCCCGCCAATAATACAAACAATACATTCTCCCAAGGCAATGACCCACAAAACTGGCCCGCACCACACAATAGCCTAGGGCAGTTTGGTAACCCAGTAAAACTCTACAGAGTAACCAATTGTCCTACACAAGTTAATGAACGATTTTATTCCGATTTTGGCAACCCTTTTCATGTCGTGCCCAATGAATCATGGAGCAGCCCTAATAATGGACAATGTATTTATATCCCAGATTTAAATAACACCTATCCGCATAAGGGTTTTTGCAAAACAGGGTTCGAACCCCTGAGCATTATGGCAGGTGATGAATCTCTGTACGGGGATGGCGGTATAGATATAGCGGTGGATAGTGTGCAGTATAGTGAGTATAATGAAGTGGCAGAATGGATGGATGAGAATTATCTTTATCGCCATTTGGACAAACAACCCTCATTGCGTATTGCACACACTGAGTATAGCAATTTTTATACGGCAGAACAAACGGAACTGACCGATGAAATTTGGACTATTGATGAAAACTTAGCATTGCTAAATGACAGCACGCTTATGCTAGATACTACCAATTGGCAAGCTGCCTATTCCAATGTGCAAGCGCAAAATGCATTGATTAACAGTAGCAAAGCCTATGAAAATAATGAACCTATAATAAATGCTCTTTATCTTAAAAATAGAAAAGATGGTTTGGATGTATTGACTGCCACGGATAAAACCGTTATACATAATTTGGCGCACTCTTGCCCTTTTGTGGCTGGCAATGCCGTATTTAAAGCGCGTATGCTCAATGCCATGCTAGAGCCAGGAGCTAGTTATAACGACCGTAAAATATGTAATGCTGCTGGGGTGTATAAAAACGGCGGTCCTATGGATGGTGAAGATGCTTTAATCCACCAAGGTGCGGGGCGTAAAGCATGGTCAAAGGCTGGTAGTATTCAGTTATACCCTAACCCAACAACAGGCGCTATAAACATTGAATATGAGATTGTGGAAGACGCCGAGTTAATATTTTATGATATACTAGGCCGAGAAATGACCAAAATAAGACTTGCCAAAGAGGACTTATTTAAATATGAAAACCTAAATTTACCAATGGGCGTGTATGTATGGAAATGCATTGATGGGGCTAAAGAGTTAGATTCTGGGAAACTGATAATAGAATAAATGCGAGTAACAATAATCATATTAGTTTCTTTAATTAGCTCGGGCAGTACTGCCCAAACTAATTATGGCAATACTTGGATGACAGGTGTATTTGGTAATTTTATGATAAACTTTAGTGGACCCCAAGCAGCACCCGATTCATTCCAAAATGCTAATATCGATGCCGAGTATTTTACTGGAGGTCACTCTAATATTTGTGATGGTAATGGTCGCTTGCTCTTGTTTACCAATGGCTATACCCTCTTTGATAGCTTAGGTAATGTAGTCATGGGTGGTGATACTTTAGTAAGCCCCCAAATGTTCGATCAAGAAAATGGATATTCATCATTTACACAATCTAGTTTATTTTTACCAATGGGTGGCGGCATTTATTACCTCATTATTCCTAATGCTACCGATAGTATCTATGCCAGTTGGTACACAGTACCCTATGCCTACGGGGCTTATTTTGATCAACTCATTGCTTATAAAATAGATCTTACAGCCAATGCCGGCATGCCCAAGGTGGTGGATACCATTTTGCTTATGGATAGTGTGCGAATGACGCGCTCTATGATGATGGCCTGCAAGCATAGCAATGGACAGGACTGGTGGATTGTGAAACAAATGGTAGATTTAAATGGTCAATTTATAGGACCTTATCCTCAAAATAAGAATAAGATAGCCAAAATTCTAATTAGCAATATGGGCATTGGCTCGCCAACATATCAGACTTTTCCAAATTCATATATGTCCTATTTTGAGCAAGTAGGTCAATCTGTTTTTAGTTGTGATGGGAGTAAGTATGCTGTTACATGTAATGGCTTAAATAATATTTTCTTGGCTGATTTTGATAGGCTCACGGGTATGCTTAGCAACCCGCAGTTTATTCCTCTGCCTCCTGTGCTAAATCATCCCAATGTAACTACTTATGATTCAAGCAGTAGAGGTGTATGTTTTAGCCCCAATAGTCAATTTTTATATGTTACTCGCTCGGCAAATATTCAGCAGTACGATTTACTAGACACTAATGCGGCTACTCAATGGTATCATGTAGCTAATTTGGATACCACCATACAATGGTTTGTGCAATACTCTAATTTATATCTGGGTCCCGATAATAAAATATATGTAGGCAATATAGGTTCAGCTTCTTGGGCAATGAGTTATATTGATAGTCCCAGTATTAAAGGTGCTGGTTGTAGTTTCAAGCCTAAAGGTTTTCAGTATTTACCAGGATCCTATGTTGGTTCTAGTGCGCCTCCCTGCATGCCTTATTATGATATGGATTTATTGCCTTGTGATACGAGTGTGAGCACAGGCGGTGGCGGTAGTGGCGAGCCAGATGGAGTTAATGATTACTTAGCACAAAAATTACAATTAAAACTATATCCTAATCCTGCCACTAGTTATTTGTATATCGATATACAGGATACTTATAGTAAGTACTACTATGAGTTAGTAAGCTTAGAAGGTCGTAAAGTATTAAAGGGCGTTTTAGGCAATCAAATTAATGTTGCAGCTTTGCAATCAGGCGTTTATGTATTGCGTATATTTAGCAATGAGGGTAGTGCGAGTAGGAAAGTATTCTTACAATAACTTTAATCTCATAAAAAAAGCGACCCGCCTTGGCGGGTCGCTTTACTTTTTTAACTGCGTTGTTGTATCTAACGACGAGCGTCTTTAGCTGCTTTGCTTAAAGTAGCATGCGGTACAGCCATTAATCGCTTTTTGGATATTAAGTTGCCAGTCTCACGACAAACGCCATACGTTTTATTCTTAATACGAATTAAGGCCTTCTCTAAGTTATTGATAAACTTAATTTGACGACCTGCCATTTGGTTTAACTGCTCTCGCTGGTTTGCCAAGCTGCCATCTTCCATACTCGCATAGCGACTTTCTGTATCTTCAGTTCCCGAACTATCTTTTCGAGTAATCAATCCTTGAAGATATTTAAGTTCCGTACGGGCTTTTTCTAATTTTGCCGCAATTGCTTTTCTAAAACGTTCAAGGTCCTTATCGTTATAACGTTTAAACGCTCCACTACCTTTTCCGCCACCAAGAATGGACTTTCTCTTTTTAGGAGCAGTAGATTTAGCTTTCGCTTTATTTGTCAATTGGTTCAATTCATGAGTTGCTCTGTGCCCTAAAATCTTACCAGAAGTATTCTTAATAGTCTTTACATTTGTAGGAGCCTTAGGCTGAAACTTTTTAGACTTCTCGCGAATTGTTGTTGGTGGTTTCTTAACCTTCGTTTTTTGCTCAACAACCACTGCTCTTCTTGAAACTGTTTTTTCCGGAGCTCTATTTACAGGTGCTTTTTTCTTAGCTGCTGCTTTCTTTTTGGGCGCTACTTTTTTCTTAGCTGCTACTTTTTTCTTTTTAGGGGATGCCTTCTTTTTAGTTACTTTTTTCTTAGCCGCCACCTTTTTCTTTTTAGGCGCTGCTTTCTTTTTAGTTACTTTTTTCTTAGCGACAGCCTTTTTCTTTTTAGGTGCTACCTTCTTTTTAGTTACTTTTTTCTTAGCGACCGCTTTTTTCTTTTTAGGTGCTACCTTCTTTTTGGTCGCTTTTTTCTTAGCCGCCACCTTTTTCGCCACAGGGCGTCCTTTGGACTTCTTTGGTGCTGCTTTCTTCTTCGTTACCTTCTTTTTGGCCGTAGCTTTTTTCTTAGCTGCTGCTTTCTTTTTAGCCATATTAGTTCGTTTTTTTTATTAAAAGTTTAAGTAGGTGATCGTTCACCTCTATCTCTGTTCCACTCTCCAAATTGGAGACTATTTCCAGGCTATCTGCTAAAATTTCCGTGCAAATATAGGTATTAAAAGCTTGTAAGCTCTCATTAATTTCTGAGTGGCTCTCTACTTGTATTTCTAGCCGTTCGGTAAGCTCATATTGTTCGTCTTTTCTGATTTTCTGAACTTTATTGACTATTTCTCTTGCTAGACCTTCTTTGACTAAATCATCGGTTATATCAACATCTAGGGCTACCGTAAGGGTTCCTTTATTGGTAACTAACATTCCAGGGATTTCGTCTGCAGTTATTTCAATATCTTCTAGCTCTAATCGAGTACGTTCTGCACTAATGTCAAGCTCAATAAATGCGTTTTCTTCTAAACTAGAAATTTCGTCGCTTGTCAATTGCGCTATGATTCCAGCCGCTTCTTTCATTTTCCCACCCAGTTTTTTACCTAAGGTTTTGAAATTTGCCTTTGCCTTCTTTTTAATAACATCATTATCGCGCTCCAAGAAGTGAATTTCTTTAATGTTTAATTCCGAAGTAATTAGCTGGGACATGTCATTAGCATACGATTCGGTATTCTCATCAAGCTTGGGGATTAGAATTTTCTGTAAGGGCTGACGCACTTTGATATTGGCTTTTTTTCGAAGTGATAATGTTAATGAGCAAATATCCTGCGCCAATGACATTTTTTCTTCTAGTTCTGTATTGATTTGAGTTTTATCAGAAACAGGAAAGTCCACTAGGTGAATACTTGTTGTATTATCTAGTTTAGAAACCTTGTTTAGCTCTGAATACATCCAATCCGTAAAGAACGGAGCAATTGGCGCCATTAGTTTTAATAATGTTTCTAAACACTCATAAAGTGTTTGATAAGCGGCGATTTTATTTTGGTCATATTCTCCTTTCCAAAATCTACGACGACACAAGCGAACATACCAATTACTTAATTGTTCATCAACAAAATAATCAATAGCTCGACCGGCTTTGGTAGGTTCGTATTCATCAAAGGCTTCGGTAACTTCATGTATCAACGAGTTTATTGCAGAAAGTATCCACTGATCAATTTCGGGTCGTTGATTTATGGGTATTTTATCTTCTGTAAATGAAAAATTATCAACATTGGCATACAAACCAAAAAAGCTATACGTATTAAAAAGTGTATTGAATAGTTTTCGTTGAACCTCTTGAATGCCTTTTAAATCGAACTTTAAGCTATCCCAAGGCGATGCATTGGTTATGAGATACCAACGAGTAGCATCAGCGCCAAATTTATTAATGGTTTCAAAAGGGTCAACAACATTTCCTTTTGTTTTACTCATTTTGTTTCCCTTGCTGTCCAGCACAAGCCCATTTGAAACAACCGTTTTATAAGCAACGCTATCATGAAGTAATACACCCAACGCATGTAAGGTATAGAACCAACCTCGCGTCTGATCCACACCTTCGGCAATAAAATCTGCCGGGAAGTTTTCTTTAAAAGTTTCTTCATTTTCAAAAGGATAGTGCCACTGTGCGTATGGCATGGCGCCACTATCAAACCAAACGTCTATCAAATCTGGTTGACGATACATTTTTTCACCTTTACTTGATTGAAGAATTACATTATCTATATAAGGGCGATGTACATCTTCGATATTTTTTTCTGGACTATCTGGGTGAAGGTGTTCTTTAATTTCTGCAATTGAGCCACAGCAAATCTCTTCACTATCATCTTCGGTTCTCCAGATGGGTAGAGGAGTTCCCCAAAAACGAGATCGGCTCAGATTCCAATCAACCATATTCTCTAACCAATTTCCAAAACGACCTTCTCCGGTTGATTTAGGTTTCCAGTTAATGGTTTTGTTTAGTTCAAGCATCCTCTCTTTAACTGCTGTGGTTCTTACAAACCACGCGTCTAATGGATAATAGATTATGGGTTTGTCTGTTCGCCAGCAATGCGGGTAGGAGTGTTCGTATTTTTCAACCTTAAAAGCTTGACCTTTTTGTTTCAGCTCTACGGCGATGTCGACATTTACATCAACGTAATCATCTTGATTTTTATAATTTTTGACAAAGCGTCCACTATATTCTCCAGTGCCTTCAATAAACTTTCCTTCTTTATCAACGAGCGTTACAATTCCTAAATTGTTCTTTTGACCTACCTTATAATCATCTGCTCCAAAAGCAGGTGCCGTATGCACAATTCCGGTTCCATCTTCCGTTGTAACAAAATCACCAATTACTATTTTAAATGGATCTCCATCGATATTTTCTACTTTATTGCTTTCAAAAGAAAGTAGTTGCTCATAACGAATTCCTTCTAACTGTGCACCAGTGAAAGTGTCAATAGTTTCCCAAGGAGTTATTTTGCTTTCTTCACCAAAATCTTGATTTTCTCCTGCTGCTTTCAAATATTTCGATACCAAGGCAGTTGCAATAACAACAAATTGTACATCACTCGTGTACGGATTTTTAGTTCGTAAAAGTTTGTACTCAATTTTTTTGCCTACAGTTAATCCCAAATTGGAAGGTAAGGTCCAAGGTGTGGTTGTCCAGGCTAGAAAATTAACATCAGCTCCTCCCGTTTTTTCAAAAAGAAAATTAGAAGCATCGTTTTTAATTGCTTTAAAAAGAACAGTAGCACTTGTATCTTTTACATTTTGGTATGTGCCAGGTTGATTTAACTCGTGGGAGCTTAAACCAGTACCCGCTGCTGGACTGTAAGGCTGTATGGATACACTTTTATATAAATAGTCTTTATCGTACAATGTTTTTAGGCAGTTCCATACACTTTCCACATAATTGTTTTCATAAGTGACATAAGGGTCATCTAGATTGACCCAATAGCCCATTTTTTGGGTAATGCTATCCCATTCATCTTTAAAGCGTAAAACCGTCTCTCGACATTTTTTATTATACTCTTCTACGGTAATTTTTGTGCCTATGTCTTCTTTAGTAATACCGAGTTCTTTTTCTACATTCAGCTCGATCGGTAAACCATGCGTGTCCCAACCCGCTTTTCGGTTTACTTTAAAGCCCTGCATCGTTTTATATCTACAAACAAGATCTTTTAAAGTACGAGAAATAACATGGTGAATACCTGGCATACCATTGGCCGATGGTGGTCCTTCATAGAAAACAAAAGGCGTTTGCCCTTCTCTGATTTTTATACTTTCATCAAAAGTTTGATGTTCCTGCCATTTCGTAAGAATTTCTTCTTCTAAGCTAGGCATATTCAACTTCTGCGGTATTTGATACTGCGACATAAGGGCGCCAAAATTACAATTTCTTTGGCTGTGTGCCAACTTCATCGAGGACTAGAAATCTTTGGCTAACGAAAGATGGTACTGCGGTTTTCTATCGGCTTGATCAATATTCCATCCTAAGTCAAATCGAATAAAGTATCCAAATAGTTTTGTGCGGGCTCCAACACCGTAGCCCAGACCCATTATATCTTGCCGGTTTGTGAACTGAGCAATTACAGTTCCATTTGCATTGGTATCGGTATAATTGGGGTTCACATTTTTATCTAGCGGTAATATGCCACGCCAAGCTACTCCTAAATCAACAAACCCAACTAGTTGGAAATTTCTCAGGAAGGCTGATTTCAACGGACGATTAAAAAATGTATTGTAAATAGGTAATCGAACCTCTTCGTTAATAATGGCGTAGCTACTACCATTAAATGCTTGTTGCTTATAACCTCTCAGGTTGGTTGCTAAAGTTTGAAAAGCGTATTCATTAATATTATTAGGAGTAGCACCCGGATTGGGAGATTGAATAATTGTATTGTCTACTCCACCGAGGTAGTATAACAATTTAGCACTTCCGTCACTAATTCCACTAGCAATTCGCGAAGCAAGAATGAAATTTTTATAAAGTGGTGTATAATCTCGCACATCAAATCCAACTTGATAAAAGCCAGTAGATGGCGAACTTAACCTATACTGATATTCACCAAATAGTTTGGCCCGCGTGCCTTTTCGAATATTAATTAAAGGGTTAATTGTATTGTCAAAAATATATTCGACTCGCATGAAAGACCAATATTCACTATTATTCGGAAACTGAACGGTAGGTTCATTAATCGTTAAATATCGAACCCGATCATATCGCACACCAACTGATAAGTTTACGCTGTTTGCCCGATTAAATGGATATCTAAAATTACTTTCGAAGTATTCTGTTCCTACTTTGCCCAAGAAATTAGATAATATAAATATGGAGTCCGGCGCTTGGGAAGGTCCATAGGTTTGTGTCATTTGCTGATGAAAGTAAGTCAACTTCCAGTCCAAGCGTTTTTTATAATTTGCATATTGCAGAAAATAGGAGTTTCCGTCAAAGGTGGCTGGAATTCTAATTCCTCCTGTGAGTTTTTGATCTTCAAGAATATCTTGTAATTCAAAAGATATAAAACCATTTAAATCTGGAAACTGAAATCCATTTCCGCTATACGCAATATTTTGATAACGCGTAAACAGTAGGGTGTTATCTAAAGATGACGTAAGTGTTTTAGGGTTAAAAGTCGGTGTGTATCGTTTCTTTTTCCTTTTTTTAGGTAACTCAACCAGTTTGTTTTTAACACGTTTGGCATATTCTCCCGTCGAAAAAATATTGTAGAGTGCAGAGTTCGTATCTACATATTCATAACCCGATATATAAGAAGTGCTTTTTATCTTCTCTTTCAAGTTGCCAGTTGGTTGATTTTCTATGACGCTACTTGAATCTTGATGTTCAGCGTCATATTCTTCAAGTTTTTTTACTGAAGTATTAAAAATATTGTATTCCCCTTTACGTTTTATCACCTCCACAACGGACTCTTGATTGGGAATGTAATGGTGCTTTAGCATGTTAAATGGTAACGGTTGCGTAGCACTCGTTTTGAATCGAACAGCTCCACCTTCAAAATTATCTACGTGAATTTTTTTTCTTACCAACTGACCGTCCTGCTTTTCGATGTAAGAAAACATCTCTTGCCCATATTGAATCGGACTTGAAATTAAATTTTCAGTGTCTGTCACTTTGCGGAGAGTTGCTCTATTTTTTTGATTAAAATAAAAAATATTAAAATTTTGATTAAAGAATTTTTTCGATTTTAATGCTTCAGGGTTTAAAACAGTGTCTTGACGGTTTGACATGAATAACACACCAACTTTATTACCACTAGAAATATAAGAAGGAGAGTGATCGTCGAAATAATCATTCGTAAGATTCGTTAATCGATTTCTTAAATAATCATAGGTGAATATGTCGCTTTTACCTTTTCGTATTCCAGAAATGATGAGAGTGTTATCACTATTGGTAAAACAAACTCCAGTAATGCGTTCAATTTTTCGCTGTGACAACAGTTTATTTTGTTTTCGCTGATTGGATGTATTGTACATTCTAACCAGCGTTTGATCTTTAATCGTGTAAATAGTAACTAATTTATTACCGCTGGGACTCCAGTTAATCAACGGATAGTTTGGGTCATTGAGTTCATCCAGGTTTTTATAACCACCGCTGGCCAAAACTTTAGAATCGCCCAAATCAGTTTCTTGTAATACGATTTTCCATTCGCCATCACGCTTTACTACGTAGGCCAATTGTGTTCCGTTTGGTGACAAATGAAACTGACCATACTGCCCTTCAAACTTAGTTTTTACTTTAGTTTTTAAGCTTCGCCCAAAAGTATTTTCATCAGAAAGTACGTCTTCATTTTTTACATAATATTCGTAATAATCTTGATAAACAGTTTCTGCATCTTTCAGGAGGGCTTGTTCGATAGCGCCGTTTATATTCTTTTTAAACCGACTGAGATACAGCAGTCTGCTCACTGTTTTATCGCCGTATTGCATCTCGATATAGTTCCAAAATGAATGACCAATAACCAGTTGGTTTTTTTGAGCCAGCTTCCGAAAATTAAAATTTGTATCGGTGGTAAGCAAACTTTGCACATCGGTTTCTAGTTCTGGAGTCCAATCTTTAGAAATATGTTGCACATATCCATTCGTAAACCATTCGGGTAAATTCATACGAATTGCATTTTTTACCACTTCTTTAATGTTGTTGCCAAATAGCAAATTGTCTTTAATCACATTAGCCACTCCTTGTTTTACTTGTTTCATGAGATCTACATGATTTCCTGTAAAATAAATCGGCAAATTATCTCCGCTAACTTTTAAGCGACCACCGTCAGCATCATTCAGATCTGATGTGTGATTAACGCCCACATTCGTTTGAATATAATCTGTGTACGAATTGTATAAAATAAGATTTAGCTTTCTGGGTAACGAGCCACCCATTTTTTGAACAATATCGCTGAGTTCACTTTCGGCTTGGTCCAAAATGTGTTCCGCTAACTTATCAGCGGGTCTATAAAAGAATACTCTAAAATGGGTGCTGTCATAATACTTCCATTGAAAATTTTTGTACTGAATAATATTCTGTCCAAACTTCTCGGTAGAAGCTTGCGCCTGCACATTGGATGGTGCACTTAGCACAAGCAGCACCACTGCCATCAACCAAACATAATTTCCCCTTCGTATCACATTACTAATTTACAAGAAATAATCTTCTTAGCTATCTGCGGAAAGTAATATTATTGTAGCTCATTGTTAATGTTATATCAAAGATGATACAGGTACATTCATTCACTTTTAATCCTTTTCAGGAAAATACTTATTTATTGACCAATGAACATAAGGAAGCAATTGTAATTGATCCAGGAATGTATGATGCCCAAGAAGTCAATTTGCTAACCGAATTTATTCGTTCTAACGAATTGAAATTGACAAAAGTATTATTGACCCATGCACATTTAGATCACATTTTTGGATTGAAAGCCTTGTTAGAAATTTATGATGTTCCCTTTTATCTTCATGAAGCTGAATTGCCAGTTTACGAAAATGCCGAAGCAGTTGCCAAAGGCTATGGAGTAGAATTGACCTTACCGCAAAAAGAATATCAGCTAATCTCCGAAAACGAGACCGTTACATTCGGAGAAGAAGAACTAGAAATTCGTTTTACACCCGGTCATTCTCCAGGGAGTATTTGTTTTTATTATAAGGGGCGGAATACCGCCACCGGCGGCACAGGCTGGGTGATAGGAGGGGATGTACTTTTTCAGCAAAGTATAGGTCGAACAGATTTGCCGGGAGGTGATTTTGATACGCTTATAAAAAGTATACAAACACAAATTTTTACATTGCCCGATGAAACAATCGTTTACTCAGGTCATGGCCCAAGTACGGTTGTAGGTTTAGAAAAAATGAATAATCCGTTTTTTAGGTAGGTTTTTGTTACTGGGTTTAAACCTCACAGGTTTTTTTATTATTTTACTCACTCACTTTGTTCACCTTCTTTCGTATAATGCCTTTGGAGGAATTTATATGCAACAGATACGTTCCCTCGGCAAGATTAGAAAAATTGATATTTAAGTCCTGCCTTGTTTTACTTTTTAAAACACACTGCCCCGAACTAGAGTACATACTCCAACTTAGCACAGCTAGGTTTTTACTTGGGCTTAAAGCTAAGTAATCCTTTACGGGATTAGGATACGCAGTAATATTTTGCTCCTGTGTTATATCCTCAGTATTTAAAGGATAAACCGTTACACGAGTCCCTCCTCCAGTATCGGCACAGCCAAAACGATCAATTACTGTACAATAGTAATCTGTCACAGGTTGTGTAGGTTTGAGCCAACCCGGATATTGCTGTGTAGAGTCAACTATTCCATGATTAGGCTTCCATAGCCATTGTAAAGGAGGGATACCACCACCCATTGCTACATATCCAGAAAAAACGGAGTCTCCAGAAGCGATTATGAAATTTCCTAGGGTAAAACTGGATAAATAGCTTGAAGAAAATATTTGCACGGTATCATAAGCCTTGCTACCTATAGAGTCCGTAACTTCAAGGTAAATGAGCATGCTATCATTATCATGTAAAACTAGACTTTTGATTAAAGGGTTTGCTGCAGTTGAATCTGTTATATAGTCCGAAGTATAGTAATATAAGGAGCTAATGGCATGGACTGGAGTAATATACCACTTATAAGTATAAGGAGGCACACCGCCCTGGGCGGTGGGTGTTCCTCCTATTTGTGTAGTATCAAAAACCGTTGCCGACCACGGCATGCAAACATATTTATCAACTCCTGCATCTGCCACCAATACTTGTGCATTGGCTTGTAAAACTCCTATGCTTAGCATTATTAATAGTATCGTATACTTTTTCATA
>CAYMFF010000029.1:0-25451 GCA_964389575.1 uncultured Chitinophagaceae bacterium
GTGCTTTGGGAGCACGGGGTCGCAGGTTCGAATCCTGTCCTCCCGACTTTTAAAACGCCTAACTAATTGATTGTCAATTATGTTGGGCGTTTTTTGTTTCATTAGGTAGTTAAAAGGGTAGCAATTATTAAAGCTAAAGTCTATTAATACTTTTTTGGTTTGATTTTAGACCAAAGGTTAAAATCAAACCTTTTTTGTGCTTTATACCCAGATAAACCAGTTTTACCCCTTTTTGTGCTTTATACCCAGATAAATCAGTTTTGCCTCTTTTTTGTACTATACACACACTTAAATCAACTTAATCAAAAAGGTTTTTTTCTACTTATTTGAATCTTTTAGAGTATTTCTATCAATATCTTTAAGCAAATCATCATTTGCCTCAATCTCTGGGTTAAACCAATCAAGTTTATTCTTAACCCAATTGAGATATTCTTGAGAATGGCTTTCGCTCTTTTTTAGGTGTTGATAATACTCATTCAAAATCTCATATTCTCGCCATCGGTGTGCTTTGGTATGAAAGTCTTTAAATTTATCTAATTCAGCATCTTTTCGAGCTTGTATTTCTTCTTCTATTTTTCTCTTTCGGTCTGCCTCAGCTTGGTAAGCTCTTTGAGTTAAAGCCTGCTCTTTTCTTTTTCTAAACTCTGCAACAATCTTGGTAAGTAGAAAAAGTATTTTGTCTTCTAACTTAGTTTGTTTAGAATCGGTTACCTCAGAATAGCCGTAACTCCCAAATTTTATTGACAAATTTCCATTCCGTTTCAAGTCTCTAAACTCCCAATCATAAGAACTGACTCGTTTGTGCGCTGTAGATTTCTCCAATACATAAAGCTCCATGTCGGCGTATTCGGAAACAACTTTAAAGCCATTGTACCCAAACGAAAAAGTATAGCCCAATATTTCTAAGTTTTTCAAAACAGTATCAAATATTCTCAAAGCTCTTCTGTAATGAGCTAATGAAACATCTACTTTTAACATACCTCCTTGTGTATTAAATGTAGTGTAATCCTCTTTTCTCTTAACCCTATTCTCTATGTATTCTTTAGTTTTTAAAACCAGAGAATGCGGTTGAGAAAGTTTTGATGGCACTTTAAATATCAAACTTGGATTAGCGAGTAAGTCTTGTTCTACTTCCTTTGCTCTTGCCAGCTTAATTTCTCTTTCGCTTAATTCTATTGGATGGAATTCAATATTGGTATGTTTAGACTTCGGTAAAGGAGCTTTGCTGACTTTTTTGCCATGCTCCAGCTTTGACCAATGACCAGCAATAGGTGTTGGAATATCATACTTCTTACAAATCTTTCGCAAGCCGTTATCCGATAGCTTAAACTCTTTAGCCAATTTTGTCATTGGCTTTGACCATACGAGATTGTACAGCTCAATTCTTGATATAGTTGTAATATTATTCACCTCCTTTAAATATTATCGCAATGCATCTCTAAACTTTGTTAGAGTTTCATCATCCATTCTTTCTTTATAGACACTTGCCATTTGTGTTATTCTGTCATTGTCAAATTCATACAAATCAGTCAATATACTTTGAATTAGGGCTTCCAAGAACTCAATAACTTTGGGCTTTATTCTTTCATAAAATGTATGTAGGTCTGAATATGCCAAAGAGTCCTTGCCTGCAAATTCTGGTATAGAAAGTATTTTGTTGTCAAGCTCTCCCCCGTGTTTGATTTTATTATTGACCTCTCTTAGCTTATCAACTTCTTGGTATCCTGTCAATCCTCCTATTAATATTCCTTTTGATTTATAAAATTCCTTTACGAAATTCCACTTAAACAATTCTTTCGGATTTGTCATGTCATAAGCTAAACCTGATAGCTCTTTCAAAGCAATCTCAAATTGTTTGTGATAAAACCCAATCTGCATTTCTATTAAAGATTGAATTTGAGCTTCCATAATTGAAAAATCCATGTATGCATCTGTGTACTTGTCAATATTATCCAAATCCTCTACACTCACCTCTTCAATGCCTTCACCGTCAAAATCAGCTACCTTCTCAGCATAAGATGAACTTAGGGCATAAGCATCTAAAGATAATTTTTGAAGTTCCTTTAGATTATCCTCAATAGCATCTTCAAAAAGTTTAAAATCAAACCTTCTTGGTGCAAGAAATTCTGTTATCTTATCTCGTTTTGTTTCCCTATTCAGAAATTGTTTTAATTCACTCATTTTAAATTATCACCTTTTTATCCCAACCCTCCTTCACAATAAATTTGATAACACCAGCAGTTTCCTTTTCATTGAATTTCTCCGCCTTGTTTTTGAAACTCTGTTTTGGTGTTTTCCAACTTGCCATCTCGGTTCTTATTTCTTCAAAATTGTTTGTGTTGCAATCTTTCATACACATTAGAACAGTAGCCAATAGTTCTTTCTTATGTGGACGGTCTTTTGCGCTCAATTTTGAAAAAATCTTATCATTCAATTCTTTGATACCTGACTGTATTTTTTGCCTACGTTCATCAACAAAATCTTTGAGCAAAGCTCCTTTGTCTTTTAGGTCTATAAAAGTTGCTTTGCTATTGGGATAGTTTGTTCTTTCAAAATATTGCTTAGTGTTTAATAATCGCTTTATCTCTGGGTCAAATGCTCCCCAATTATGACGCTTGTATTGAAAGCCTGTGTTAGCACCAAATAAAGTATCTACCAGATATAAATCTTTGGCTATTGCCATTTCTCCCTGTGTAATACGTTGCTGTTGGTTGGCATAAATCGAAGTATAGATATAAGCTATTCTTTGAAACTTACTCGTCTCTTTTGAAACTTGTTTGCTCTTCTCTTTTCGCAACTGCCCTTTAAAAGCACTATCCAAAATACTTTGCTTTAACTCTTTGAGTGAGTTCAGTTTATTTTGATATTGACTAAGCAGTAATGAATTATCACTATGCATTTTATCTAAATACTTAACTACTTTTATTTGTTCTGCTTTTCTTAGAACAGGGAAAGATAGTTTTTTAATAAAGTCCAACTTAACTCCTTTAACTGTTGCACCCGTACCATTTTCTATAATATTATTAGCAATTGATTTAAACCAATAGAATACAAATTTGACATTAGTATCTGAGTTTGGGAGTATTCCTTTTAAATCTTGGTTGATTGCAGTATCAACATCATTTAAAACTACCTTGCCCAAACCAACTCTTGTAGCTATAATTAAATTATTCTTGGGAATAATATTTGTTGAACAACTATGCAAAGCCTCATCTGTGATTTTCAATTGTGTTTCAATTAATCGCTCTACGTTTAAATCTCGAACAGAAGCCCAAAATATCTCTCCATCATAAAACCTATGATTAGCTTTACTTGGAGTTCCTCCTCCTATAATCTTAGCTACTTCTTGAAAATCAACATACTTATCTGTAACACCACCAAAAACTTGAGCTAAAACACTCTCATTCAACTCCTCAATTTTCTTGATACTTTGCTCCAAAAGTGAAATAGATTTATCAATCTTTTCAAATGCACCTTCTATGAGATTTACAATTTTCTTTTGTTCAGAAATCAGAGGTAACGGAATGGATAACGAATTAATAAAATCAAGTTTTACACCTTTGACCGTAGCACCCGTGCCATTTTCAATAATGAAATTAGAAATAGATTGAAACCAATGATACAGATACATTCTTTCTATTTTCTCATTAGAAATCAATCCTTTTAAGTCTTGATTAATTGCAACATCGATTTCATTAATAACAATTTTACCTAAACCTACTCTCGTTGCAATAATAATGTTTCCCTTGGGTATAATATTCGTAGAGCTATTTTTTAATGCAACTTCAGAAATACTTAGCTCTGTCTCTTTTAAAAAATCAACATTCAAATCTCTAACGGTTGCCCAATGAATTGAACCCTTGTAATAACTTGCATTAGATTTACTTGGAGTACCACCACCAACAATTTTAACCAGACTGCTAAGAGCATGAACATCCCAACCAACAGGCAGTTTATTATCTATATTTTGCGTTTTATTGCTCATTATCAACTACTTAAAGCCTATTTAAAGGTTATTTAATGTCATTTCTTTTGTTAATCATAGTCATATTTAGTATATTATTGATACAACTTGTATTAATTTGCAGGCGAGATTCATTATTCCATGTATTCTTTTTAGAATCGGATAAAGGAGTTCGGAAAACGCTATCACACGAATGATAGCGTTTTCTGCTATAAGGATGTTCCTCTTCTCTCACGTTTCTTCATTATTTTTTTATAACTACTACTCTGCAATTTGTATGCCGTAAGTAGGTAGTACGATTCATTGTTCCGTTTTGGTTCTAATACTATAACATACCGCTCTACTTTGTCTAATATATAAACTCGTTTCTCATCTTCTACTCTAAATATTATTAATGCACACTTTTCTTCTAAGTGATGTTTTATCCAATGTACTCGTATAGAACGCTCTCCTTCAAACGCTCGCTTTCTTGTTTTTTTATCTAAGATAACAGTGGTCAAATGTCTGAACAATCTATCCATCGCATCTTCTCCGTCAGCCGTTGTAGGCTCAACAGGTAATCCTCTAAAAGTGTTTACTATACCATTGCCAAAATCTCTATCAAACACCCTACGAAAAGAACTTAAATTATCTCTTTCTGAGCCATACAATAGCTCCAATAATTGATTATATTTTTTGGTAAGATTAGTAGGCATGGAATTACTTTAGGTCAATAAAAAATAAATTAAACTTATCCGAATTCTTAGATGTTGATTTCTCTAAGCTAATCTTAGAATGTTGTTTAATTTTTTCAATCAACTGCGTTTTAGCAATTACCTTATCCATCCCACGCAAGTGGTAATTAATTGCTCCCATAAGCAAATCTGTCATTTGCATCAAAAGGCTTTCGTGCGAGTGAATATTTTGCATCGTTCGTATTGGCTTATCATTCAAATTAAAAAAATTACAAATCTCTTTGAGCTTATGCACTTTGTGCGCACTCAATGTGTCTTTAATATCCAAATAAACATTGTAACTATATTCAAAGTTCATTTTTTGAGATATTAACTGATAATACATTTTATAATAAAAGTCATCGTAGGTCTGTTGGTACTGATTATTTTTTACTTGCTCCTTGTTCACCACAATCGCTCTAAACTGTAAATCATTGGCAAAGAAATAATCAATTAACTCAGAGTAAAAAGCATATTGCCCTTTGGAAACAGAACTCCATTTTATCTCAAAATTAAAACCGTGTTTTTCTTTAATGGCTCTAATATTATCTTGGTGCAATTTAACCTGATTATAAGCGGAACTAACATACGACAGCAACATATAAGGTTGCTTATCATTTTCTAAATGCGTACTCTCATCACAGTAATAATTAAATGTTTTCATTCTTAATATCCTTTTTTTATTAGCTTATCAATATCGGTAAGCAGAGAGTTTATTTCTTTATCGTTTGACTTTAGCTCAGCTATAATTTCTGTAGGAGCTTTATGTACTACTTCTTTAATTTTAGCTGGGCTCTTTGCGCTTAGGTCATAATTGTTTTCAATAATGTCCTTAACTTTCACTTTCCAAGAGTTTTCAGTTGTGCTTCTTTTCTTGTAAAGTTTCACAAACTCTTCCAAATGAGCAAACTCTATTGGTTTATTCTTAGTTAGTTTTCTATCAAGGTTAATTTCGTAATACCATATATCCGAAGTGCCTCCTTTTCTATCAAAAAAGATAACATCGGTCTTTACTCCGCTATAGGGCAGAAAAACCCCAGCAGGCAAGCTAAGTATCGTATGCAGGTTAAAGTTCTCTAATAAGTCTTCCTTTACAGCAGTAAACGCATTATTAGTCTGAAACAAAACCCCTTCGGGAATAACGATAGAAGCCTTGCCACCTTTAGCAAGTTTTTTCATAAAGTGTTGCATAAAAAGCAACTCAGTAGCCGAACTCTGTATAGGAAATTTTTGATACAAGGTTTTCTTTTCCTTACCCCCAAACGGAGGATTAGCCAGAATATAATTATGTCTATCCTTTTCTTGAAAATCTCTTATGTTTTGGGTAAGTGTATTGAGTTTATAAATGTTTGGGCTTTCAATGCCGTGCAATATCATATTCATAACACCCATTACATAAGCCAGAGGTGTTTTTTCATTACCAAAAAACATCTCTTCTTTTATATGCTTGAGCTTGGTAGTAGAATACTTATTCTTATCCTTCATAAGATAATCATAAGCCTGTATTAAAAAACCAGAACTACCCACCGCACCATCATAGATTGTTTTGTAAGGTTTCCGCTCCCCAACTTCGGGTTGCATTACATCTACCATTGCCTTAATAACAGGTCGTGGTGTATAAAACTCACCACTATTACCGCCATCGCTCCCCATTCCTTTGAGTAGGTTTTCATAGATTACACTTAGCTCGAATAAATCTTCTTGACTTTGAAAATCAAGGTCGGCAATATTCTCAATTATCTCCCTCAACGTATGACCGCTTGCAATACGATTATTGATAAACTCAAAGACAGCACCTATTTTATATTTTACAGTTTTTACTTCTTCAATATTTGCCTTAAAATCTTGCAGGTAAGGAAACAGCTTATCATCAATGAACTCAATTAAATCTTCGCCACCCATTGCGCCTTTAATATCGTACACTCCATCTTTCAGCGGATAAGCCCAAGTATCCCAACGAAACTTTGTATCAATAATATATTTATACTGCTTACCATCTAATAAAGCATCTTGCGCCTTGCGCTCTTCATAGTCATGCAAATACTTTAAGAAAAGAATCCAGCTTATCTGCTCTGTATAGTGCATAGCTCCACTGATACCATCATCTCTTCTCAGTATGTCGGTAATCCTATCTATTCTTGACTTCAAATTCGCTAATGTCATTATTTCTATATCGCTTTATACATTACTTCTTGCAATTGATAAAATGCAGAAATCAGATTATTTACATCTCCGAATACTTTGGATGCATCACGAGTAGTTCCTAATCCATTCAATTCTATCAGCTCTGAAAGTTTATCTCTTTTTAATTCTTCTATTCCATCCTTTCTATATCGTTCTAAAACAAAATGTAAAAACTGCTGTGCTTTTTCATTCTCGTATTTATCAAAAAAGCTGGTTTGTGATTTTGTTGCATCTGCTCGCTGATTGCGACTAATCAAGTCCTTGTTATAACTTAGAAAAGTTAGCAAGTCAAAAACATCGCTTTGTTCAGCTTCAAACATTTGTTTCAGTGTTCCTAATTGCTCATCATCAAAACCTAACTGCCCAAGTTTGACTAATATTTCTTCTCTGCTTTCTGGCTTACTCCATAATTCTCTTAACTGTTCTTCATTACTAAAAAGGTTGGGTAAAAACTGCAACAGCTTATCCAAGAACTCTGTAACGGTTAGCGGTTTGCCATCTTCCCCCACATAACGAACTTCAATATCCGTAACTCTTAGCTTCCTGCCATTACTTAATTTTATTACAATCTTCTCTTTAGGCGGTTGCTCCTCAAACCTTGAACTATAATCATCTTCACTTTGTTTGGCATACTTTTTTGATTTCCCCTTATCTACAATATCATCACTTGAAGTTATATCTATCTCAACGGGTGGAACATCGGGTAAGCCATCCCATTCATCATCATAAAATAAATTGGTTGCCCCTGTAAAGTCCATTATGGTAAAGAAATCTTTATTTTCAAATACTCTTGTACCTCGCCCTACTATTTGTTTAAACTCTACCATTGAATTTATCATTCGCACTAAAACTACATTTCTAACATTTCGAGCATCAACACCTGTAGTCAGCATTTGAGAAGAAGTTAAAATAGTAGGAATGTCTTTATCGTTATCTTGAAATTTCTCTAATAAGGTTTTACCTATTTCTCCTTCATCGCTTGTAACTCGAACACAGTAGTGAGGGTCAGAAATTGTTTTGTGTTTGTTGATAGCATCTCGCATCATAAGTGCATGATGCTGATTAACGCAAAAAATAATAGTCTTATCCAGTTCTCGCATATTAGCCAAAATAGCTTGTGCTATTAAGTCCGTTCTATCCTCAATAATAATTTTATTCTCAAAGTCAGAAAGTTGATATGCTCTTTCTTCTAACTCGCCACTTTTTACAATGTCGTCCTTAGTAGGAATGTATTCATCAATGTTCGTTCTTATTCGCTTCACTTTGTAGGGCGTAAGAAAACCATCATTAATCCCTTCCTTTAAAGAGTATTCATAAAGTGGCTTCCCAAAGTAGTTGTAAGTATCTACATTATCATCTCGCTTTGGTGTTGCGGTCAAACCTAAGTGTACAGCACTTCCAAAATAATCAAGTATATCCCTCCAAGAACCAGATTCACTTGCCGAACCTCTGTGGCACTCATCAATTACAATTAAATCAAAATAATCTTCTGGGTATTGCTTGTAATAACCTCCAATGTTTTCCTTTTCGGCAATGGCTTGGTAAATCGCAAAAAAGATATTCGCATTAGTTGGAACTTTGCCGTTTCTGCTCCTTATCTCATCACCATTTATTTTCACAATGTCTTTTTCCATTGGATTGAAAGTATTCATTGCTTGGTCAGCTAAAATATTTCGGTCAGCCAAGAATAAAATTTTTGGTCTTCTATCTGCTCTTTCTACATTCCATTTTGCTGTGAACAATTTATAAGCAATTTGAAAGGCTATAAAGGTCTTCCCTGTTCCTGTTGCAAGCGTGAGCAAGATTCTCTTTTCATTATTAGTAAGAGCTTGCAATGTTTTATTAACCGCAATCTCTTGATAATATCTTGGTTTAAAGTCTCCTGTGAGATAAAATGGTATTGCAAATAATTTGCTTCTCAACTCATCTACTGAGTTAAACTTTCTATTATATAACTCCGCAGGTGCAGGATACTTATCAATGAACTCTCCTTTGCCAGTGCTTATAGAAAACTCATAAATCTGTTTTCCGTTTGTAGAGTAAACGTATTCAATATTTAATTTCTGAGCATAATCTATTGCTTGTTGCAAACCCTTCGTAGGTTCTGCATTATAACGCTTTGCCTCAATAATAGCCAAAGGAATATTCTGATACCTAAGCAAATAATCAACAAAAAGCCGTTCTCCTCTTTTGTTACCTGTCATTTTTCGACCATCTGTAAAATAATATTCTCGTACAATAGAACCTTCATCCCATTCAGCATCTCTTAGCTTTGGGTCAATAAATTTTGCTCTTGTATCTTGCTCTGAATAGTTCAAAAAAAGTATAAACAACTAAAATACTTACATGTTTGAGTATATAGCAACTTTACGGTCAAAAAGTCAAGTTACTTTGCAATTATGAGTAGCGACTATTTCGCCTAAATTGTATTCAATTTCAGCGTGTAGGTATTCAACACCATCAACTACATAAGTAGATTCATTACCATCGTCATCAGTAAAAGTATAAATCTTAGCACCTTTCACTTTAATATCAAAATGAGGTCTATTCTTTTGATAGCCCATATATAATCTTAGTAAATCAAATTCTTTTGGCTCTGTTATACTTTGACCCTCACTATTTACGAAAGTATGTAGATACCTATTTGCGCTATTGTGCCTAAGCTCTCTTATCTCGTTTTTCTTTGTTCCCTTGAGTATCTGGTCAAAGTAAATTTTCTTCATTACGAGATGTAGCACATTCATTATTACGTCAATTAATTACAATGAGCCTCGCCCAAAAGAACACCATAAGCATTATCTCTATCTGGTGATTTTGTCGTGCCAACTTCTGTAATCTTTACTCTACTAATACTTGCACCCTTTTCTTTTAAAATTTGACATAAGTATTCAGCATAGCCATCTCTTCTTGTACCATCATCAATAACGCTGGCATATAATATGTCGCCACTTACTATAAGAGCCTCCCTTACCAAAGGCTCAGTTTTTATTTCTTCCAGAGCTAAATTGTTCTCTTCTGTGTTACCGCTACCACAGCCCATTACAAATAAAGTAAGAGAGACTACCGATAAAAATAGTAGAAATGGCTTACTCAGTTTGAATAATAAATTTTCACTTTTAGGTTTCATTTTACATTGCTTTTAGTACAATCAAATATACGAAATACCAATCTATAGACGTGCAAAAAATATTCAAAAGATTTTGACCTTGCAATTCAAGGCGTGGGCAAAGTAAATCTATCAAATATCGATAAATATGTAATTGAAAAAGTGCGAGAACGCAGACAAGAACTTGA
Source organism: uncultured Chitinophagaceae bacterium (assembly GCA_964389575.1). Classification (GTDB taxonomy): domain Bacteria; phylum Bacteroidota; class Bacteroidia; order Chitinophagales; family Chitinophagaceae; genus JAGNRR01. The sequence goes on from CAYMFF010000029.1 coordinate 10,156, forward strand.
CATCTCGCAAGCCAAACTTGCCATAGAATTAGATGTATCAGATAGCTTTATTGGCAATATTGAAAGCCCCAAACATCCTTCTCATTGGAACATTGGTCATTTAAACGAATTAGCCAAAGTCTTAGATTGTAGCCCTAAAGATTTTGTACCAAAAGAGGCTTTGTAACTATATTAATTTACCCCTTTTTTACCCTTATTTCCAACTACACTACAAGCTGGAAATTTCACTTAACTATTTAGGAGTTCAAAAGACTTGTTTTCTACCTTATCGAAAAAATCAGATACAACTCCCTTACCCTGAGACTTAGCAATCATATTGTATAAAGCGACATCTTTTTTAAAAGTGTACGGATGATACTTTTTCATGGCTACAGAATAGGTAGGGTTTGAATATAGCGCAACAGTTCTCAACTCCTTTGCTGTGAGTTTTGATAAATCAATGCTGTCAATGACCTTAACCTTTCTAAACCTATCCATCATCCTTTCAATTAATCTCTCTGTGTTTTGTATTTCATAAAGGTCGGAAACAAAGCGAATGTTTGGATGTTCTTTTTTCATTCTTTTTGCACAGTACTCTGCTCTTGATAAATCTTTTGGTACATTGAATCGAGCATGAGCTTCTGCATATTTATTGTAGCATTTTAAATCAAAGTTTGTCGAATCCAATTTTACCCCTTTTTCCAAACCCTCCTTCATCGGAAAAAAAAACTTTCTTCTATAGCTTATTAATCCACCAAATATTTCCAAGGAGGCAGGCTCAACTAAATTACAGCCCATCTCTAACTTCTTAATTTCTGCACTTCCCCAATCCAAAGAAGTCCTATCCGATAAATGACCGATAGTATCTTCAAATTGACTCAATGTAAAATCTGTATGATTATACCCATGTGCATATTTATGAATAGAATTAATACATCGAATACCATAATAATTAGCCTCTAAGTACAAACCGTTCAACATACATATATATCTGGGGAAGTTAATTTTAGACAAATTAAGTCCAAATTCTAATCCAGAATATTCAATACTTGGCGGTAAATTATCAGAAAATGCCTTTGTAAAAGGCGTTCCCTCTATGGAAAGAACCATTGTATTATTGTCGAACATTTTACCAATTATCGGTTCTCCAATACATGAACTATATCTTCCCAATTATATCGAATAATGCCATCTAAGCGCATATATGGGATTTTATCTGCTTTCCGCCAAGCAATTGCGGTCTGTTCAGTAATTTTTAATCGCTGGCAAAGTTCAGCCGTTGTTATGGGTTCTTCATTTCTTCTTTGTACAGAACTAAGTGTATCAACTTTATCCTGTATATAGTTCAATTGTTCTGATAGAGTTTGAACCATTTCTGGCAAATCATCAATTTTTAATTCATTGGAATTGTTTTGTATCATTTTTTATTCGTTTTATGAAAACGCTAAAAAAGAATACGGAACATTTGGTTTGCATATAGGAATTCTTTGGTCGATAGAAACGCTTGTTACCGCTGAGCTTGGTAAGTATCTTTTAACTCGCCCAAGTACTCATCCAAAGAACTATCATATTTAGAATAATTATTGTACAAATCAGATTTTCTAAAAGTATCTTCATCCATGTTCTTATCATCAAAAACTTTGAACATAGACTTCATAAATTTAAAGAACTCATATTGCCAAGATTTTGATACTTCCTTTCGATAAATGAACTTAAAAGTAAAAGCAATTACCTTCTTAGGTAAATCCACATTAACAGGATTAAGCATGTCTGGACAAACCTTGTTTTTTATATAATAGTCTAAACCAACTGTCATAGCTAAATAATCCTTATCCGTCATAATACGATTTTTACTAATTGGATGGTTGCCTTTCATAAAAGATAAATAACTATCAGCAATTAGTACAACTTCGTTTTTTTCAAACATGGTGCTTAAATAATCTTTAAAAAGAAAGTACCGACCATAGACTTTTGCTAAGGTTGAAGTCTGATACAACTGCTCCTTTGTAAACGCTTGTTCCTTATAATAATCATTTCTAAATCTTAGGTACTCTTCCTGCTCATTACTAAAATTTGGATTGCTGAAGGCATTGGAAACAGAACCCTGTTCAGCTTTGCTAATCCAGTCATTTATTCGATTCAGCTCCTCTAATACAATGGCTTTATTCCAACTACCATATTTTTCAATAAATTGTAGCTTTTCAAATTCAAGAATGAAAGTAGCACAAGCACCATTGAAAAAATCGAGTAATTCATCGTAGTCATCAGAATTTGGTATTTTGAGAGTAGTCATATCTACTCCTTCAATTTTCTCAGTAAAGCTATACTTCTCCCAAATCTTTTCGGTTCTTACATTGAACTCAATATTAGCATTTTCTAAAATTTCATTCATGCCGTAGTTCGATTAAATGCTTTGTTTTTCTTCATTGCTTCATGCATTTGCTTCTTTGCTACATCAACATACCTATTAAAACTTCTATTAGATTTATGACCCGTCCAAGCCATAACAGTATGTTGTGGCATTTCATTATTCAATGAGACTGTAACAAACGTTTTACGCCCTGTATGAATACCTATTAAATCATGTTTAGGCTTTGTCGTAACCACTGCTTTTTTACCGTAATATCGAACTTTTTCAATTATTTCGTTGATGCTACAAAGTTTAGCAACCTCTTTTATATACTTTCTACATTTATCATTTGATATTATTGGTAAGGGCATTATGTCATCTGCGTATTTGTCAAGAATAGCTCTACTAACATCATTTAATGGTACATGAAGTTGTTGCTTCGTCTTAAAGCAAACCTTTTCAATCGCATCATCTTTGATATGAACTCTTTTAAGGTCTTTTAAATCACTAAATCTCAAACCCGTAGATGCCGAGAAAACAAAAACATCTCGCTGTCTATCAAGACGTGGGTTATCACTTAAATCAATCAACATCATTTTATTTAATTCTTCTTCGGTCAATACAATAACCTCAAAATCTGAATCTTTACGTTGGTAATTCTCAAATTTCAAAAAATCTTGATTAATCTCAATACCGTAAAATTTTTCAGCCCTTTTCAAAAGAGTTTTCATAGTAGAAAACTGCTTTATCATGGTGGTATTCGTTTGCTTTTTTTCAGTAATTAAATATTCTCGAAATTTCTCTAACATATCATAATTGAAGTTTTGAAAAGTAACTTTTCGGTTTGAGTATCTCTCAAAATCTTTTAAATGATTAGCAAGCCCAGTATAACACTTTATTGTACCAGCTTTCTTATCGGTACAATCTTCTGCATATAAATCAATCCAATTTGCAATAGTGCCATTGCCATTTTCGGTTTTAGTAACAGGTACAAGTTGTTCTTTAAGAGCATCTATTATCATTTTTGATGAAAATGCCACACCATCAAGAATAAATTGAGTTTCAACATCTGTTGCAATTTTTATTATATGGTTTAGTTCGTTATTTGCCCTTGTAACACCAGCTCTATCTAAAAGCCCATTCTTTTGTAGTTCATTCTTAATAGCCTTCTTTTCAGATTGGCTAATATTCTTAACTTGTTGCCTTTCTGTATGCCATTGTTTCTTGATAATTTTCACACCAGTATTAAAATACTTTCTTTCGCCTTTTACAGAGCAAACTAAAAATACAGGGGGTGTTGAATTTTTCAATTCTTTATCTACTCTATGCCAAAGTCTAAATGTAGTTTTTGTACTATTCATATAATCTTAATTTCTACAAACATAATTCAAAATAGGTAGCATTTTAGGTAGCAACTATTTCTTTAATGCTATTTAATCAAATATACTATATTTGAACAATAGTGAGCATTTATAGGCATTTAAAGCCTATTTGATTAAAGTTAAAAACATTGAATTACAAAAGGTTGTAGGGCTGTCCTCCCGACTTTTAAAAGAGTAATCAGAAATGATTGCTCTTTTTTTATTCCATTCAGTCTTTTTGTATCAACCTTCTTTTAATCACAGAAAACGGAAAACTCATTTACAAGCTCTCATCAATAACCAAAACTGGTTCCGCTGGCGGCACTTCATCTAGTGGCTCCTCCTCCGCTAATTCCTCCTCTTTATGAAATAACATACCAATCATCATAATCAGAACCGTGATAATAATCACCTGAATAATCAATGATTTATTCACTAGGGGCATTTCCATGCTTACTGGTATGGACAAGAAAAGTAAAATGGTAATTAACCCTCTAGGAGCTACAAAAAGCAAAGGAAACAAGGGCAGCCCAATAGCCCTTAACTGCACGGCACGAACTGAAAAAACGCCTGCTACGATAATAAGGGACCAAATTAATGTCTGAAAATTTAGCAAATCAGGCAAATGAATTAAATAGCCAAACACCACAAAAAACAGAGTGCGTATTAAGAAGGTCCCCTCGGTAACCACCTGTCTAAAATTAATAATTTCCTGATCTAATACTTCCGGGTGCACGAGTTGGTTAATTTTTTTATTTCTTAGTAAGTCCAAATTACCAATCAAAATCCCAAAGATTAGAATGAAAATCAAGGCAGGGAGGTGATAAATTTTAGAAACCTCGTAAATCAAAATAATCAATACTATTATAGGCACAAACTTGATGTGATGGTCAATTTTATATAACAGCCAAGAAAGTAAAATAGAAGCCACAAATGAGATCAGTAACATCAATAAGATTTGAAGTACGAAGACCAACATAGTACCTGCGTCAAACACGGCATTCAAGGCAAAGAAGTTAAAGATTACCACTCCGATAATATCGGATAGACTACTTTCATAGACCACAAACTCCTTTAAATTTCTGCGTAAATGATGCACACTGGGTATGGCAATCGCACTACTAATAATAGCCAGTGGAATTGCATTCACCACAGCCACGTGCCAATTCGCATCGCGGAAAAAACAAAACGCCATGGCCAACAAAGCACAAAGAATCAACATTGGGAAAACCGCTACGATTAAAGATTTTTTGATAATCGGTATTCTATCTTTGCCTAATTGTAACTCAAACGACTCATCCAACACAATCAGAATTAAACCTATCGTACCTAAAATGGGTAAAACACTGGATAAATCGAGCGTTGGAATAGCCAATTCTTTCGAAACCAATGAAATAATAAACCCTAAAGCAATCAACAAAATAACGGAAGGAATTTTTGTGAGCTTTGAGGATACATCAAAGAGATAGCTTAACAAAACAACCACACAAATGGCAACAATAACTAAAGCTGAATCCATTAATTAAAAATACAATCGCTATGATAAGCAATCACCAAATGAACTACTTCTTTTGGTAAGGCAATGTTTCTAAGACATATCGAATGGCCTCTAAACGGGCAAATGTCTTTTTATTGGCCTTGATAATTTTCCAAGGAGCTAGATCTGTATCCGATACGGAAAACATTCTTAATTTATATTTCGTGTATTCATCCCAAAGCGCCTGTGCATTTTCGTCTACCGCAGACATCTTCCATTTTTTAAGCGGATTACTTTTTATGTCTTCAAATCGTTTTGCCTGCTCGTCTTTACTAATGGAGAAATAAAGTTTCAACAAATAGGTCCCTGACTCAATGAGCATTTTTTCAAAATAATTAATTTGACCCATAAAGGTTTCGTACTCATCGGCCGTACAAAAGGCATTCACAGGCTCTACCACCGCGCGGTTGTACCAGCTTCTATCAAAAAAAACCATTTCACCTTTTTTAGGCAAACGAGTTACATAGCGTTGAAAATACCATTGTCCTCTTTCTTCTTCGGTAGGTTTAGGCAGGGCCTCTATTCTATAATGGCGTGGATTAATATGCGCGGTAATCCTTCTGATTGCCCCACCTTTCCCAGCAGCATCTCTTCCTTCACAGATAATTACTACCTTTTTGTCATTTTCAATCACCCATGATTGTAGGTCAATGAGCTGCGCTTGCAAATCCTTTAACTCGTTCTCATACGCCACTCGATTCAAAGTCCAACCAATATCAATATTTGGATAAGCCAATAAATTTTTCAGGCCAGCCGGACTGTTCAAAATTTTCAGTTGCTCCTCGTTCAATTCTATCTTACTCTTAGTCATCTACACATCTATTTGATCAATTAATCTATGATAACGCAACACTATGTTAGGGTCCGGCAAAAGCGACAATGCTTTTTTCTTACTTCCTGAAAAGTCAAATTGTGACAACACATATCGAATCGCATGAAGGCGTGCATTTTTTTTACTATTCGCCTGAACAATAATCCACGGACAAAATGCCGTATGCGTTTTCGAAAACATCATTTCCTTATAGTAGGTATAGTCGTCCCAAAGGTCTTGCCCTTTTTGATCTACCGGGCTATACTTCCAATGTTTTAGCGGATTACTCAGTCGAGATTCAAACCGTTTTTTTTGTTCTTCTTTAGATACAGAAAACCAAAACTTAATAACAATTACGCCGTCTTCATACAACATATGCTCAAAGCTTGGCACCTGCGCCATAAATTGACCATAATCTTCTGTAGAACAAAACCCCATTACAGGCTCCACCACCGCTCGGTTATACCAGCTTCTATCAAAAAAAACCATTTCGCCAGGGTCTGGCAGCTCCTTTACATATCGTCTAAAGTACCATTGTCCTTTTTCAACCTCCGTTGGTTTGTTCAAGGCTACAACACGCATAGATCTTGGATTCAAATGCTCTACAAATCGTTTGATACAACCTCCTTTACCGGCCGCATCTCGTCCCTCAAACAAGACGGCAACTCGTAGTTTTTTCTTCGCAACATATTGTTGTAAATCAACTAGTTGTGTTTGAAGCATGCGAAGTTCTTCAAGATAGGCATTATTCTTAATGTACTTCTCAACCTTCAAGTCCTTCTTTTTAGCCAAGGCTATCAGCTTATCTCTTTTTTTACAATTTTGTATTTCCTCCGCACTGAACATGAATCGCTAAATTTAGGATAAAAAATTGTTACCCCCCAAGAAATTGATGGCACAGCTTAAAAACTTAACATAGCATTTTCGTTACTTTGCGCTTCTATGAAATCGTACTCCATATCCGTCATACTATTGTCCAGCTTTTTAGTGTTTTTTAGCGCCTGTAAAAATGATGAAAAGGTAGAATTAGATTATCAAGAAATAAAAAAAGAGGTTCTCCATGATAGCTCTACCACGGTCAACCTATCTGACACCACCGATCTTTTCGATAACACAGATTTTAACCCAAAGACAGACAGTCTTTCAGACCTGCTAGATACCCTAGAAACTATTTACGAAAAAGATAGTGCCGTTATCAAAGAAAGTGGTGTGAATGACACCATCGCATTAGATGTTTATGTATTTACAGATACCAGTATTTCTAATCCTAAAGATTCGTTCACGCAAGAAGTAAAAAAAATAACTACGGAAGAAATCAAAGCCTTACGATATAATTTGAAACAGTTACATGACAAAGACTCGATTCTATCGGCTACTCATGAAAAAAAACGAGGGCAAATTGATAGTCGTGTTTGGGCACGGGTGAGTAAAACGGACCAGCGTTTATATTTATATATAGACGGCGCTGTTGTGGACACTTTTAAAGTTTCTACTGGCTCAACTCGCCACGAAACACCTCCCTTTGACATGCAACCTAGCGGTCCCATTTTCAAGAAATACTCTAGCAGAAAATACCCTGGTGGTAATTATAATGGATTAGGAAACATGCCCTATGCCATATTTATAAAAGGCGGTTATGCCCTGCATGGCACCACCATAGGCAACTTTCGCCGATTAGGAAATAAAGCTTCCCACGGTTGCGTTCGCCTACATCCAGACAATGCAAAGATCTTAAACGAGATTGTTCGCAAAGCGGGTATCGAAAACTTTTGGGTGACGATAGAAGAAGGCTAAGCATTTTTTATTGACCAGTCCTGAAACTCATTTCCGAATCAGGTAAGAATGCCAGGGATTTAAAAAATTCATTCCAAGACGGAAAAGATTCCCAACGGAATGATTAAATTTAGAGAATGACCAAGCCCACCCTTTTCGTCTTCCTAGCTGTACTAGCAATCATGTGGCAAAGTTGTGCCGGTGACAAAGCGATTGTGAGCGCTGTCCGTAATCCGAAAAAATACAAAAAATTACGCATCGTAAATAAAACCTTAGATGAAATTCCTGCTTCAATTAGTAAGCTAACCAATCTCCGAAAACTCTATCTCATTCGAAATGGCTTAGACTCTATCCCTCCGGAAATTGGGAACTTACGAAACCTAACTGAGCTGCACATTTCTAGTAACAACATACGTTACTTACCGGAAGAAATTGGAAATTTAAAACACCTCAAAGTTTTATCTATCCGCTCAAATAAATTGCAAAAGCTACCCGAAAGCATTGGCCAACTGAAAAGCTTAGTGGAGCTGTATATTGATGGCAATCAACTAAAATCAATACCTGCTTCCATCGGAGATTTGAAAAAACTAGAATACCTAACTATGGGTGAAAACAAACTAGTAACACTACCCTCGAGCCTGGGAGGACTTGAAAACCTGACTCACTTATCCATTGGAAAAAATAGTCTGAGCTACATCCCCAATGAAATTTGTCACTTACCAAACCTTATGGAACTAAATCTAGCCTTCAGCGGTCCCAACCTGAGAGTGCCAGATGATATTATCAATTTGAGAGACCTTTTTACAATTTATGTAGACAGAAGTTTATTACTCCCCTTTTCTCTTATGAATGCCAATCCGCAGCTTCGAATTATTTATCGTCAGAGAGGTGATGTTTATTTACGTTGGTAAAAAAAAGAACCCGTTCTGAAATTTCAGAACGGGCTTACTGTATTAAAAAGTAAATTTTAAATTCCTAAGTTTCTTTTTAGTCCTTTTGGCAAGGCATTTTTATTCATCAAGATAGCCGTTGTCTTGTATTCAAAAAATGTTTTTGATACATATAAATATCCTTTATAATCATTTTTGTCGCCCCAAGAGTTTTTGACCATATAGTATTCAGTCCCGTTTTGATCCTTGGCCAAACCAACAATGTGCATGCCATGGTCATCCGTAGTTGTATAGTTATCAAAAGCATCTTCACGATCCTTTGCTGTGATAGTCCGTTCAGGTTTTGGGCCGTCAAACATTGTTTTTCGCTCAGTAGGTGTCATAGCTACGTAGTCCTTTTCTGGCACAACGGCCACGCCGTTTTTCCAGCTAAAATAACGCTCACTTACGTCCGTAGCCCAAGCAACAGAATATCCTCGCTCCAAGGCATTGTCTACCGCTTCTGTCATTTCTTTCATTTTAATATTCCATATACTTTGCAAGCTCCAGTTATCCGGCACCATAAGCATGGTAGGTTTGTAAAGCGGTGCATACTGAAAAGCAGACATTTCTACATAATCGTTTGCGTTTAAACCAACTACTTTTTCCGCAAATGTCTTGGGTGTATAAGTGCGTCCTTTGTATTCAAAACTTTCAGGCACCTCTCCTAAATAAGCATCTAAAGCCGCAGTAAAAGCAGGCATCCAATTTTTGGTCAGCTTGCCATTTTTATTTTTTACGATTCCTTCTAAAAAACCTTTGAGCGCCGCTTGCATTTCTCCAAAGCGATTTTTTTCTGTACCATAATTCAAACCTGTATATAACTCATAAGGAAGCGCTCCATACTTACCATATACCTGTACCACATCATGCAGTTCTGCACCATCGCCCCAACCGACATTTCCGTGCATACGAACATAGTTTCGAGCACGCTCTATATAGGCACATCGTGCCGTGTAAATTTCAGAAATGTCTACAAAAGCATCTCTGGTACGCATCATTTCACTTTCCAAAAAAGAATTCCCAGAATAGCTCCAACAAGTACCACTACTACCTTGATTTTTCACAGGTGACACATCAACATTGATTACAGTTTTGAATTTATATTTTTCCTTCGCGTTCTCCGATTTGTTTTTATCTAATGACCTTACCAAATCATCTTGCGCCATAACGGCAGGGCTAATTAATATAGCAATTAATATATATTGTAAAAATTTCATCTCTCGAAAATACGACAGACGGTTCTTTTTTTGAGCTAAAAAATTGTAGAACTCGCAGAAAACAAAGACAGTCTTCGATTGGACCTTCTTGGCATTAAGTTCCTACTAACCAATATTTTAATGCGCTTCGCTGAATAATGATTAATTTTAAGGCATGAAAACTTACATAGGACTACTACTATGCTTGGCTTTTAGTGCCACCTCCTTTGCGCAGGGCATCCTTCAAAACAGTATTGCGGACTCAGCAAAAATTAGCCGGTTTGAATGGCAATCACTCAATCAAATTGCTAACGAGCAAAAGCGCTTTGACTTTGCCGATGGAGTCGGTGATCGTTATTTAAATATTGATGATGATAAATTGCGCTCCAACGCTATTTCAAATGCTGTTTTTAAAAAAGTAGACATTTATAAATTTTATGTGTTGAACAATTTTGATGACTACGAGACCAAACGAAACTTTTTAAGCACAATCATCCGTCAATTAAAAAATGCTAATTTGAGCATCGACCGAGGCAATCTAAACGTGAATTATTATAAAAGAATTTTTAATCACTCGTTGGATCTTGTAAAATCTATCAAAGGAAATCAAGGGGAATATTACATTAAAAATAATAGCAACAAAGAGCTATATGCACTCAGCGATATGCTGAACCCTTATCCCAACTTAAAACAGCGTTTACTAGAAGAAACTGCGGGACGCTATCCTGAAATTTTAATCCGAAAACTTAGAAAAATTAATCCTGCCTCTTTGGCCGATAAAGTTGTTTCGGAAACAGCTAAAAGTCGTCCGAAACTTTTACTCAACTACGCTACCTCCACCGCCATAGAGCGCGATATAGTACGACGCAACACGGACCCTTATGTACAAAGCTTGGTATCCTTGGCGGATAAAAGTAAAACACCCTTAAAAGCAATTTATTTTCTGGATGAGTACCACAATAAGAAGCAAACGATTGCTCAAATCAATAGCATTACGAACAATCGAAATGCGTACTTTAAAAAACTTGTTTCGCAAGTCAACAAAAGCGAATCAGAAAGTTCGAAAAAGCGCTTGATCAAAGAGTTGCATGTAGAAACGAAATATTACGTTCAAAAAGTAAACGAACTTCACTTTGCCAGCGACGCGGTTCGATTTAAAAGCATCAGTCCTTTTTCCGCACAGGAACTTTACTATATTATCACAGAAGGAGATCAAGAATTTTACACAAGCAGTTATATGGGCACGTTCAAACGATTTATGAGCAAACTAAAACCCAAAAATGCTTATACTTTTTTAGAGAAAATAGAATTCACTAAATTCAGAACGTTTATTCGACTGTCTGGGAATTTTAATACCCTCAGTCGTTTTCTAAAAACAATGAAAAGTGAGCAGCAGGAAAAACTGATGACCATGTTTGTTTCTGACTTGGGCAGTCAAGACCTAGAAAAAAGTTTAGAAGGAGCCATTGATGTAGCCACGACTTATAGCTCCATCAAGGACACGGCCGTTCATAACCTAGTGATTGAAGAAGTACAACGAAATAAAAACAAAGCACATCTTTCAGATAATCAGCTTTCGTTTAGAATTTATAATATTCTCAATATTCTATTTACGCAGAGTGATAGTATGGTTTCGGCCCGCTTGAACGTACCCCCGATTTCATCGCTGCCCTATAAAAATTTGCAAAACGATTCGGGAAGTGTGGTTCAACAAATTTTCTTTCCAGGAGACAAAGATGGTAAGGGCGTGTATAATGGGTTTATTCGTCGTCACAGAACTAGCAAATGGAAATACAGCCAAACGAAAGATTGGGTGCGATTTGAAAGTAAAGGAAAAAACAAAGTCATAAAATATGCAAACAAACCCCATGACGAGCCAAAAGATGAATTTGCGCAAAAAGCCTTACAGCAACACTTGATTGCCAATAATGTAAATCCTTCTATTATAATTCAACGAGGCCACAGCTACCACGTTGCGACTACCTTAGATCAGCTTGCGCCGCATAACAAAGTAATTATGCTTGGTGCTTGTGGTGGATTTAATCACTTAGAAACTATCATGAGCAAAAGTCCTGATGCACAAATTATTAGTAGCAAACAAGTGGGGAGCGGCAGCGTGAACTGGCCCATATTAGATTATATGGATCGAGTGCTGCTGGCAGGAAATAGTTTAGACTGGGTCAAAATGTGGAGCGATTTAGGGAAACGTCTTCGCGGCAATCCGCTCTTTGATGATTATGTTCCACCCCACAAAAACTTAGGTTCTCTTTTTCTGAAGGCGTTTTATCGAGCGGAGCTGGAAGAAGTAGATTAAGCAGGAGAAAAAATACAGCTAAATAAACTTTAACAGTTAAAATTTTATGGGGTACTATTCCTTTGTAATTTAGAGAAAAATATATCTAAATTATGAAAAGACTACAATCCCTCCTGTGCCTGACCATCCTATTTATAGGTCTGGCCGTGCAGTCAAATGCACAAAATGTAAGCGGCAAAATCCCATTCGATGCCTCCGTAAAAACTGGGCAATTAGCTAACGGCCTAAAGTATTATATCAAAAAGAATAATATGCCGGAGAACAAAATCGAACTAAGAATGGCCCTAAATGCCGGAGCCATGCAAGAAGACGATGACCAACGAGGCTTAGCTCACTTCATGGAGCACATGAACTTTAATGGTCTAAAAAACTTTCCGAAAAATGAAATCGTAAGTTATTTACAAAGCATTGGTGTAAAATTCGGTGCCGACTTAAACGCTTATACTAGTTTTGATGAAACGGTTTATATCCTTCCGATTCCAACAGACGATAAAGACAAAATTGAAAAAGGCTTTACCATCATCTCTGATTGGGCAGGAAATGCTTTGTTAGAAGGTGAGGAAATTGACGCTGAGCGTGGAGTGGTGCTTGAAGAAAGCCGAATGGGTAAAGGGGCCAACGACCGCATGATGCAAAAATGGTTACCGAAATATATGAATGGTTCTCGCTACGCCGAGCGCCTTCCCATTGGTAAGGACGACATAATTAAAAACTTTAAACATGACGTAATCAAACGATTTTATAAAGATTGGTATCGTCCAGACTTACAGGCCGTGATGGTAGTGGGTGACATTGAGGTAGCCGAAGCTGAACGTTTAATAAAAAAATATTTCTCTGGTTTTAAAAATCCTAAAAACCCACGTCCACGCCCTGAGAAATATGACGTGCCACAACGCACGGCTAGTGAGGCCATGGTATTAACTGATAAAGAAGCTACCTACACAGTTTTTCAGTTAAACGGAAATCCAACTTATGAAAAAGCATCTACTACAAAAGCAGATTATAGAAATGACTTAGTGAACTCACTATTTAATATCGTGATGAGCAATCGCTATGATGAATTTAGAAATAGTGCCAACCCGCCTTTCTTATTTGGAAGCACCAACTACGGAGGTGGTTTTGCTCGTGGCTATAACAACTATAGCTCTGTGGCGTACTGTGGTCCCGAGCAAACTGAGAACGCAGTGAAAACTGTAGTTCGAGAAGCCATTCGAGCAAGAAAATTTGGATTTACCGAAGCTGAAATGAAACGTGCAAAAGAAGCTCTTTTAAGTAGATATGAGAAGCAATACAATGAGCGTAATAAAACAAAGTCGAGTAACTATGTAGGTGAATTGGTAAGACATTTTTTAGAGAACGAACCAGTGCCGGGTATTGAGTGGGAATATAATTTTACTAAACAACAGCTTCCATCTATTACCTTAAATGATGTAAACGCAATGGCCAAAAAAATTGACATTGACAAAAATTCATTTGCACTCATTACGTCTAAACCTTCTGACAAATTACCAAGCGAAAAGAAATTGTTAGCTTGGATTAATGAGACGGCCGCTGAAAATATTACAGCATACGAAGAAGCGGTCGTGGCAGCCAATTTGCTACCCACAGAGCCTACCGATGGAAAAATCGTAAAAACGACCACTGATAAAAAACTAGGAACAACTACTTGGACTTTGAGTAACGGAGCTATGGTCACACTAAAACCCACAACCTTTAAAAATGATGAAATTAGTTTTAGCGCGAAGCGAAAAGGAGGCTACTCTTTGTACAAAGGAGACGATTTGATGTCGGCCATTTATAATAATAATGTGGTTGACGCTATGGGATACGGTGATTTTGATCCTACATCCTTGGGTAAATACATGACCGGAAAGCGCGCTCGGGTTGGCATCAGTTCTCTATTATATTCTGACGAAATTAGTGGAAGCAGCACTAAGAAAGATTTGAAAACCATGTTTGAGCTTTTATACTTACAATGTAATTATGGTAAAATGAGTAAAGAAGGATTTCAATCATACCTAAGCAAAGAAAAGCAACAAGCGAATGCGATGAAGTCGAATCCGAGAATGGCATTCATGATGGAAAGTCAAAAGTATTTGTACAAAGACAATCCTTACGCTAATGACTTCCCAAGTCCGGAAGAGTTTGATGAAATCAACCCTAAGAATGCACTTGCTTTTTATAACGAACGATTTAAAAGTGCGTATGGAATGCACTACGTTTTTGTAGGAAGCTTTGATGAGAAAGAAATAAAACCATTGGTGACAAGATACATTGGAGGCATGAGCGGCAAAAAAGTAGCTACCAACTTCCGCGATGTCGGAAAGGAAAGAAGAAAAGGGAATAACAAATTTGAATATAAAAAAGGGAGTGAGCAACAAGCCATGATTATGGACATGATGTACGGCGATGCAAAATATGACCCATTAGAAGCCACTAAACTTTATATTTTATCACAGGTTGTCAATCGAAAAATCACTAAAAAACTACGTGAAGAAATCGGTGGAATGTATAGTGGAGGAATGGGTATTCGTTTGACACAGTATCCAAAACCTTCTTATACGGTTAGCTCTTTCATACCCTGCGGCCCCGAAAAATTGGCCGAACTTCGCACTGCTTATGAAGCAATATTAAAAGAAGTACAGAAGACCGGTGGAATAACTAAGGCCGATGTTAACGAAGCCACGCAACCTGCCCTTCAGAAATATTCTGAAAACTTAAAAGAAAATAATTATTGGTTAGGCACTTTGTCCTCAAGTTTTTATAACAATACAGACCCAAAAAGAATTTTTACTTATCCAGAACGCATCAAATCTATTACTCCAGCCGAACTAAACCGACTGGCCAAAAAGTATTTGAATGCGCCAAATAAGTTCCAAAATCAATGGGTACCTGCTGAAGTAAAACCATAAGGAAACTTGCCGAGATTATAGAGAGGAGAGTCTGAATAGACTCTCTTTTTTTATGCGCAATACTTATTTTTTGTAGCGTGCGTACAAATCTGCAAAAACAGGATGGCGCATTATTTCAGGATCTAAATCAT
>CAYMFF010000029.1:25551-32721 GCA_964389575.1 uncultured Chitinophagaceae bacterium
CGTGCGTACAAATCTGCAAAAACAGGATGGCGCATTATTTCAGGATCTAAATCATTTAAACAATTCGCTTTGCGCACATCTCTGGCCAAGGCATTTTCTATATAAGGAATGGACTCCTTCGTTTTTCCTAATGCTAATAATATACCAGCACAATAATATTCAAATTCAATTTTATGGCCACAATGCTCTTCGGCTAGTTGTAGTTGTCTAATGCACTCTTCGAGATAGTCTGTGGCATACAACGCTCTGCATAGAGCTAACCAAATTATTTTTTTTGTTGGTTTTAATTTTACGGCATTCAAGTAACAGACAACCGCCTCATCTTCAGCCTCAATTTGCATGAGGCAATCACCGAGCGCCAGCGAGTAATTTACATTTTCTTTATCCAAATGAAGAGCCACCGAAAACGATTTAATCGCTTTATCCCATTGACGTTCTTTCACATAAGTCTCTCCAATTTTAAAAAAAACGGTATCGTCTTCTGGATTCATCAATGACGCTTTTCTATAGTATTGTCTGGCTTTGGCAAATTGTTTTTTATGCTCCCAACAAAAAGCAAGCGTTTCTAAAATAACGTCCTCTGCTTTGGCTATTTGCATGTGTTCCTCAAAAACGGCAATGGCCTTATCGAACTCTTCCTGTTGCACATAGCATTCTCCTAAATTCCGAAGTGCATAATCAAACTGACTGTCAATAGACATACAATTTTCATAGGCTTCAATTGCCTCCACATAATTTTTGATGCTTTGATAGAGCAAGCCTAGATTATACCAAGCCGAAGCATATAACGGATTGTCATCTAAAATCACAATATGAAAATCAATACAATCCTTTTGTTGTTTCGTTACATCAGCCCAGAAACACATTCTTACTAAAGCGTCTTCTACCTTGGGGTCTAAATTCAATACTTTTTTTAGTGTATCGTATACTTTTTCAAATTCAGTCAGTTCATCATAAATGTCACTGAGCTCCATGAGAATATGAACTTTTTCGGCTTTATCAAATTTGACTAGTTCGCTATTCAATAAAACTATTGCCTGCTGTGCTTTGTCAGCCTGAATTAAAATGTCGGCGTGAAGTAACAGACAGTCTAAATCTCCCGGACTTGTCGTTTGAACTTTTTGAACAATCGCAAGTGCTAAACTGACTTGCTTTTGCTCCAAATACCATTCGGCTTTTCGTAAAAGTAAGGCAGATGAAAAAGGGTAAATATCCGTTGAAAGTTCACATGCTAATTTCCAATTTTGTTGGTCCCCTTCCACTTCAAAGTAATCAATGAGTGCTTCGAAATCATCTTCGTGCAGTGCCCTGTGGCTTTGCCCTTTCATCAGTTTTTGGAAGGCAGCCTTTAAACTTTCAATATCCTTAAAGTTATTATGATCTTCGTTTTCAAACATGAGTGCGTTTGGTAAATCTAATTCATAAAGCCTTTTCCCCCATAAAAATTTATTCAGAATTAATCAGATCCTCATTATAACTTAATGAAAAGGTATTTGCAGTATTTTGAGCTTTGGTATTATCTTTAAGGTCTTATGATGGACGTTTTAAATCAATTACATAGTATACTCCGTTGGGTTATACTCATATTACTTGTTCTTACGATTGTAAAAAGTTTTCAAGGCATGCGCCAAAATGAGGCCTACAGTGCTTCAGACAAAAAATTTGCTCTTTGGACCCTTATTGTTGCGCACCTCCAACTCGTTATTGGATTGGTGCAATATTTTGTTGGAGGCAAAGGACTTCACAACATCCAAACTCATGGTATGGGCGATGTCATGAAAAGTAGTGTAATGCGTTTTTATGCGGTAGAGCATATTTTTGTAATGCTTATCGCCATAATTTTAATTACGGTTGGATATAGCACAGCCAAAAGAGTGCAGGCACCCCGTAAGAAGAATAAGAAAATTTTCATCTTTTATCTAATCGCGCTCATCCTAATTCTATCTCGTATCCCATGGCCTTTTATGAAAGGGTTTGAGAATACCTCTTGGTTTTAGTTTTAAGACAAAATGGCTTCTCTATGAAGACTTAATTTGTGGTAAATGCGTGTAACTTTGTAAGCGATACAATGTTACAAAATATTTTACATACACCTTGGTATCTAATGAGATGGGTGCGCTTACTTGTTGGCCTTTTTGCGGCATTTAGTTTTTTTTCTAAATTAATAGAAGGCAACAGCCTACTACCAATAGATTACCTTTTGCTTGTCGCTGGCATCTATTTTTTGTATAAAGCGCTTTTCAATACTGGGTGCGAAGTGGTGAACACCATTGAGGATCAGCAACAAGATAGAAATACTCCAATCGATTACGAAGAAATAAAATAAAGAACTATGATCAAAACAATAATAAGTTTCGTACTGCTCAGCACTATCATATCATGCACAGCAACTAATAAAAGTATTAAACGGATTGCGATAGATAAGATGAATGCAATGAGTGCGGACGAGAACACAATAGTAATTGATGTTCGCACACCGGGTGAAGTAGCGGAAGGGTATGTGAAAGGAACTGACAAATTTATTGATTACAATGGCTCTAACTTTGCCGATCAGATTGACGCACTAGACAAAGAGAAAACGTACATTGTGTATTGCAGAAGTGGAAATAGAAGTACCAAAGCTTTGCATATCATGCAAGAAAAAGGGTTCAAAAAATTACACGAGCTAGATGGGGGAATCAAAGGAGTCTCGCAGCCAGAATATATTGTAAAATAATTTGATAGAGCGTCTGTATAAAGGAGTTTTACTGGCCGTTTTTATTGGCTTGTTTTCCTATTTTGCAGCCCCTAGTATTCCTTATATAAATGGTGTTCTTTTAAGTTTCGTATTGGGCGTGCTGCTCGGAAACTTAGTCTCCCTTCCCAAAGTGTTTTCAGCTGGAATAAAATTTTCAAGTTCTAAAATTTTAGAAATAGCCATTGTGCTATTGGCCTTTGGAATCAGCTTTGGAAAAATAGCTGCTATTGGTTCGTCAAAATTTATTTTAATAGCCGTAATGATTGTGGTGCTTTTAGTAGTTACTATTCTGCTGGCCAAACGAATAAAAGGAACTGACGCTGCACAATGGATGGTTGGTTTTGGCACGGCCATTTGCGGCTCATCCGCCATTGCGGCTTTGGCACCTACTGTTACTAAAAATTCTGAAGAAACAGGAATCGCCATTGCCATCGTTAATCTATTGGGGAGTGTCGGGATGATTTTTATTCCCATCGTTCTTACCTATTTAAACATGAGCGAAGTAGACGCCAGCGTATTCATTGGAGCAGGCTTACATTCTGTGGGCAATGTAGCTGGAGCAGGATTTATGATGACCGATAGCATTGGTGAACAAGCACTAACAATTAAAATGGCGCGTGTGGCTTTACTCTCTCCTGCAATTATTTTATTCAACATAATGGCTCAAACGGGCGGTAAGAAAAAGAGTGTGTGGAGTCATTTTAAACTCCCTCCCTATTTATGGGCGTTTATTGCCATCACTATTCTTGTTTCCGTCTTCCCGATTCCTGAGCAGTTTCTAGATGTCATGAAAAAGCTTGGCGACATTTTGCTAATCATAGCCATGGCGGCCATAGGATTGAAAATCAGTATTCTCCAATTAGCAAAAGATGGTCGTCGGTCTATTGTATTTGGGTTGGTCATTTTTGGTGTACAGCTAGCCTTAATCGGGCTTTTACTTTCAGTACTTTAGTTCGGATTCATCCGCTTCTGACTAATAAAAATACCTTGTAATCCCTCTTCACATTCCTCGTCTATTCCACCTCACTTTATAAAGCAAATTCTATCTTTGCACTCTTTACAGATTATGTCAGATGCCATCAAACACGAATGCGGGATTACCTTCATTCGCCTGCGAAAGCCCATCTCTTTTTACCATGAAAAATATGGTACAGCTCTTTATGGATTAAACAAACTATACCTTCTCATGGAGAAGCAACACAATCGCGGACAAGATGGTGCCGGTATCGCTTCTGTAAAATTGGACGTACAAGATGGCTATCCTTATGTTTCAAGAAAACGTAGTATTAAAAAACAATCTATTTCTGATATTTTTGGAGCCGTCAATCAAGAAATGGAAGAACTGCAGACGCAGTTCCCTGATATTTTAGATCGACCCGACATGCTGAAAGGACATCTGAAAGCCTTAGGCGAAGTCATGATTGGACATTTACGCTATGGCACGCAAGGCCGAAACAATATAAATTATTGTCATCCTTTTTTAAAATCCGATGTTGAGAAAGAAAAAAATTTAGTACTGGCAGGAAATTTTAATTTAGTCAATACCAAAGAACTAAATGAATACCTTTCGGAAGAAACAAAAAGAAACGCGAGCTTAGATAGTGATTTGGCAGCCATGATGGAAACCATTCATCATAAGCTACGTGAAGATATTGAAGCCAACGGCAAAGCCAATTGGAAAGAAGTTTTAAGTAAGGCCAATGCCTTGTTTGACGGTGGCTATGCCGTGGCGGGTATGGTAGGAGACGGTGCTAGTTTCTGCTTTAGAGATGCACATGCTATCAGACCCATGTTCTATTACATTTCGCCAGAAATAATTGTAACCGCTAGTGAGCGCCCTGCTATCATGACGGCCTTTAATGTGCAGCTAGAAGAAGTAAAAGAGCTTCCTGCTGGACATGCACTTTTGATTGACAAAGAAGGGAACTATACCGTTGAACGCATTTTACCCGAAGCTCCCCGACTGTCTTGTAGTTTTGAGCGAATCTATTTTAGCCGCGGTAGTGATGCGGATATTTACGAAGAACGAAAAAACTTAGGTCGTCAACTTTCGCAAAAAGTGTTGGAGATGATTGATTTTGATTTGAAAAACACAATTTTTTCTTACATCCCCAATACCGCCGAGACTTCCTTTTTTGGATTAATCAAAGGTGCTGAAGCCTATCTGAATAGTATCAAAGTAGATCGAATTAAAGCCTGGGACGAAGTAACGGATGAAAAACTCCAAGAGATGATTCACCGAAGAGTACGCGTTGAAAAAATTGCTATCAAGGATGTGAAAATGCGCACCTTCATTACGCAAGACAGTGCGCGTGACGAAATGGTTCAGCACGTTTATGACATCACCTATGGTAAAGTACGTAGAGGAATTGACACGCTGGTTGTGATTGATGATTCTATTGTACGCGGAACTACTTTACGGAAAAGTATCATTCGTATGTTGGACCGATTGGGACCAAAACGAATCATTGTAGTAAGCAGTGCACCACAAATTCGCTACCCCGATTGTTATGGCATTGACATGAGTAAAATGGGTGAGTTTATTGCTTTTCAAGCGGCTATTGAATTATTGAAAGATCGCGAACTTGATAATGTACCCAACGAAGTATATGCTAAATGCTTGCAAGCTGAAA
Organism: uncultured Chitinophagaceae bacterium; assembly: GCA_964389575.1. Taxonomy (GTDB): domain Bacteria; phylum Bacteroidota; class Bacteroidia; order Chitinophagales; family Chitinophagaceae; genus JAGNRR01. The sequence continues at coordinate 30,922 of CAYMFF010000029.1, forward strand.
AGTCAAACAAACTAGAGAGTGAGAACTTTGTGAAAGAAATTTATTCCCATTTTGACGCTGATCAAATCAGTGCCAAAATTGCTAAAATGCTGAAAGAAGATGATGTAAATGCCAAGGTAAATGTGGTATATCAGCGAATAGAAGGTTTACACAAAGCCTGTCCGAACAATAAAGGGGATTGGTATTTCACCGGTGATTACCCTACCAAAGGCGGTAATGTAGTAGTGAATAAGGCATTTATGAACTACATGGAGAATAAGACGGGGCGAGCTTATTAATGAATGTTTATTCAACGTAAAAAACTCACCTTTACTAAATGCTACAAGCTATTAAAAATTAATTATGATTCAATTCGAAAAATTTGTGCTAGACAATGGCTTAAAAGTCATTTTTCATAAAGACGAAAGCACCCCCATGGCAGTGGTGAATGTGCTCTACGATGTAGGCGCCAAAGACGAACATATTGAACAGACTGGCTTTGCACATCTGTTTGAGCACCTCATGTTTGGCGGCAGTATAAATATTCCGAGTTATGACGAACCCTTGCAAGTAGCGGGTGGAGAAAACAATGCCTACACTACTAACGACATTACAAATTATTATTTAAAACTACCAAAAGAAAATTTGGAGACTGGTTTTTGGTTAGAAAGTGATCGAATGCTGTCCTTAGCTTTTGACGAAAATAGCTTGGAAGTACAACGCAAAGTAGTTTGTGAAGAGTTTAAAGAAAACTACATAAACAAACCTTATGGCGATGTATGGAAATATTTGCGCGAGCTTTGCTACAAGCAACACCCCTATCAATGGATGACGATTGGCAAGGAGCTAGCTCACATTGAAGATGCCCAACTGCAAGACGTAAAAAACTTTTTTAAGAAACATTACAATCCTCAAAATGCGATTCTCGCTGTTGCAGGAAATGCGACTTTGGAAGAAGTAAAACGTTTGGCAAAAAAATACTTTGAACCTATTCCCTCCGGTGAAAAATATGAGAGGAACATTGCAGAAGAGCCAGCACAAAAAGAAACACGCAGACTGACCGTTGAGAAAGATGTACCCGTGAGTTTGATTATGAAAGCCTATCATATCGAGGATAGACAAAACCCACATTATTACACGGCTGACATTATCACAGAAGTTTTAGCTGGTGGAAAATCCGCTCGACTTTACACGGAACTTGTGAAAGACAAAAAACTTTTTAGTCAAGTAAACTGTTATCATACGGGCAGCGTTGAAAAAGGACTACTGGTAGTAATGGGCAACTTGGCTGACGGCATTACGCCAGAAGATGGTGAAAAGGCGATTGATTCGGTAGTACAAGATTTTATATCAGAGGGTGTATCGCAAGATGAGCTAGACAAAGTGATCAATAAAATTGAAAGCCTTATGGAGTTTGAGGATATGAGTTTGATAAGCCGGGCGAATAATTTAGCTTTTTACGAACTACTAGGCGATGCTAGCAAAATGAACGAGGAATTTGAAAATTACAAGTCAGTAAGCGCGGCTGCCATTCGAGAGCAGGCTGCACATATTTTCAGAAAAGAAAATGAGAATGTGTTGTTCTACCTAGCTAAATAATACCGTTTTGACTTTAATTGTCTAAACGCAGCACGAGAAGCGACGTATTCACTCACAGAAAATCAGCGCCGATAAAGCACCCATGTCATTTCCCACTCTAAAATTGGTAAAACAAAAGCGCCTTGCTAATGCGAGGCGCTTTTGAACTTAAACTATGGATTTCCCAAATGAACTAATACAAAGGTATTTTCATTCACTTTGATTTCCCGTTTCATTCCGTCA
>CAYMFF010000030.1:0-32401 GCA_964389575.1 uncultured Chitinophagaceae bacterium
TTGACAGCTTAGTTTTCTCCGACCTTGTTCGTCCTTCTCAGGGCTTACATAAAACTGAAACATATTATGACAAGGCATCAACGCCATTTGTTCTAGTTCGCCCACATTCCAAGCGCTCAAAATAATTCTTCGGCTATCGGGGTTGTTTTTAATTTGATCAATAACAGTTTCTAATTGGTCATGTACTTTGCCATCGGCTCCTTCCCAGCTTCTCCATTGTTTTCCATATACGGGTCCGAGGTCACCGTTTTCATCCGCCCATTCGTCCCAGATTCTTACTTTGTTTTCTTTGAGGTAGGCAATATTAGTTTCACCTTTTATAAACCAAAGTAACTCATGAATGATAGATTTTAAATGTACTTTTTTCGTTGTTACTAGTGGAAAGCCTGCATTTAAATCAAAGCGCATTTGATACCCAAAACAACTTTTAGTTCCAGTTCCGGTTCGGTCTTCTTTTTGAGAACCTTTATCCAAAATGTGCTGAAGTAAATCTAAATACGCTTGCATGTTGTAAAAATATTCTGAGAAAAGAAAATTGAGCTCAAAGTCAAACTGAAGATGTTGACCTTTTTTGCACTATTTTTTTAGTAAACCTTTCAGTTTGAGCAGGGTTTTCAGTTTTGGGTCGGTCTTCGCAGAAAGAATGGGGTAGTCGATTTTATTGCCACCAAATCCCGAAAAAAATCGCGCCACACCAGGGACTTCACTGCCTTCGAAATCAAAATATTCTAATTGTTGTTTGTGTGCTTCGTGTATACAGTGCCATAGCAGAAGCCCCATGGCACCGCTACCTAAATGTTGAGTTGCACTGCCACCTAACAGATAATAGGCACATTTTTGATCAAAAACATAAAATATACTAGCATGAATAGAACCATTATTGCTTCGTGCTACAAACAGTTGACCACAGTTTTTTTGTTCGCAATAAGCCAATGTTTTCGAAATGAGTTCTTTCGGGACGATTTCATTACTTTTTTGTTTCTGCAATGAATCGAGATAGATTTTATGAAATGCACTTATGTCGTAAGAGGTTTCTATCGTTAGGTTTTTACTAGCTTTTTTTATTTGTCTTCTTAAGCTAGACTTAAAGCTTGAAAAAATTTCTTCGATAGATTTATCTAACGGTAGTAAAAAAGTAGTCTTAGTTTTATTGCTTTTTATGCCTTGACTTAATAATGGGTGGCTATCATATTGACTGATAGAAAACTGTTCAAGAAAAAGAATTGCCTTTTCAACCAAAGCTTGTTTTTGCTCAACCGAATAATCTTCTGAAAGAAAAACCAATCCACTGTAAGGCGTCAAAAAAGGATTTCTTGAAAAACGAAACCCCCATTTTTTATAAAATGCATATGGAAGATACGCATCAGCTTCTTGAGCAGATACTTTTTCGACTTGCCAATTTTCTAAAACCAAATTCCACCATGCTGCCCTGTGAAATAAAGGGAGGGATTTCTTTTCGTTGCAATACGATATGTACTCTTCTTTGACTGACATACTATTTGAATTGCAATGCTTTTACGATGTGAATTCTGCGAACGATAAATGTTGGGATTATTAGAATGACCAGCATAACAACAATCATTAATAAGTTAACCAATAAAAATGATGACCAAGCATAAAGTACAGGAGCAGTTCGCACGTAATACACTTCTGGGTTTAACTTGATAAAGCCCAGTTGCTGTTGTAAAAAGATAAAAAGTAAACCCAACGCATTGCCTATTAATAAACCAAAGAATAAAATGCGTAAACCCGAAGTATAAAAAATATTACTAATGCCATTTGTTTTCATGCCGAGTGATTTTAATACACCAATCATTTGAGTACGTTCCAAAATCAAAATGAGCATCGTGCTAATCATATTCATAATGGCCACAATAATCATAATGCCTATTATGAGTCTTTCATTAGTTTTCATCATGCCAAGCCAAGAAAAAATGTTCTCAAAACGTTCTTTAATAGTATAGGCATATAAAGGAGCTTCAATTATTTGATCGTAAAGCGCTTCTTTAGTTTCTTGGTTACGGCTAATGTCTTCAACATTAATTTCATAACCTTGAATCAAGGTCGTACTGTCTTTATTTACATTAGCCAGTAATCGGTGATCACAGAAGGCTATTTGATTATCAAATTCTGGGAGGTTGGTATTAAAGATGCCTCGAACGATTCCTTTTCGAGGTTTCGGTGAATTGGTATTTGGGAGTAAAAAGTACAACCGCAATTTGTCATTCAGTTTTACCTTAAGTTTATTCGCCAATGATTGAGATAGTATGATATCATTAGAATAATTAGAATCCGTAAATCGAATGGATTGTCCTTCAATCAGATTTGGATGCGTGATAGCCTCTTTGAAGTTGGACTTGAGCACAAGGCCCTCCATTTCTTCTTTACTCTTAATGATAACAGATTCCAATGCAAAAGGAGCTACTCTTTTCACATTATCAAATGATTTCATCTTAGAAAGTAAGGTGTCATTCAATGGAATCTTTTCTTCTTGAAGGTAGTTATTAGGATCAGCCAAATAGGGGGTTACATGAATATGGCCCCAGTTATCATAGAATTTATTTTTTACGCCTTGCTGAAAACCTTTGACTAACGAAAGTCCAACAATCATTACCGCCATACTAAGCGCAACAGCCGCTATAGCCACTTTGACGATAGTAGCTGAAAAGGATTTTTTCTTGCCAAAAGCAATGCGCTGGGATATATAGCTTGCAATGTTCAAAATGAATGCTGTAAAAATAAAGCAAAAAGGCTGTCATAAATGACAGCCTTCCTTATTATCTCAAACTAAACTTATTGTTTAGATGGTTTCAATTTTACGTTTTTGTTCGCTTTTTTTGGTGGGATTACCACACCTTTAATATAAAGTTCAAAACGCTCTTTCATGCTTTTTGCATTTGACTTTATGTAAATCGTTTTATTAAAACTTCCGATTCTTCCTTTGGTATTATATTTCACATCTATCGTACCAGATTTACCAGGCATGATGGGATCTGTACTCCATTTAGGAATTGTACAACCGCAAGAAGCGTTACAACGTTGAATAATTAGTGGGCTTTTACCCACATTCGTAAACTTGAAGCTATAAGTAGCTTCAGGGCCTTCAATTAAGTTACCAAAATCATGCGTCGTTCTTTCGAACTTAAAAACAGGAGCATTATCCTGCGCAAAAACAGAGGCACTAATAAATAAAACAGCTAGTAAACTAAAAATTGATTTCATATGTTATTTTGTTTTTTTAGTTTTTTAGTGTTTAATCATTGAGTTATTATTCGTTGGTACTGAAGAAGAAGGTGCTTTTTCTACAGTTCCTTTAATTTTTAATACTTTTTGACCAGCTGTAGATTTTACAGTAATCGTTTTGTAAAAACTTCCGGGACGACCTTTGGTGTTATAAGTAGCCGTGATTTTAGAACTCTTACCAGGTAAGATTGGCTCTTTACTCCAATTAGGCGTTGTGCAACCACAAGAAGCTCGTACGCTTTCTAATTGCACCGGTTCGCTCGTTGTATTTTTAAATTCAAAATCATAACTTACCGAAGGTCCTTCAGGCACGGTTCCAAAATTATGCTCTTCATTCGAAAATTTAAGAGAAGCGCCAGCTTCTTTAACCTGAGCAGCTTTTGACAAATTAGCTTTAGCAGCCGTGTTTGGACTAGCTGAAATTTTGTTTGTCTTGGCAGAAAATTTCTTCTGAGCAAATACGGTTGTAGTGGTCATTAATGCAACTGCTAAAAATAAAATTGTTCTTTTCATATTGTTTGTTTTTCTGAGTTTTATGTTCTATTTCCAAATTTAAAGGAAAGACGTTAGAATTAAAGAGTGGGCGGTTAATTCAGGGTTAATCAAGATAGTATTAACAGTTTAGTTATTAAAAGCTTGCTAATCAAGTGTTCCTCGGCCTCAGAATCTGACAAGAGCAATGTAAAAAAAGTAATTCCATTTTTGTACTTTTGCATCTGATTATGGCAAAGGATGAACAAGCAATATTAGACGGAAAATTGTCGTTTGAAGAATTTAAAAAAGAAGTGCTCGAGGACTATCAGTTAGTCGTCGAAAGCAGAGAGACTAGTTTGCTTGGAAGAAAGGAGGTATTAACCGGCAAGGCCAAGTTTGGAATTTTTGGGGATGGTAAAGAGTTGGCTCAAGTGGCAATGGCCAAAAGTTTTGAAAATGGTGATATTCGTTCTGGGTATTACCGAGATCAAACGTTCATGTTCGCTGCTGGTATGAGTAATATTCAAGAGTTCTTTGCCCAGTTATATGCCACACCAGACACCGAGAAAGAACCCAGTAGTGGTGGGCGACAAATGAACGGACATTACGCCACTCGTTGGATTGACTCCAATGGAGAATATAAAGATTTAACCCAATCTAAAAACAGTAGCGCAGATATTTCGCCAACAGCAGGTCAAATGGTGCGTGGTTTAGGATTAGCTTTTGCTTCTAAATGTTATCGTCAAAATGAAGAATTGCATACTAAAAATAACTTTTCTGTAAAAGGGAATGAAGTCACCTTTTGCACCATTGGAGACGCATCTACCAGTGAAGGACCGTTTTGGGAAACAATGAATGCTGCGGGTGTTCTTCAAGTGCCCTTAGCTGTATTTGTGTATGATGATGGTTATGGAATATCGGTTCCAAGAAAATATCAGACTACTAAAAATTCTATTTCAAAAGCATTAGCTGGTTTTCAGCACAATGATGGTGAGGGTGGTATTGATATCTATCAAGTAAAAGGTTGGGATTATGCAGCCTTGTGCAATGTAATTACAACTGGTATAGCCAAAGTGCGCGAGAATCATACGCCCGCTTTATTTCATATTCAAGAAGTAACTCAACCGCAAGGGCATTCAACTTCGGGTTCGCATGAGCGATATAAAACAGCCGAACGACTAGAATGGGAGAAAGAAGCAGACTGTGTGCATCAAATGCGCAAGTTTATCCTAGAAAACGCTATTGCCAATGATGAACTATTGGATAAAATAGATGCTGAAGCAAAAGAGAAAGTAAAAAAAGAAAAGCAAACCGCTTGGAATGATTTCTTGGAGCCAATTAAACAAAAAATAGGGGAAGCGGAAACGCTGATGAATCAGCTCGTTTTTGAAGCAGGTAATAATGCACCCTTTATTGCTGGTTTGGTGAAAGACCTAAAAGCCATCAAAGAACCTATTCGAAAGGATATTATGGTTGCTGTGTCAAAGTCATTGCGTTTTGCTCCTGATGGAAATGCCAAACGACAGCTGAATACATTCTATCAAAATCTGAAAAAGGAAAATGAAGAATTGTATAATTCTTATTTATACTCTACTTCAGACAAAGCGGTGCGCAAAATTGAGGCGGTTGCACCAATATTAGATACTGAAACCAAAAAGAACGGCTATGAAATTTTAAATGCCTATTTCGATAAAACCTTAGCCGAAAATCCGAATGTTTTTGCCTTTGGAGAAGATGTGGGTCATATTGGTGATGTAAACCAAGGATTTGCCGGCTTACAAGAGAAGCATGGTAAAACGCGTGTTTTTGACACAGGAATTCGTGAGAATACTATAATTGGTCAGGGAATTGGAATGGCAATGCGCGGATTGCGTCCGATTGCCGAAATACAATATTTAGATTATTTGCTCTATGGATTGCAGCCTTTAAGTGATGATGTGTCCACCATGGAGTACAGAACTAAGGGTGGTCAAAAGTGTCCTTTAATAGTCAGAACGCGCGGACACAGGCTTGAAGGTGTTTGGCATTCAGGCTCTCCTATGGGAATGATAATCAACTCATTAAGAGGGATGAATATTTGTGTTCCAAGAAATATGACACAAGCTTGTGGTATGTACCAAACCCTACTTCAAAGTGATGAACCTGCCTTGGTGGTAGAATGTTTAAACGGCTATCGTTTAAAAGAGCAAATGCCTAAAAATTTAGGAGAATACACCATCCCGTTAGGAATACCCGAAATAATTAGACAAGGTGAAGATGTGACCATAGTATCCTACGGAAGCACCTTACGAATAATAGAAGATGCGATTGTGAGTTATTTAGACCCGGCTGGTATTTCGTGCCAGGTCATTGATGTGCAAACGCTATTGCCATTCGATATTAATAATTCCATAGTTGAAGAACTTAAAAAGACAAACCGCATTGTATTTGTGGACGAAGATGTCCCCGGTGGTGCTACGGCATTTATGTTCCAACAAGTAATGGAAAAACAAGGAGGCTATCGTCATTTGGACGTTTCGCCCCGAACCATTGCAGCTCGTGCCCACAGACCAGCTTATGGAACGGATGGTGATTATTTCTCAAAGCCGAATGCCGAGGATATCTCCGCTGTGATTGAGGATATGATGGCGGAGTAATTTTATTATTTAAACCAACTATAACAATCCAATTCTGAATAATCGGGATTCCTACGTATTTTTACACTCCATAAAAAACAACAATGAACGAATTCGAAAAATTTGCAATAAAAGATCAGGGAATTAGTAGTGGCACATTGCACAACTATAGTTCTCATTTAAATAATATTACTAACCTAACGCCTTATATCATTGAGGAGCGACCGATGAATGTAGCGAGTATGGATGTATTCTCTCGTTTGATGATGGATCGTATTATTTTCTTAGGAGAAGGAATTAATGATTATGTGGCGAACATTGTTACGGCGCAACTTCTTTTCTTAGAAAGTGTGGATCGTACGCGTGATATTCAAATGTACTTAAATAGTCCAGGAGGTAGCGTTTATGCCGGTTTAGGCATTTATGACACCATGCAGATAATTGCACCGGATGTTGCCACTATTTGTACTGGAATGGCAGCTAGTATGGGTGCGGTACTTATGTGTGCTGGCGAAAAAGGAAAACGAACTGCGCTAAAGCATTCGCGGGTTATGATTCATCAGCCAATGGGTGGTGCTCAAGGTCAAGCGAGTGATATTGCTATTACCTATAAAGAAATTGAAAAATTAAAAAAGGAGCTTTATACCATTATAGCTGAGCATTCTGGTCAGAAATTTGCCAAAGTGGAGAAGGATTCTGATAGGGATTATTGGATGACGGCAGAAGAAGCGAAAGAATATGGCATGGTTGATGAAGTATTAGTTAAAAAGAAAAAATAATGTTGTAATGAGTAGTTAGAATTGAGTAACGAGAGTTTATGAAGTGACTCCGTTTGGTAACTCAATACTCAATACTCGTTACTCAATACTATAAAGTATGGAAAGTAAACAAAACAATTTGCAATGTTCATTTTGCTTAAAAAAGCAAGAAGAAGTGGAAATGATAGTAAGTGGTGCAAAAGCGCATATTTGCGACGAATGTGTTGAAAATGCAAGTAAAATTATAACCAAAGAGCTAGGTTTTTTAGCAGGCGATGACAAAGTCTCTTTTGATAAAAAAGATACCGGTGCCTTTGATTACAAGCCTATTGATATCAAAAATCACTTGGATCAATACGTTATTGGTCAAGATGATGCTAAGAAAGTTATTTCTGTGGCGATTTATAATCACTATAAAAGATTGAATCAACGTGTAAATGAAGATGAAGTTGAAATAGAGAAGTCGAATATCATTATGGCCGGAGAAACAGGAACTGGAAAAACTTTGTTGGCCAAAACGGTCGCCAAACTATTAAATGTTCCTTTTGCCATTGTGGATGCTACGGTGTTTACCCAAGCAGGTTATGTTGGGGAAGATGTAGAAAGTATTTTGTCGCGTTTATTGCAAAGTGCAGATTATAATGTGAAGCAGGCAGAACAAGGTATTATTTACATAGACGAGATTGATAAAGTAGGGCGCAAGAGCGATAATCCAAGTATTACTCGAGATGTAAGTGGTGAAGGTGTGCAACAGGCTATGCTTAAACTGTTAGAAGGAACAGATGTTTTAGTGCCACCACAAGGCGGTCGTAAACATCCTGAGCAGAAAATGGTAAAGGTGAACACACAGAATATTTTATTTATTTGTGGTGGCGCTTTTGAAGGAATTGATAAAGTAATTGGTAGAAGAGTGCAAACTTCTACTATTGGGTTTAAAAATAGTGATTCTAGTGAATTAAAGGACAGTGAATTAATCCAACATGTAAATGCACAAGACTTACGAACTTTTGGTTTGATACCCGAATTGCTAGGTCGACTTCCTGTAGTGACACATTTAATGCCGTTAGATAAATCGGCCTTAAAACGAATACTTACCGAACCTAAAAATGCTTTGGTGAAGCAGTATCAAAAACTAATGGAGTATGAAAATGCTATCATTGAATTTACTGATGACGGCATTGACTACATCGTTCAAAAAGCGATTGATTTTAAATTAGGCGGTAGAGGTTTACGTAGCATTTGCGAGGTAATTATGACTGATGCTATGTTTGATATTCCTAGTAGAAAAGGCAAGAAAAAAATTACCATAGACGAGAAATATGCTCGCGAGCATATCGAAAAGTCAAAGCTTTCCTATTTGAAAGTCGCCTAACAAATTATCTTATTAAGGTCACATCTCCTTTGTGAAATTCCTCTTCTTTATCATGAGGATTTACAAAGCGAACGGTGTAGTAATATGAACTTGTCGGTTGTTCAACACCGCGGAATGTTCCATCCCAACCATCGCCTGTGCTTCGAGTATAAAATACTTTTTGGCCCCAACGATTAAAGATACTGAATTCATAATTCTGTAATAAAGTCGCACAATTTACTATTGGCTTGTACGTATCATTGCGTCCATCATTATTTGGCGTAAATGCATTGGGTACAAATATGCTACAAGAGCATTGTGTGATAGTAATGCTGTCGGTTAAAGGAGGGCATGGAGGTGCGCTAACGGTTACATAAAACACCCCTGGAGTGGTAGCATAAAGGGTTGAATTCGTGCTCATGTCATTCCACAAATAAGATGCAGCATTCTGTTGTGTAGCATCAAGTAAAAGAGGATTGCTGAGACATAGTATAGTGTCTGGTCCAATGTTCAAGTATCCTGGTGTTCTCACTTCTAATTCGGTAATGATGATACTGTCACAGCCATATTGGTCTGTAAGCGTATCGGTATAAATTCCTGCAATATTGGTCGTACTATTATCAGGGAGTGTATAAAAATCTGTGGAACAAATAATCGACTTAACGGTTGTTGGCAAGCTATTGCGTATTGTAAGATTTGTAGTAATTAAAGAATCGCAACCATTTTCTGTAAGCAATAAAACAGGGTAGGTGTCTGCCTGATTTACAACTGAATTATCTGGCAATGTATAACTGTCGCCCAGACAAATAGCTACATCGGCTGTTTGAGAATAAGTTGGGTAATTATCAAAGATTACAATAACCAAGCTATCTTGATTTGAACTATTGGTCAGTGTGTCATAGTATGTGCCTGGAGTAGAAATAATTTGTTGTCCAACATGAATGGTGTCGCCAGGACATTTTTTTCTGTAGATCGTTGTATCCGCGCAGTTTAAAACAAAGCTAGTATCATTAGAAATATATAAACAAGCTGTTGCTTTGGTAACCACAACTTGAATGGTATTTCCTTGTACTAAACCACCAATGCCATGCGTTGAAGTTCCCGAAGGTGTGGTCACACTAGCCAGTGTACTACTCGTATTCGAGTCTATCCAAGTGAAAGAATATGAATCGCCAGCGGCTGCATTGGTTACGGTAACAGTAGCTGAATCAGGACAATGCAAATTGTAGCTCAGATTAATACTTCCTGCCGCTCCAGAACTAGTACAATTAGACTGTGTATTTAAACTGGCAACAAAGCCTTCGCCACTCACAATTAATTGATCGGTTATAGGATTGTAAACTATATCATACACACTTCCGGTAGGATATCCAGGAATAATTAATGTGTCGGTAACCACAAAATTGGTTCCGTTGAAAAGGAATTTTTCAATAGTACCATTGTTCATGCCGATATAGACTTCATTACAATCGGTAGTGTAAATACCATATTGAAATTTAGCTTGCAAATTGGTGTTATAAGAATTACCAACAGTTGCTCCAGTTGTTTTATTAAAAGCTTTTAAGTTTCGACCGTCATAATAGAATAAATAATTAGCGTTATTACTTAAACAATTTATTCCATTACCGTAAGAGGCAAAACCACTGTTGGGTCTGTTGGCTAATTCTTGCATAGTTGTAAAACCGGATTGTACGTTCCATTGTGCAACCGTATAGGTTTGATCTAGTTTGTAGATTCTATTGTTTACAGTGGCTACACTGGCAAAGTTTACATACAACTCACCGTTTACGTCCAATGATGCGCAAGCTATATCTTGTCCTGCTCCAGCAATTCCAGTAAAATTAGATGTGGTTGCAAGCCCAGTAGTAGTATCTATGATTCCAAAATTTAGATTGGAATTAGTTCCTCCACCCAAAGCGATTAAATCACCCGAATTACAATTAAATTTCATTTCCCAAATTTCTTGCATTTGAGGATTAGCCGTTGAAATAAAGTTATCATAAAGACCATTTACATCTAATCGGACCACAATAGCACCTGCACCACGATAGCCCTGAGACATGTATATTTTGCTCGTCAATTTATCTACTACAAAATTGCCAATATAGCCCGATTGCGAATTAGCTGGCGCTGAGGACCAAGCTGGAGCGACAACGAAACCAGGGAACGTCCACAATAAATTTCCATTGATATCGTATTTTGCTACTTTAGGTGAATTGGTGTTAGAATTACTGGCGCCGCCACCGCCCATAACAAGTAAGTTTCCTTGAACATCATAGTCTACGTCAAAACCATGCGTGGCAGGCGCCGCACCAGTAAGTGCTGTGGCTGCAGTTACCCATGGATCAATGGTGAAACTTCTATTCCGGTCTAATTTTTTATCTGTTTTAAACGAAATTATACCATTGTTATTCTGATAAGAGATTTTAATTTTTTCTCCGTTTGAGTAAAAAGCTTGCAAGCCTTCTTCTGCAATATGTCCTGTGTTATTCGATACGATAATTTCATTATGTGTTACTTTTAAATTGCTAGGTAGTTGAGAAGTATATTTAAATTTAACCTTGCTCAAGTCTGCATTTGGAGCTAGTTGCAGTGAATATTCAATACCACCTTTTGGGTGTACGTTATAAATTACATCAACACCCGGGTACATTTCTTTATAAATGATTTTCTCAAAACCATAAGAAAGGTATTCTTTGGTACCGTAAGTGAAATAATGACTTGTTTTATCTATTTTTTCTACTTTGGCGTTTGGATTCGCTCCAATCCATTCGAATGCGAACCAATCTTCATCAACTAATTTTACAATTTTTCTAAATTCTACTTTTTCTTCTTTTTCCTTTGCCTGATCTATCAATTCTTGCTCAAGCATATGAAATTGAAAACCCTTGGCTGAAAAATAGGCTTCACTATTCTTGTGATGTAATGCAAAATCAATTTTTTTGATATGAGGAGCAAAATGATTGAATTGACCGTTATTTTCAATCAAACAGTTAGTCTTAAAAATGTCTTGAGACGATCTTTCAGGGAACCCTTTGGCATGGCTGATTACAGTGCAAAAAGTAATCAAAAAAGTCAATAAAATAGTCTGTTTAAAAGGCCTTTTAAGGTGATTTGTATTCATAGTCTAGGGTGTAGTTCGTTAAAAAGACGTTTATTTATAAGTATGCGTTGGTAAAATTGCCAATTTTCTCAATTTTTTTAACGATAGTTCAACATTAAAAAAGCCCTTGATTCTTTAATTTTGCAACATATTTAAACAACGTAAAGAACAGAAAATGCAAGAATTAATAAATAAACTAACCGAGAAAGTAGGATTAGACGCTGAACAAGCAAAAGGAAGTGTAGAAACTGTAATGGAATTTGTGAAAGGTAAATTACCAGAAGGTTTGGCTGATAAGGTTGACGATATGTTTGGCGGTGCTGAAGGAGAGAAAATAGAAATGGGGGGAATCATGGATTCTATCGCTGGTCTATTTGGCGGAGCTGGAGAGAAAGCAGCTGATGGTGCCGGAGATATTATGGATAACGTAAAAGATAAAGCTGGTGATTTGCTGGAAGGCGCAACCGATAAATTGGATGATTTAGGCGATGCAGCTGGTGATATGGCCAAAGATGCTTTGGGTAAAATCAAAGGAATGTTTGGCGGAGATAAGTAGTAAGAAATTTTAATTTTAGGACCCATGTTTAACAATGTTAAGCATGGGTTTTTCTTTTATATGAAATGCATACATTCGTATTTGAATTATGGCACAAGAGCGTAGCGTAAAAAAATTATTAATACCAGTTTTTGTAACAGTCTTTATTGATATGTTAGGAGCCACTATTGTGTTGCCTGTTTTGGCACCCTTGCTAACAGATTTTACGAATGGAATTATTCCTATTGATGTCTCCAATTTTTCTGAAAATCAATTACAACGTTTATCGGAAAGTCGTAATATGATTTATGGATTTTTAATTGCAATTTTTCCTTTCGCGCAATTCTTTGGAGCCCCCTTGCTAGGCGCATGGGCGGATAAAGTTGGTAGAAAGCGGGTTCTTCTTTTATCATTAGTTGGAACGTTTGTGGGTTATGTTTTGTTTTCGTTGGGCGTTCATTATTCATTAATTGTTTTATTATTTGTTTCCCGAGCATTAGATGGATTTACAGGAGGAAATATCTCAATTGCTTTTTCAGCAGTTAGTGATGTTAGTAAACCAGAGGAGAAAGCGAAAAATTTTGGACTCGTGAGTATGGCGTTTGGTTTAGGCTTTGTGGTAGGTCCAGTTTTGGGAGGTGTATTATCATCTAGTTCGGTTTGTTCTTTTTTCTCTTTTGAAACTCCGTTTATTGCAGCAGCTTTATTATGCATTTTAAATATTATTTTGGTCCGAAAGTATTTCTTTGAAACACTAAAAGAACCAAGCACAAAACCGTTTAGTGCATTACAAGGATTTTATAATATATCAAAAGCATTTCGATCAAAACAGTTTCGTATTTTATTCATTGTTACCTTTTTAGGAATTTTTGGATTTAGTCTATTCACTCAGTTTTTACAGATATTCTTCATGGAGAAATTCAATTATTCTGTTTTGAAAATTGGGTTGTTTTTTGGGTTTGTAGGAATTTGGATAGCCATAACACAGGGGCTTATTTTAGGCCAAGTCCGAAAAAAGTTATCAGAAATTAGCATAGTGAAATATTGTATTCCGTGCTTGGCAGTGGTGATTCTATTGTACGTTTTTCCGAATCAATCATTGTATTTATTTTTTCTTGCTCCATTTGTCGCCATATTTCAAGGCTTATATCGTCCCAATTTACAAGCTATTATCTCCAATACAGCTAGTGCCAAAGAGCAAGGAGAAATTTTAGGAATTAATCAATCGGTGCAGTCGTTGGCTATGACCATTCCTCCAATAATTGCTGGTTTCATAGTTTCATTAAACGTGCATCTTCCAATTATTTTTGCATCCATATTCACGTTTTTAGCATTCGCCGTTTTTATCATTTTTTATAAAAAATAATTTATGTCAATTCAACTTAAAAATTTTAGTACCCAACCGCCAGCAGATTTTAATAAAAAAGAAGCGAAGGTCGAATTTAAAAAAATGCAGAAACGACTGCGCGAATTGCAATATGTAATGAGGGCTCAGTCTAAGCATTCGTTGCTCATTGTTTTGCAAGGAATGGATGCCTCTGGTAAAGATGGCGCTGTGAAAAATGTGTTTCGTTACATAAGTCCTGCAGATGTAAAAGTGAAATCTTGGAAGGCGCCTACGAAAGAAGAGTTAGCACATGATTTTTTGTGGCGCATACATCAGCATACACCAGAGAAAGGAATGATACAGGTATTTAATCGAAGCCATTATGAGGATGTTTTAATAACAAGAGTGCATGGCTGGTGCGATGATAAAACAGCTGCACAGCGAATTGAGGCGATCAATAATTTTGAAAAACTGCTTACGGAGCATAACACGCATATCCTTAAATTTTATTTACATCTTTCCAAAGAGCAGCAAGAGGAGCGATTATTAGAACGAAAAACGAATCCTGAAAAGATGTGGAAACACAATGACGGAGACTGGGAGCAGCGTAAATTGTGGGATACGTATATGAAATACTATGAGGCTGCCATCCAAAGTACATCGGCTATTCCATGGCATATCATTCCTACGGATGACAACCGCTACAAGGAATATTTGATTTTGCAAACTGTTATTCAGAAGTTAGAGAGCCTAGAACTGAGCTTTCCAAGTTTGGATTCTTAAATCTTTTTTCTATATTGCGAGCTAATTAAATAAAAAAACACAAACTATTATGGGAATGATTTCAGAATTCAAAAAATTTGCAACAGGCGGTAGCTTGATTGATGTAGCTATTGCATTTGTAATGGGTATGGCTTTTAATAAAGTTATTACTGCATTTACGGGTGGTATTGTATCACCGTTGTTAGGCTATCTATTAGGCGTAGATATATCTTCGATGAAAAAGGTTTTACGAGAGCCAGTTATGGCAATGAATGAGGCTGGAGTACCTGTAGAAACAGTATCAGAAATATCTGTGGCGTATGGTGCATTCATTATGGCTATCATTGACTTCTTACTAATTGCATTTGTTTGCTTCTTAGTAATTAAATCTGTACTTAAGAAAGACCCTAATGCTGCGGCACCAACACCGGCTAACGAAGTATTGCTTGGTGAAATTAGAGATTTATTAAAGAAATAGTAAATGTTAAAACGGTAACATTTCCGTTAACATTTCATATACAGCCACCTGCCAATGCAGGTGGCTTTTTTTATATTTTTGCAGAATATAAAATTCAAAATAAATAAAATGAAAAAACTACTATTACTCTTTACGCTTAGCATTTTTACAATTGGGGCTATGGCTCAAACAACAATTGACGATAAATCATCTTTACAGGAATCTTTAGAAAGAAAAACAAAAACTGAGAAAGAAGGTTGGACAAAACAAGGTCTTTTAAACGTAGGTTTAAATCAAGCTTCGCTTCAAAACTGGGCTGCTGGTGGTGAGCGTGCTTCTATGGCTATCAATGGTGTTTTCAATGGTTTTGCTACTCGTATCAAGGGGAATACTATTTGGGAAAATACGTTAGACATGTTCTATGGTTTGAACTATGTTACTTCTAATAACTTTGAGCCACGTAAGATTGATGATCGTATTGATTTCTCTTCTCGTTATGGTGTTCAACCTCTTAAATGGAAAAATAAAAAAATTCTTAAGCATACCCATTTAACTGGTTTGGCTCGTTTGCAAACACAGTTTTCAAAAGGATTCAACTATGCAGATCCAAATTTCGAAACTGTAAATAATGGACAAGGGATTTCTAACTTTTTATCTCCATTGTACATAACCTTAGCTGTTGGTGCAAACTATCGTCCGAGTGAAAATTTTAGTATATTTTTCTCTCCAGCAGCGGCTCGCATGATTCTTGCTGATGATGTTTACACTCAAGGTGTAAATGGAGCATTTGGTATTCCGCAAAACGAAAGTTTTGTTTTCCAATTTGGTGCTTATTTAACAGCATTATATAGTACTAAACTTACAGAAAATATAGACTATCGCACACGTCTTGATTTATATTCTAACTACCTTAAAGACCCTCAAAACGTAGACATATTATGGGATAATTTATTAGCTATGAAGTTGAATAAATATATTGGTGCTAGTTTAGGTGTAACTATGGTTTATGATCATGACATTCCTGGACAGCGTAATGCAGAAGGAGATTTAGGTGCTTTAGGTTGGACTCAGTTAAAGCAAATCTTGAATGTCGGTTTCAACTACAAGTTCTAGAAAAATTTAAAACGAACAGAGGAGGGGAAGCTTAGGCTTCCTCTTTTTTTATGCTGACATTTTTCGCCATTCTTTTTTCGTTTTAAATAATCCATAACCAATCCCAAGAAGTCCGCCTGAGTAGCTTCCTTGTATTGAACCTCCAACCCAAGCATATGCGATTCTTTTTAATGTTTCTTGTGGTACTCCAATAATTAACTGGTCATAGGTTTCCGAAAAGGTAAATGCAAGAAAAATAGCAAGGATGCCTCCTAGAATCCAAGAGATATAAACAATCAATACCATTTTGCTTATGTGTTTAAATATGAATAGATTGGTTGTGCGACGTTTTGTAATAATAGAATAACCTATTGAGTATATCAAGCTTAGAATTAACCCTAAAATGCCACCTTCCAAGATGCCGTGAAAAATCGCGCGGCTCTTGATATCAATAAAATACCAACCCATAACCGTTCTAAAATAACGTTCACTTACTTGTCCATTAATAGCATTTGTAGTGGTCCCAATGCAAATACCCATTATTGTGAGTGTGGCAATAATCAATGGGATGCTCCACTTGTTTTTTTCAAGAGGTAAAGGGTTTTTATCAAATATTGTTTTTGTTTCCAATTTTCGTAACTGTCATTTTTTAAAGAATTAGTTCAAGGATTAAGGAGCAGCTTATTCCTTTTACCTATTTTCGCTTTCAGCGGTGAATTTACAATATCTGCAAGAACTGTACACTCATCATAACGCCAATAAATTGTTGGCGAATGGGATTCAATTGTCTAATCCCCAGATTTTTAATCTTAAAAACCTTTCTGCATCGGCTTCCTCGTTTTTGTTCAGTGCTTTTTTTAGTGCGAATAATTATAATCATTTGATTATTCAGGACGATTATGAAACAGCCGCTTATATGCATAATGACATTGAGCAAATTACAGATGCCTTGGATATTTGTTACTTCCCTGATAGTTTCAAACATCAAGATGACTATTCGAAGCTAAACAGTAGTCATGTAATGCTTCGCTCTGAGACATTGCTAAAGTTGCAACCCGAAGAAGGCAAATCAGTTCATAAGAAAGTGTTGGTATCTTATCCAGAAGCACTTTTTGAAAAAGTAGTAGATGCCAATGCCTTTGGTAGAAATATTTTATTGATTAAGAAAAATCAAGAAGTTGATATAGGATTCTTGAGTGAGTTTTTGGTAGGATTGGGTTTTGTAAAAGAAGAATTTGCTTTTGAACCAGGACAGTTTGCTATTCGTGGTGGCATTGTTGATATTTATTCTTTTGGTAATGAGCATCCTTATCGAATAGAGCTGTTCGATACAGAAGTAGAAAGTATCCGTCTGTTTGATCCGGCGAGTCAACTTTCTTTAAAACAATTGTTACAGGTGAAGATAGTGCCGAATGTACAGCACGATTTTGACGATGCTTCTCGAATGAATTTACTCGAATATTTACCAGAGAATACCATTATCTGGGTGAATGATTTGGCCTTGGTTAAAGAACGATTGCAAACGCAATTAGCAAAGTACAATAGTTTAGTTGCTAAAGAAACTTCAGAGGTATTACTTGAAGCAAGCCATAAAATAGATATTGAAAACTTTTTTTCTTTATTATCTAAAAGGAACATTGTAGACGTTGGGACGAATAACACGGCGCAATTTGTATCACAATCCTTGACAGAAACGATTGATTGTAAAATAAAACCGCAACCCGCTTTTAATAGAAATTTTGATTTCCTCATTGATCATTTTAATCAAAAGGCAGGGGAGATGTATAAGATTTTTATTTGTGCTGAGAATACTAAACAAACGGCTCGTATTCAAAGCATATTTGAAGACAAAGGTCATAATATTATTTTTACTGCATTGCCCATTTCAGTTTCTGGTGGTTTTATTGATGAAGATTTAAAGATCATCTGCTATACTGATCATGAGATATTTCAACGATATCATAAGTACAAAGTGAAACAAGCCTACTCAAAAGGAAAGGCGATGACCATGCGCACGCTCAATGAGTTGACGCCGGGTGATTTTATTAGTCATATAGATCATGGCGTAGGAATGTACAGTGGTCTGCAAAAAATTGAAGTAAAGGGTGTTACTCAAGAGGCGGTAAGAATTATTTATAGAGATAACGATGTACTTTATGTCAATATTAATTCGTTGCATAAAATCTCTAAATTCACGGGCAAGGATGGTACACAACCCAAAGTCCATAAACTTGGTAGTGGCGTTTGGGAAAAATTAAAGAATAAAACTAAAAAGAAAGTAAAGGATATCGCAGCCGAACTAATTAAATTATATGCCAAGCGTAAAGCAATACCTGGATTTGCTCATCAGCCCGACACTTATTTGCAAACAGAACTAGAAGCTTCTTTTATTTTCGAGGATACTCCAGACCAAAGTACGGCAACACAAGATGTGAAGGTGGATATGGAAAAAGAGTCACCTATGGATCGATTGGTCTGTGGGGATGTTGGTTTTGGTAAAACTGAGATCGCTATCAGAGCAGCCTTCAAAACGGTAACCGATTCTAAGCAAGCTGCTATATTAGTGCCAACTACTATTCTCGCTTACCAGCATTATCAAAATTTTAGTGAGCGATTAAAAGAATTTCCTTGTACAGTAGATTATATAAATCGGTTTAAAACTACAAAAGAGAAAAAGGAAACGCTCAAGAGATTAGCCGAAGGTAAGATTGATATTATTATCGGAACACATGCATTACTTAGCAAAGATGTAAAGTATAAAGACCTTGGGTTACTCGTAATTGATGAGGAGCAAAAGTTTGGCGTTTCTGCCAAAGAGAAAATCAGAGGGATCAAAGCGAATGTAGATACCTTAACCTTAACAGCTACACCTATTCCTAGAACACTCCAATTCTCTTTAATGGGGGCCAGAGATTTAAGTATTATTAATACGCCGCCACCCAACAGACAGCCAGTAGAAACAGAGGTGAGAATTTTTAATGAAGAACTAATTCGAGACGCAATTTATTATGAAACCGAGCGAAACGGACAAGTTTTCTTTGTGCACAATAGAGTGAAAGATTTAGGAGAGATGCTCGCGTTTCTAAAAAATCTCTGTCCCGATGTAGATTTTGGAAGTGCCCATGGTCAGCTGAAAGGCAACGAGTTGGAAGAAACGATATTAGATTTTGTCGCTCATAAGTTTGATGTTTTAGTTTGCACCAACATTGTGGAGAGTGGAGTAGATATTCCCAATGCAAATACGATAATTATTAATAATGCTCATCAGTTTGGCTTAAGTGATTTGCATCAGCTCAGAGGCAGAGTAGGACGCAGTAATAAAAAAGCTTTTTGTTATTTAATAGCGCCACCAATAAGTACATTACCCAACGAGAGTCGAAAGCGTTTGCAAAGTTTGGAGCAGTTTAGTGAATTAGGAAGTGGCTTTCAAATTGCTATGCGCGATTTAGATATTAGAGGAGCGGGTAACTTATTAGGTGGAGAACAAAGTGGTTTTATATCTGATATTGGTTTGGAAACATTTCATAAAATATTAAACGAAGCGGTTCGAGAATTAAAACAAAAAGATTTAAAGCATCTATTTGAAAATGATGAGAATGAAAAAATGGATGCTGAGGATTATGTAAGTGATTGTACAGTTGATACTGATATCGAAATTTTGATTCCAACGGATTATGTTGAAAGTATTCAAGAACGATTGTTTTTGTATCATAAATTAGATCGCCTAGAGAAGGAAGATGATTTGACAGCATTTTCTCAAGAGCTTGAAGACCGTTTTGGAAAAATACCGAGAAAGGTAGAAGATTTGTTTGTCGCACTCCGCTGTCGTTGGGTAGCCAAACAACTCGGGTTTGAGAAATTGATATTACGAAAAAAGCAACTGCGATTGTATTTTGTTTCGGATCCGGAATCGCCTTACTTTGAAAGTGCTGTTTTTCAGCATATTATGACTTACATTCAAACAAAAACGAATCAAGCTAGATTAAAGAATGTAGGGAAGAATTTCATGCTCATTATCGATAAGGTCAATGATTTGGGTGAAGTGCTGTGGCATTTGCAGGGCATGAGACGTAGCAAGGAAGAATCTGTAGTATCGAATGAATAATTCATTCTTTCGTTCATTTAGAATCTTCTCCACAGCTGTGTATTACTGAATTGAGCTTTATCGATAAACTCTGTTATTTTTACTGTTGTATGAATTTAGAAGAATTAATGCTATATTCTGAGGCTATCATTTTTGCGGCTGACCGGCCTGTGAATCATGATGAAATTGCTACTGTATTGCAAGAAACTAAGAATGTAGAAGAAGATAGCCTAGAAAAATTACCTGCTGCTCTAGAAGCCATCGTTGAAAAATATACAGCTGGATTTTATCCTTTTGAGGTAAAGATGTCGGGTGGTGGTTATCAGTTCTTGAGTAAATCTAATTTTCATCCATTGATAGCCAAACTAAATGGTACTAAGTTCAGAAAAAGACTTTCAGCTGCAGCAATGGAAACATTGGCAATTATAGCTTATCGTCAACCTACCACTAAAAGTGAGATGGAATACATTCGTGGAGTAAATGCAGATTATTCTGTTCAAAAATTATTGGATTTAGAACTCATCGTTATTTTAGGAAGAAAGGAAGAGGCTGTCGGAAAACCTTTATTGTATGGTACTTCTCATACTTTCATGGATTATTTGGGCATCAATTCTATTGAGGAGCTACCGCAATTAAAAGAAATCAATCAATACGAAGATATTATTCCGACAGATGCTAGCGAAGCGTTGCCCGAAGCTGGTGAAAGTAAAATGGTTGTTGACGAAAATGGTGAGATTAGCGAAATTGAATTGGATGAAGAAGAGTTAACAGAAGATGCGGATAAGAACACCGGTGAATCTGAGTCTAATGAAGAGAGTGGTAATGAGACGAGTGAAAATGATGAACCTTCTGAAAACGAGAATCCTTCTCAAGAAGAGAAGGATTCTGAAGATGAAGACTTACATCAAGATGATTAATCTTGAACTTCAAGAAGGTCCGCTATAAACTTATTTACATGATCTAAGTACTCATCATTTAATGAGTAAAATATCTTTTTACCTTGTCTTTCAGTTTTTAGAAAATTTGCGCGTCTTAAAATAGCCAGGTGTTGCGAGGCAACAGATTGTTCTATTCTGAGTCTTACATATATTTCCGTAACGGTTAGTTGTTTATTTTCTTCCAACAATTTTACTATGCTCTGTCTCAATTTATGATTGACAGCTCTAATTATGGAAGCAGTTTTTTTAATATCTAAGAAATTTACCTTAGAGTTATTTACAATCTCTTTATTCGAGAATGAATAAATATTATTGGTAAAATGATTTTCTGACATAACAGTAAGTTTAAAACGCTAAATTAGTATTTTTCATATATATAGACAAATGAAATACTGATATTTACATTAATTAACAAATTAACTTTGATATTTAGCTTTAAAATCGCTTTTTAGCTTTGTTTATATGTACTTTTTTCAAGTAAAACGGCTCCGAACGGTAGATGTCGCTTAATTCATTGTTAGTCAATTTATTAACTGATACATCGGCAATAAATTTCAAATTTTGCTCTAGTCCCCTAAAATTAGGGAATTCTTCAAGTATTTGATCATTCTCTGGACCAATTAAGTGGGAAATATCATTTTCTTCTAGTTGATCTTTGATAAATCCAATTTCTTGCACATTCGGCTCAATTATTATTTTTTCGCGTTGCTGAATGCAGAAAAAGTATTCTTCTTTTCGTGCTGCCATGATACAAGCTACCTTGTTTATTTCTTTATTCTGATATAGGTATTGCTCACTTAATAGATTCAGTTTATTAAGTAGAATGAGCGGAATCTCCATAGAATAGCAAAAACCCTTTGCAGCTGCAAGTCCAACGCGCAGTCCTGTATAAGAGCCTGGACCGTTAAGAACAGTAATACAAGTGAGATTCTTGAAAGATGAGTTGTTCTGATGCAATAATTCTTGAATCATATCATGCAAGACCGTACTATGTTGCATAGTCTTTTGGTAGGTAGCATGAGCCAAAACTTCGCCTTCCTTAAAAAGGGCTATTTGGCAATAGGGTTCGGATGTATTTATATATAAATTCACTGTCTAAAGTATTTGGTAAAAATATTTCTTTCATCGTATTTTTACGCCATGAGTAAGAAGATTTTAGAGGTAAAAAAAGCGCCACAACCCATTGGGCCCTATTCACAGGCAGTTGAGGTAAATGGCATGCTATTTATATCAGGGCAAATTGCCATAGACCCTGAAACAGGTGAATTAATAATGGACTCTATTGAGGTAGAAACAACTCAAGTTCTCAAAAATTTACAAGCCATATTATTGAAGTATGAAATGAGCTTTTCAAATGTTGTAAAAAGTTCCATTTTCTTGAATACAATGGATCATTTTGACAAAGTAAATGAGGTTTATGCTACATGTTTCAAAGCAGATTATCCTGCACGTGAAACAGTGGCTGTTTCTACTTTGCCTAAAAATGTAAATGTTGAAATCAGCATGATTGCTGTTCGATAGATTTTACTAAGATAGCTTTTTCATTACATTGTAAACCAAGTCTGGTTTACCAAGGGTATAAAAGTGTAATCCTGGAATTCCTTCATCCAGTAGGCCTTTAGCTTGTTTGTGTAACCAATCTTCACCAACTTTCTTTTCGTCTTCTCGCGTAGAAGCATTCATCATAGATTGAACTAGCTCTTCGGGTAAATCTACATGAAATACAGAAGGAATCATTGATAATTGCCTTTTACTACTCAATGGTTTTAGGCCTGGAATAATCGGAACATTAATATCTGCTGCTCGGCAAGATTTCACAAATTCAAAATATTTTTCATTATCAAAAAACATTTGAGTCGTTATGTATTCTGCGCCAGCATCCACTTTTTCTTTCAAGTGTATTAAGTCTAACATTGGATTAGCACTTTCGAAGTGTTTCTCAGGGTAGCCAGCTACTCCAATGCAAAAATTAGTAGTATCAGCATTTGTAATGTCTTCCTCTAAGTAGGTACCGTTATTTAATTCAACAACCTGTTTTACTAAATCGATAGCATAATTGTGTCCTGAAGGGTGCGGACGAAAGTATTTTTCACCATGCGGCGGGTCGCCTCTTAAGGCCAGTACATTATTTATTCCAAGAAAATTTAAATCAATCAGGGCGTTCTCTGTCTCGTCTTTGCTAAATCCGCCACATATCAAATGTGGTACCGCATCTACCTTATAATGATTCATAATAGCGGCACAAATTCCTACCGTGCCCGGACGCTTACGAATATCTACTCTATCAAAAGATCCATCTTTTCTTTTTTTGAAAACTTGCTCACTTCTATGATAGGTTACATTAATAAAAGCAGGATTGAATTCCATTAAAGGATCAAGAATTGTATGAATGGATTCGATGCTTTTTCCTTTAGTAGGAGGCAATATCTCAAAAGAGATTAGTGGTTTGCCATTGGCATTGCTTAAGTGTTCTGTTACTTTCATTTAATCTATATTTTTAACTACCTGAGTCAATGGAACTCGGTTCTCAAAGGATTTAGCTAGCGTCATTTCGTCGGCATATTCTAATTCGCCACCAAAAGCGACTCCACGAGACAGGGTTGTTATTTTTATCTTTTCGTTTAGTTGTTTTGATATATAATAGGTTGTTGTATCTCCTTCCAAAGTTGGGCTCAATGCGAAAATAAGTTCTTCAGTTTGTTGTTTATCAATTCGTTCTATTAATTCTGAAATACGCAGATTGTCTGGTCCAATTCCATCAAGGGGAGAAATTAATCCTCCTAATACATGATAACGTCCGTTATATTGCTGAGTAGATTCTATCGCTATTACTTCTCGGATAGATTCCACTACACATATAGCAGTTGCCCTACGAGATTCTTGTGAACATATTGAACAAATAGCATCATCCGAAACATTAAAACACTCTTCACAAAACTTAATATCAGAATGCATTCGTTGGACGCTTTGCGTGAAATTAAGTACTGTATTTTCTTCCTGTTTTAAAAGGTGCAAAACCATGCGCAATGCTGATTTTTTACCAATACCCGGTAATTGGCTAAAGGTATCAACTGCATCGGCAATAAGTTTAGAAGAAAAATTCATGTTAGTGAGTGTAAAGGTAATTTAGGAAATGCGAATAATCTCGCTTTACAGAATAATGCCTCAATCTACTTTTTAAACTTTCGAGGCTTGTACAAATTTACATTGTTCCCACAACCGCAACCTTTTTTCTTAGCCGCACAACCTCCCAAAAAGATTAAACCACTTGATGCCAATAATAACATCATTATTTTCAACCTTCGTTTTATATTCCTAACCACCATCTATATTTGTTTCATAAAGATATGTCAGATAGCTTATCGAAAAAAATATTGCTGGTTCCTTTAGATTGGGGGTTGGGTCATACGACTAGATGTATCCCTATTATTCGCTCGATACTTAGTTTAGGGCATGAAATTCATATTGGAGGAACTGATATTACTAACTCAATTCTCCAAGAAGAATTTCCAGATTTGCAATATCATGCGTATCCTTCCTATAGAATTTCATATCCCAAAAATGGAGCTGATTTTTTACGTCACATTGTTAGATTGTCACCGCAAATTGCTCGGGTAATTTCTAAAGAAAGGCAATTGACTCGCCAATTGCAGAAATTACACCTCTTTGATATTATCATGTCCGACAATCGATTTGGCGTTCGAGCAACAGGTGCTTTGAATATTTTTATTACCCATCAAACAAACTTGAGTATTCCGCAGTCTGCTATTGCAGAAAGAGTTGCCAACTATATCAATCAACGATTTATTAATCAATTTGATCGTGTGGCAATTCCGGATCAAGAAAACCATTTATTAAGCGGAAGCTTATCTCGAACAAATGGTATTAAGAAAGAAATATTTTTTTTAGGAAGTTTGTCTCGATGGAGTAGAAATACACAATTAGAAAAGAAAGGCTTACTCGTTTTGCTTTCCGGGCCAGAGCCACAGCGCTCTTTGTTAGAAAAGCTTTTAATAGAACAATCAAATAATATTGATTTAAGTATGACAATCGTTCGGGCGAAACCACTTTCTAATGAAACACCTAAGGTGAATAATATTGTTTTCTATAATCATTTATCTACTGATGAATTAGAAGACTTAGTCAAAAGGAGTGAAATTATTATTTCAAGAGCAGGTTATACTACCTTAATGGACTTAATGGCCGTGCATAAAAATGCAATCCTGATACCCACACCGGGTCAAACGGAACAAGAGTATCTTGCAAATCATTTGCAAGAAAAAAATCTATTTGCTTTTTATAGTCAGGAACAATTTGACTTATCAAAAGCAATCAAGGCTTTCAGAAAAAAAGAGTGGGGGATGTTTCCAGATTTAGATAATGACAGTTTGGTAAAAGTTATTCAGCAACTTATTGGTTAGCCAGTTGTTCGATAGTTGCTTGAATGCCTCTATCTGTAATGGCACTGCATTTAGGCTTAAGATCTTCATACTCACCTTCTGCTACCACACATTTCCCCTTGAAGTGGACTATTAATGAGCATTGTTCAGCTTGGCTCTCATTCATATCACAAATTTCTACCAAGGTTTGAATTACCCAATCAAAAGTATTGACATCATCATTCCATAGAATGATTGAATAGGTTGGACTTTCCGCAGTTAATACAGATGTGTTTTCTTGATATTGTTCTTTAATAGCCATCAATTCTTTAAGGGTTAACTCTTCCGCCGCCTGCATAATAACGACTCCAATATGATGAGTTCAAATTACTAATCATAACTCCACGACTGCTAGATGCATGCACAAAGTGATTATTTTGTAAATAAACACCAACATGCGATATTCTATGAACTTTAATCTTGAAGAAAACTAAATCGCCTTCTTGTAGTTGATCTCTGCCAATGTATTTCGTCGTTCTTTTTTGATTTGCTGCAGTGCGTTGCATATTAATATTGTAGGTAGCACGAATTAGCTTTTGAACGAAAGAGCTACAATCAATACCTCTTTTGCTGGTTCCTCCATAAACATATCGTGTTCCGTACCATTCATTGATAAAATTATACAATGGTTCGTTGGCAACTTCTGATGGATGAACATCCATTTTTTTTGCAAACTTTCTTTGAATCCAATTATAATAACTTACCCCTTCATCTTTAGGAGTTGTAAATTTCTTGGTTGCGGTAATGGATTTTTTAGTCAATGGTATGCCGTAGTTGAATTGTACGGATTCTTTGAGTGCTTTTGTCCAAATTTCTTTTTTAGACTTTGTGCTGTCCTTCTTTACATTTTTGTTATCAGGAGTGGCAATCGCTGATACAGCTATGCTGGTAAAAATCACAACAAAAACTAGTGTTCGTCTTAAGTTCATGGGTTCTTCTTTTGTGAATTAATCTGCAAAAATATACGGAATTGCAATAAGTAGGTAACATTACTGTCATTTTTAAGTTAAAAATGGACATTAAGGTAGCTAAACCCAACATTGTCTTGAAAAACAGCCTTGTAATTAACCGAAAAATAGATAGGCTAGAAGGATAGATGTAATAATGCCTGCTAAATCAGCTAACAACATGGCACCAATGGCATAACGCGTGTTTTTTATGCCAACGGCTCCAAAATAAACCGCTACAACATAAAATGTTGTATCACTGGTTCCTTGCAGTACGCCAGATAATTTTCCGGCAAAACTATCCGAACCAAATGTGGTCATAGCATCTACCATCATACCTCGGGCACCACTGCCACTTAATGGTTTAATCATTGCGGTGGGCAAACCATCTACAAACCTCGTATCGGGTAGCGCTGAGAATACAAAACGAAAACCATCCATAACAATCTCAAATACACCACTCGTGCGAAGTAGGCTAATGGCAGCCAGAATTCCAACCAAATACGGTATGATTTTAACAGCCACGTGAAACCCATCTTTTGCTCCATCTATAAACGAATCAAAAACATCCACTTTTTTATACAATGCAGCCACCATTACGATAACTGCAAAAATGGCTAAAATCAATAAGTTACTCAATGTGCTACTGAAGTTTTGAAGAACCGTTTTTTCTAGGCTAACCAAAAAAGTAACAAATAAGCCTAAGAAAGATGAGATACCTAAAACCCAAACTAATATAGTTTTTTGAAACACGTTTATTTTTTGTTTGAACGAAACAATCAACATGGAAGTCATAGTTGCCACAAAAGTCGCAATCATGCAAGGGATAAAAATATCAGTAGGGTCACTGGCGCCCATAGAAGAACGGATAGCAATTATGCTCACTGGAATTAAGGTTAA
Source organism: uncultured Chitinophagaceae bacterium (assembly GCA_964389575.1). Classification (GTDB taxonomy): domain Bacteria; phylum Bacteroidota; class Bacteroidia; order Chitinophagales; family Chitinophagaceae; genus JAGNRR01. The sequence goes on from CAYMFF010000030.1 coordinate 27,026, forward strand.
ACCCGAAGCGTGCAGGGCCAAAAACATAACCTGTGCATCAGATGCCACGGTGTCGCTTGGGTTTAATTCCTGCAGACTTTGCATAGCTTTTAATCCAAAAGGCGTAGCTGCATTGTCAAGCCCCAGCAGATTTGCTGAAAAGTTCATCATCATATGACCGACGGAAGGGTGATTTTTTGGCACGCCTGGAAAAAGTTTATTAAAAAATGGTCCGATGATTCTGCTTAGAAATCGGATGCCTCCAGCCTTCTCAGCAATGGCCATTAATCCCATAAAAAGTGCCATAACACCAATTAATCCTAAACTTATTTCAACGGCAGTTTTTGATATTCCAATCATGCCATCTGATTTCGGAACTTTGTAGGTGTTGATTCCTAACTCTCTAGAATAAAATGTATTGGTAAGTTTTACCTTTTCACCTTTTTCCAGTTTTTTGAGAACAACATTATCCAATGATTTTTTAGGAACTGTTTTTAATACTTTTGTTGTATTCCCATTGGCATATTCATTGATATTATATTCTTTCTTATAAAAGTAGTGACCCTGCTTTGCCACCTTGCCGGAGTCTAGTTTTGCCAAGGTAATGGGGCTGAGTTTGTCATTCGTGTTTGGGAAAACAAGAATTGAATCCTTTGCTTTCCCTGTCACCATTTGGGCGAATATTTGCTTTTCGTTCGGGTTGAATATGAAATTAAAAATGGCTGTTGCAAAAGCAACAATGATAAACCAACTCCAGATTTTACTTAATGACAAATTGTTTAATTTTTCCGAAAGATAGTTTTAATTTCAGAAAAATGAGAAAGGAATTTTCTTTAGATTATTTACTTTATTATTTAGTTGAAACTTGAGTGCCTTCAAATTCTAATATTCCTGAATTGACATCTACTAAATCACCTAATTCAAAAACATTTTTGTACCCATATCCATACAAGTTTATAAATGTTGGAACATTCAGGGCCAGCATACGCTTTTTGGCTTCAGGAGTAGGAGGGATATACATTTTAGAAACAAAAAATTCCCTTTCGTTATCAATATTATTGTTGCAATAAATAAGAATTCGAGTATTGTTTTTTCTTATTAATCGGTTTAGTCTAGGTTGTGTGAAATCAGAGAAGTTTAGGTGAATAGCTCCTTTAATATGTTTGGCCTTGTACATTGCTTTGGAGCGAGTATCTAAAATTATCGTATTCGGTTCTTTGCTCATTTTGAGCCATTCTTTTACGCCGATTACTCTATTCTTTCGATATTCATAGACTTCTTTACTCAACGATAAATAATCTTTAAAATTTACTTGAGAAGGAGGCAATGTGCTTTGTGCAAAACAAGTTTGAATACATAAAAAGCTCAACAAAGTTATTAAAATAGTTCTCATACCTTATTGATGTAAGGTGTGCCTAGATTCCACAAATAGAATCTGTTAATTTAATTGTAAGCCCAGTAATTCTTGATCTTTTACTTGATGATATGTAAGGGCAGCGGCTATGCACTTTTTTAATTCCTTTACGGGTATTTTATCATCAAGCTTGAAAAGTATCGCTCTATGATTTTCATAGTTAAACGTATCGCCAAAAACTTCGATAAACGAAATAATAAGTTTGCTGGTGCATTTGAAATAAAGGGCGTATTGATTTGGTTTTTTATCTTTCCAATCCATGCGCAGTGTACTTCCTTTTGGAGCAATATAACTTGGCTCGCCCCATTTTAATGTTTCTTCTAAATGTTCTATCCCAATCTCTTCTGCTGTTTTGAAAACCAGCTCTCTTAGAAATTTCATTTTTGGTTTTATCGCTACTGGGTAGGAGTTGAATTTAGCATCAACATCTTTAGTCTGTTCGATTTTTAATCTCATAGAATTATTAGTTATTGAACTTGCAGTCGTTTGGCCATTTTATTAAAATCAATAATCAAGCTCAGTAATTTCACTCGTTCCATCCAGCCTGGATATCGATTATCTACATATTTCTGTGGGGCATAGGTATAAAAATCTTTATAGTAATCATAACCAATATATCGAAATCGAAAAGAAGTCCCGGATTCAATCTTCAAGAATTCGCCATTTTTTCGTTGTGTAATATTTAATTGTGATTTATTAATATTGGTAAAGTTATTCTTTCGAACTTTTCTTAATAGATCAACATAATATCGTTGTTGTTTTTTATTTAATCTTTTTTCTTTTATTACTCGCTTTCCACCTTTTCCTTTTTTAGGAGTGAAAATTTGAAAATATCGCACGCCTTCATCTTTCGTGTAAACGTATAGTTTTGATTCATTTCCTTTTACCCAATAATCAGATGTAACCGTTTCAACAGTTTCTATATTGTCATAGTCTAATTGTAGAATGGATATCCAAGGGTTTTTTTGTCCTGCATACTTAGTAGAATCTTCGCGTTGCGAAAAAACTAAACTGGGTATTAAAATTAGAAATAAAAAGGAAATGGTTGATTTCATTAGGTTATAATAATACCAATTTAGTGCCAATCTGACAATTCTAAGCATTAGCCGTATTGTGAATTTGTAGTTGAGGATATGGTATTTCTATGCCTTCTTTTTTAAAGCGCTTTTTTATAGAGTCTAATACATCGCATTGTAGTACAAAAGAATCACTATTGGTTGCAGTCCATACATACGCTCGTAGGTTAACGGCAGAGTCTAACCATGCCGTCATCAGAACAGGAGCAATGGGCTCATTTTCTTTTTTTTCAATCGGATTTCTTCTGTCCAAACAAAGCGGATGTTTTTCTATTTCTTCTCTAATTATTTCTTTCGCTTTATCTTCATTGCTTTCATAGCTAATGCCAAAGTTGATTTGTTTTTTAATAAAATCTCCGTCTAACGAACTATTGATAATGGTACTATCCCCAATTCTAGAATTCGGAATAATGATTTTTCGATTCTCAAAATCTTGAATCACGGTATGTCTGAACGTTATATCCGCAACAATTCCTTTTAGTCCATTATCTATTTCAATTACGTCATCTATTTGGAATGGTTTGTAGATAACGAGAAATACACCATTGATAATATCAGCAAAGGCTTCGCGCGATGCAAAACCAATTATAGCGGCGATAATTCCGGCTCCGGCCAATAACGACTTTCCCAGTTGATGAAAAGAGTCTGTATTATAAAAAATAATGGCAAAGGCTATTCCATAAATGATAAAACCTAATGAATTTTTTATAAAGCTAACTCGAGTTGTTTGGTAACCTTTGTCGTCTAGCCGACTGAGCACCATACTAATTCCTCTGCGTAAAAACCAGTGTAATCCAAAGGCAAAGAACAAGGTCATAATTGCCTTGATAACCAACGGGAATGTTTCGTAAAGTTTAAACATTGTCTTTCATAAATAGATCAATACTTTCCATCATGTGCTCAATTTGTTCATTGCGCAATCCATGATGGCAAGCAATCAGCATACCGCCTTTCATTACATTGTCTGATTGGTTATAGCCATCCTTAGATGCCTTGTGTTCGATGTTCTTAAAGCCAGGTTGACGTAAAATATTTCCTGTGAAAACAGTACGTGTCATGATATTACGATTCTCTAAGAAAATTTGCATTTCACGTCTTTTAAAAGGAGCACTTTCTTTTATTGTAACTGCAAAAGCCAACCAAGCGGTTCGGGAATCAGGTAGTTGTTTCGGTAAAACAAAATACTCTTCATATTGCTCAAAATATTTACGCAATCGATTGTAATGCTCCGTTCGCATATCAATATTAGATCCTAATTTACTTAATTGAACGAGTCCAAAAGCTGCGCCCAATTCGCTAGGTTCAATATTAAAACCGGGCTCTTCAAAAACAAATTTGGCATCATACGGTATTCCGTCCACCTCAACATTGAAACGATTTTCTATGGCTTCACTTTCTACAAATAAAGAAGATGATCGTCCCCAAGAGCGTAATAATTTGCCGCGTTCCATATGAGCATCGGTATTCACACAAAGCATTCCGCCATTTCCGGCACAATTGATAATATGCGAACCATAAAAACTCGTGGTACTCATATCAGTAAAACGTCCAGAACTTTTATCGTTAATTTCTGCACCCAAGGTATCGGCACTATCTTCCATGACAAATAAATTGTGCTTATCGGCAATCTCTCTTAGTTGAGCCCAATTCGGCAAGTTGCCCATTAAATTCGGAATCCAAAGTGCTTTGGTTTTATCCGTAATCATTTCTTCTACTTTGTTAGCGTCAATGTTATACGTTCCTTCCTCTACATCAACAAACGAAGGAATCCAACCTTTCTTTACTAAAGGAGCAACCGTAGTGCTAAAGGTAAGTGCTGGAGTAATAATTTCTGCTCCCGCATCATAATCTAATAATTCTGCAGCCAAATACAAGGCACTTGATCCAGAGTTAACTCCTAAGCCATAGTTTTTATCATACAAGGTTGAAACCTGTTCTTCCAGCGCACGAACATTCTTTCCCATTTGGGTAGACGTTTCTAAAACTTGAACAACTGCATCTATCTCTTCTTGACCGTGAACGGTTTGTCCATAAGGTACCGCTATGAAATCTGATTTTGCCATGGTAAGCAAATTTAAGGCGTAGCTAATTATGAATTACGAATTTTAGGATTAAGAATTCCCTAAATGTTTTACTTGTAAATTTGCTTTCTATGCAAGTCAAACTAATAGAATGTCCTCGTGATGCTATGCAAGGATGGGAGCATCAAATTCCTACCGAAAAAAAAGTAGCTTATATCAATCAATTGCTCAAAGTTGGATTTGATACTATTGATTTTGGGTCTTTTGTTTCTCCAAAAGCAATTCCTCAATTGGCTGACACCAAGGATGTTATTCCGCAACTGGACTTAAGTAAGACGAGTTCTAAATTACTGGCAATAGTGGCAAACAAAAGAGGAGCAGATGATGCAGTAGTTTATGATGAAATTAATTATTTAGGATTCCCTTTTTCAATCTCAGAAACCTTTCAGAAAAAAAATACGAATAGCTCTATTGCAGAATCTCTTATTCGTGTTGATGAAATTCAAAACCTTTGCGTACAGCATAAAAAAGAATTAGTTGTTTATATCTCAATGGGCTTTGGAAATCCGTATGGTGATCCTTATAATGCTGAAGTAGCCATGGAGTGGGTAAGTAAATTGTCTGAAATGGGAATTTCAATTTTTGCTATGAGTGATACAGTGGGTGTCTCAAATCCTAAAAATATTGAATATATTTTTTCGGAGTTAAATAAAGAATTTGCTGATAAAAAAATCGAAATCGGTGCTCATTTTCATTCTACTGCCGAAACACGGACGGAAAAATTGGATGCAGCACTAGCAAATGGCTGTTACCGTTTTGATAGCGCGATTAATGGTATTGGCGGATGTCCTATGGCGCAAAATGATTTGGTAGGAAATATGGCAAC
>CAYMFF010000031.1:0-32071 GCA_964389575.1 uncultured Chitinophagaceae bacterium
TTTTCAATTCGCAATTACATGCGCAACGTAAAAACCGATATTCAAAAAGTAAGGTAAAAAAGAATGTGCGACAGATTGTCAAAAAAGATTATCAGAATAATTTTAAAATAGTATCTCTTTATGGAGTTGGACCCAACTGGACAACTACGGGCTATCGGATTCGGATAGAGCAAAAAGATAACACCGAGATAGAATTTGAGTTTAATCAAAGTCGCAAGGCGCCTTTTGTTTTTAATAAAGAAGATTTTGACCAAGAGCTTAATAAGCAACAAGAAATAGTAAGAATAAGAACTTCTATTGTTAACCAAATTGGAGATTTGTTCGATTCTCAAAAACAAGTTCATGTTATTCAAACTTCAGATAATCGATATGTAGTTTCTATTAAATTTAGGAATGCCATTGTCCTTAATCAAGCTGGTTTTAAAACATTAAAAGAGCTTGCTAAACAAATGGCTGAAAAAGAAAATGTAAAGATTGTCAATTATTATTCAAACGTAAATAATAAGATAGAGAAACGAATTTCTCAAAAATACGATTGGCATTATCGTATAGATTTAGGTAGGGATAAGAACAATAAGGTTGTTATTCTTAAAACTAAAATGAGAGACAGAGAGAAGTAAGCTATTTGCTTTCCATAACCACAAATGGAATGAGCATTTCTTCTAAGCTAATTCCGCCATGTTGGAACGTATTTTTAAAATACTTCACATAATGATTATAATTATTAGGGTAGCATAGATAACCATCGTACTTAGCAAAAATATAGGACGAGTTTAAATTAGGCTTCGGTAGTCGCAAGGCTTCTGGAGTCCCTAGATAGCTTACTTCTTTGGTGTCATAATCTAAATTTTTACCATTCTTATATCGAATGTTAGTAGTAGCATCTTTGTCACCTTTTACTTTATGAGCATTTTTAACTCGAATAGTTCCATGGTCTGTAGTTACTATAACCGTTATGTCCTTATCTGCAATTTTTTTCATGGCTTGATGCAAGGGAGAATGCTCAAACCAACTTTTGGTCAATGAACGATAACTTACTTCATCATTTGCTAGCTCTTTTAATACTTCTAATTCTGTTCGAGCATGGCTAAGCATGTCTACAAAATTGTAAACAATTACATTTAGTTTGTTCTGTAATAAATTATGAATATTGTTTACGAGCTCTTCGCCTTTTTCATGATTGGTTACTTTAGTGTAGCTGTGTTTCATGCCACTGTATCCTAGCTGACCCAATTGATAGCTCAAGAATTTTTCTTCATATAAATTTTTACCGCCGCGCTCAGCATCGTCCTTCCATTCATTGGGAAATTCTTTTTTAATATCATCGGGCATTAGTCCTGAAAAAATGGCGTTTCGGCTATACTGCGTAGTAGTTGGTAATATAGAACATAGCATTTTTTCTTCCTTAGTTCTAAAACTTTCTGAAAAAGTATTTTCTATAATTTTCCATTGGTCATAACGAAGGTTGTCAATCAACAAAAAGAACACAGGCTTATCACTTTCCAAATGCGGGCGCATAAATTTATCAAACATTTGATATGAAAAGATGGGTCCGTCATCGGTACCACCAATCCAATCGCGGTAATTTTTTTCTACGAATTTGCACCATTCATTATTGGCTTCATCTTTCTGTGTTTGATAGACTTCCATCATATCTGTATTGCCACTATTTTGAATTTCTAGTTCCCAGAAAACAAACTTTTTATATAGCTCTACCCATTCTTCATAATTTGGATTGCTCTGCATGGTCATCATCAAATTGCGTAGGTCCATCATATAGCCTCGAGTGGTTTGTTCGCTCACTAGGTCTTTAGTATTTATTATTTTTTTAAGCGAAAGCAATACTTGATTTGGATTTACAGGCTTGATAAGGTAATCCGTAATTTGAGAGCCAATGGCTTCTTCCATGATGTTTTCTTCCTCATTTTTGGTCACCATTACCACGGGTAAGTTCTGATTTACTTCTCGGATAGCCGATAAAGTTTCTAGGCCCGTCATGCCGGGCATACTCTCATCAAGTAACACAACATCTACTGAATGTTCTTTTATATGCTCCAACGCATCATAGCCATTGGTCACTTTTTCTACTTCATATCCTTTTCCTTCAAGGAAAATAATTTGTGCTTTTAAAACTTCAATTTCGTCGTCTACCCAAAGAATTTTTACTGCCATAGTTATTTGTAAATTTAATAGTCTGTTCTTTTATTTAACTGTGATTATTGATTAACATTGTGTTTTAACAAGAATTTCGGGTTTCATGTTTTGACACATCGTTTAAATTGTGATTTACGTAATCTTAATTGAACACCACTAATGCCCATCAGAAAAATAATCAACGATCCGGTTCATGGTTTTATTACCATAGAAGATGATTTAATTTTTGCCGTGCTTTCGCATCCTGCTTTTCAGCGTTTGCGCAGAATTAAGCAAATGGCATTGGCGTATTTAGTATATCCTGGTGCAGTGCATACTCGGCTGCATCATGCATTAGGTGCCTATCATTTAATGTCTATGGCCATTGATGAGTTACGCGCCAAAAATGTTGAAATTACGCCCGAAGAAGAACAGGCCACTAAATTGGCTATTCTGTTGCATGATATTGGTCATGGTCCATTTTCGCATGCGCTAGAAAATACCCTGGTGAATATTCATCATGAAACAATTTCCGAATTGCTCATTGAATATTTAAATAAAGAATTTGATGGTCAATTAAGTTTGGCCTTGGCTGTTTTTAAAGGAAGTTATCATAAAAAGTTTCTTCATCAATTAATATCAAGTCAGCTAGATGTAGATCGTTTAGATTATTTAGCTCGGGATAGTTTTTTTACTGGGGTTAGTGAGGGTGTCATTGGTTATGATCGAATCATAAAAATGTTTGCTGTACATGAGAATGAGCTTGTAGTTGAAGAAAAAGGAATTCACTCAGTAGAGAAATTCTTAATCGCGCGACGGCTCATGTATTGGCAAGTTTATTTGCATAAAACAGTATTAAGTAGCGAGTTACTATTGGTTAATATTCTAAAACGAGCTAAAGAGTTGACTCGTTCTGGTCATTCATTATTTGCTACACCAGCACTCAAGGTTTTTTTGAAGAATGATATCACAGAAAATGAAATGCCTGATAACTTCATTGATTCTTTTATTTTGTTAGATGACAATGATATTGCTTCTGCCATAAAAGTTTGGTCTGAGAGTGAAGATCGCATGCTAAAAGAACTTTCATTGCGTTTGTTGAATAGGAAATTATTTAAAGTGAAATATTATAACCCCAGTGATGATCTGGATATTGAAGCAATGAGAAAAAAGGTGCAAGAGGATTTTGATTTATCCAATGAAGTCTTAACCTATTATTTTAGACAAGATGAGACCAGCAATATGCTTTACTCGCAACAGACTGAAAGCATTAAGATTAAAAAGAAAAATGGTGAGTTGATTGATATTTCTCAAGTGGAACATCCATTAATCAATTCTTCTATTACCGAGCAGGTAAAAAAATATTACATTTGTTACGCCCAATAGAATAGAAATAAATGAAGTTTAGTGCCACCCAAGTAGCAGCCGTTATTCAAGGAAAAATTGAAGGTGATGAAAATGCTGTAATACATGATTTAGCTAAGATTGAAGAAGGAAAAGAAGGTGCTTTGTGTTTTTTGGCCAATCCCAAATATGAACAGCACCTGTATGAAACCAAGGCAAGTATTGTCATTGTTTCAGAAGATTTAAAACTGAAAGAAGCTGTGCACCCCACGCTGATTCGAGTTTCAGATCCTTATACTGCTTTTACTACGCTACTGAAAACCTACGAACAAATGACGAAAGTCGTAAAGTCAGGAATAAGTGAAAAAGCTTCTATCGCAGAAACGGCCAAAATTGGAAAAAACGTGTACGTAGGAGATTTTGTGGTCGTTGATGAACATGCCCGAATTGGAGATGGCGCACAAGTTTATCCAAATTCTTATTTAGGTCAACATGCCAAGTTAGGCGCTAATTCTGTAGTTTATTCTAATGTCAATATTTATTACCGTTGTGAAATTGGTGAAAATTGTATCATTCATTCTGGAACCGTAATGGGTTCTGATGGATTTGGATTTGCACCTCAAGCCGATGGTTCTTTTGAGAAGATACCACAATTAGGTAATGTAGTACTTGAAAATAATGTTGAGGTAGGAGCGAACTGTACATTAGACCGAGCGACTATGGGAAGTACACGGATTAAAAATGGTGCAAAGATTGATAATTTAGTTCAAATAGCTCATAATGTGGTCATTGGAGAAAACACGGTTGTGGCTGCACAAGCTGGAATCAGCGGAAGTACCAAAATTGGAAAGAACAATATGATTGGCGGTCAAGCAGGATTAGTCGGCCATATTTCTACGGCGGCAGGGGTAAAAATTCAGGCGCAGAGTGGAGTAGGGAAAACTGTTTCGGAGGCCAATACAAGCATCAGCGGAACACCAGCGAATGAATATAGAAACACCTTAAAAAGTCAAGTACTTTTTAGAAAGTTGCCCGATATGGCAAAAAAAATAGAAGCTTTACAGAAGAAATTGGATGAATTAAAGAATCAAGCTTAAATTCACGACTGAAACGAAAAGAATGTATCAAGAAAATCAGCATACACTTAAAGGAGACGTTACCCTCAGTGGCGTTGGGTTGCATACCGGTGAACATGTAAACATGACATTGAAGCCAGCGCCAGCAGGTGCGGGCATTAGGTTTAGACGCGTAGATCTTGACGGTATGCCAGAGGTTAAGGCGGATGTTAGCTACGTGACCGATACATCTCGTGGTACTACAATCGAACACAACGGAGCTAGAGCATCGACTATCGAACATTTGCTGGCTAGTTTTTATGGATTAGGAATTGATAATGCCGTTGTAGAATTAGATGGCAATGAAGTTCCTATATTAGATGGTAGCGCATTTCAGTTTATTGATGCCATAGAAAAAGTAGGATTAGAAGAGCTAGATGCAAAACGTGTTTACATTTCGATCGAAGAAAATATTGAAATAGTTGATGACGAAAAAGATGTAGAAATTATTGCTACGCCGTCTGCAGATTTGCGCATTACCACTATGATAGACTTTAATAGTAATGTTTTGGGAACCCAAAATGCTACCTTAAAAAATATAAAGGACTTTAAAAAAGATATTGCGCCGTGCAGAACATTTTGTTTTTTGCATGAGCTAGAAGCATTGCAAGCGAATGGCTTAATCAAAGGAGGTGATTTGGATAATGCGATAGTTGTCGTAGACCGTCCGTTGGAAGATGGTGAGTTAGAACGTCTCTCAAAATTGTTCAATAAAAAAGATATTAAAGTAGAGGATACAGGAATTGTAAATAACATAAAACTACATTTTCCGAATGAGCCAGCCCGTCACAAATTACTAGATGTCTTGGGTGATATTTCGTTGGCGGGTTATCCCTTGAAGATGAATATTTTTGCATACCGTCCAGGTCATAAGACCAATGTGATGTTTGCAAAAAAACTAAAAGCTTACATTCGAAAGAATAAAAAAATGTTGGGCGTGCCGACTTATGACCCAACCAAGCCAGCAATTTATGATGTGAATTATATTTCCAAACTATTGCCACATCGTTATCCTTTTTTACTAGTTGATAAAATCATTGAACTAAGTGATGAGCATATTGTAGGTGTGAAAAACATAACTTTCAATGAGCCAGAGTTTACCGGGCATTTTCCTGATAATCCCATTTTCCCGGGCGTACTTCAGTTAGAGGCTATGGCACAATGCGGTGGCGTAATGGCTTTGAATTCGCAAGGTGGTCCCGAAAAGAAATTCGATACGTATTTTCTAAAAATTGATAATGCGAAGTTCAAGCGCATGGTAGTTCCAGGAGATACTCTGATTATGAAATTGGAATTAAAAGGACCTATTCGAAGAGGCATTTGCGAAATGCGTGGGTCTGCTTATGTTGGAAATCAATTAGTGAGTGAAGCGGATTTAATGGCGCAACTTGTGCCTCGCAAAGAGGAAGAATAGATGCAAATCTCGTTAGATAATATTGGCATACATTTTAATGATCGCTGGATATTTCGCGGAATCTCAGATACTTTTTCCTCAGGTGATCAAGTTGTGTTTATAGGAGATAACGGAAGCGGAAAATCAACGTTGCTTAAAATTTGTAGTGGCTTTTTATCGCCTGAAGAAGGGAGCGTATCTTTTACGATTTCTGATGAAAGTGTCGAAAATATAGCAGACTATGTTTCATTGTCTGCACCCTATATAGAACTAGTTGAAGAAATGAAACTACAGGAGTTTTTAGAATTTCATTTTTCCTTTAAACAAAAGCTAATTCCTATTCCGGAAATGATTCATTTGATAGGTTTGCAGGGCAAAGAGCATGAACTCATCGAAAACTTTAGTAGCGGTATGAAACAGCGAGTCAGTTTAGCACAAGCATTTTTTGCCAACACACCGCTTTTGCTTTTAGACGAACCATGTTCTAATCTAGATGAAAAAGGAGTGTCCTTATATAATAATCTGCTTGAATCATATTGCAAGAACAGACTTGTTTTAATAGCTTCCAATGAACCAAAAGAATACGTAAGTTCGAATAAAAGAGTACTTTTATCCGAGTACGAATAATGAATGATAAAAAACAAATACGAGCTTGGACCTTTTATGATTGGGCCAATAGTGTTTACTCGTTAGTCATAACCTCCGCTATTTTTCCTATCTATTATTCCCAGGTGATTGGTGATACCGTTTGTGTTTTCGGAAAGGTTTTTAAACGAGGCGATATAGCAGCCTATTCTATTTCGTTTTCGTTTTTAATAATTGCGTTTCTTTCACCGCTTTTATCAGGCATAGCAGATAGTCGCGGTAATAAAAAAAACTTCTTGCGTTTTTTCTGTTATTTGGGCTCATTGGGATGTTTAGGTTTGTTTTTTTTTAATAAGGATACGGGTATTTATTATGGACTAGGGATGTCTATTTTAGCTTCTATCGGTTTTTGCGGGAGCCTCGTATTTTATAATGCCTATTTACCTGAAATTGCCAGCAAAGACAAACAGGATAGTGTCAGTGCACGTGGTTTTGCCATGGGATACATTGGTAGTGTAATTCTATTGCTTATTTGTTTAGTGTTTGTAATGAAATATCAACCGAGTTTAGAACCTATGCGTTGGTCATTTGTTGCGGTAGGATTATGGTGGTTTGGTTTTGCTCAAATTACATTTAGAGGGTTGCCACCTGTTGTAAAAAGCAAGGTAGCGATAAATATTTGGGATGGATTTCGGGAGCTAAATAAAGTATGGAAACAATTGCTTTTTCAGCCTCGATTAAAAAGATTTTTACTTTCGTTTTTCTTTTATAATATGGGTGTGCAAACGGTAATGTATATGGCGACTTATTTTGGCACCGATACATTAAAACTAAAATCTGAACAATTAATCGTTACCATTCTCATTATTCAATTAGTAGCCATTCTGGGTGCTTGGTTGTTTGCTAAAGTTTCAAAAGTGTTGGGAAATATTAAAGCACTGTTGATTTTAATTTTTATTTGGATTGGGATCTGTTTGGGCGCTTATTTAGTTCAATCAGCTACTGAGTTTTATGTATTAGCAACCGTGGTTGGTTTTGTAATGGGTGGAATACAGAGTTTGTCGCGTTCCACGTATTCTAAAATGTTACCCGAAACAAAAGACACGGCCTCTTATTTTAGTTTTTATGATGTTTGCGAAAAAATAGGGATTGTCATTGGAACCTTAACCTTTGGAATGGTAAGCCAATTGCTTGGTGGCATGCGCCAATCGACTTTAGCTTTAATGATATACTTTATTATTGGCTGTTTGATTTTACTAACTTTGATAAAGAAAGAAAAAACTTCTACAAATCAATAAAATTTCCTTGAATCAAAATTAATATATGAAATTACACATAATAGATGCTGGACAATTTAAATTAGATGGTGGCGCCATGCACGGAGTGATACCCAAGAGTATGTGGCACAAACAAAATCCAGCTGATGAGAATAATATGGTGACCTGGACCATGCGTTCGTTATTGATAGAAGATGGGAATCGCAAAATCCTTATTGACACTGGTATGGGCGATAAGCAAAGTGAAAAGTTCTTTGGATATTACTACCCTTCGGGAAAAAAGTTATTAGAATCATTGGGTGAAAAAGGTTTTGGTCCCGAGGATATAACCGATGTTTTTCTGACTCATTTGCACTTTGATCATTGCGGTGGTGCGGTAATTAAAGATGATGCAGAATTAAAAGTTCAATTCTCAAATGCAATGTATTGGAGTTGTGAAAGTCATTGGAAAACGGCCACCCGACCTAATGATAGAGAGAGAGCTTCGTTTCTTAAAGAAAATATTTTACCGATAGAAGAAAGCGGTCAATTAAAATTTGTAGAAGAAAATCAGAATATTCAATTTTCTGAAAATATCAAAGTAAAATTTGTTCATGGTCACACAGAAGCCATGATGTTACCTATAATAAATTACAACGGACAGACTATTTTATTTTGTGCTGATTTAATACCTGCCAAAAGTCATATTTCCATGCCATGGGTAATGGCATATGACATGCAACCATTAGAAACTTTAAATGAGAAAGAGGAAATTCTACCAGAAGCATTTGAAAATGAATGGTGGCTTTTCTTTGAGCATGATGTGAAGAATGCTTGTTGTAAGTTAGTAAAGGATGATAAAGGAAGAATTAGAGGAGGAGACAATGTAGAAATAGAATAGGATAAATTTGAAGGGCTGTGTTTTTGGAAACAATAATAATATGCTTTTCATCGTTATTTTAATTAATTCTAGGTATGCTGAATAAATTATTTATATGCTTTTTCTGTTTTCTTGTTTCATCAAATATTGTTTGGGGACAATTGGTTTTAAGCCAATCATCGCGCGCCATGAATAGTCAAAACAAAGTATATTGTTTGGATGATAATCTTTTTACTATTTCTTCAGGATATGAGCTAATCGACGTGAAACCTAGTATTGGAGAAATTAAAGATTTAAAAAGCCATTCTTTTAATTATTTTTTTAACCGTGAAATATTTAAAGGCAAAATAGCGCTTTCAATAATTGCGAAAGATAAAAATGGGCTAAGAGACAGTTCGAAACATGTTTTAGAATTTAGCAGAGATTATGAAAATTTTCCTGTTTATGAAATTGAGCTCTTCCCGTCTACTATAAAACGAGACTCATTAAAACCTAATTTATTTTACGTCACGCAAAAAGAGATTGAAAATGAAGTTTTCAAATTTCAGTTCAAACGAAATGGAGTCTTGGATACTACTATTTATTATAAGGCTGAAGGAATCAGGATTATAAAAGATGAAAAAGGCTCATCAGTTATAGTGCCATTTTATTTTGGCACAACCAGCTATGTGTGCGGAAATGATGTATTGAATCCAAGTTTGACGGTTAGTCAAATTATGAAACGGTCCAATTTAAAATCGGGTGCGTCGTTTTTTGTTTCTTCATTCAGACTTTGGAATAGACCTAATGTCGGTTCATTGAAGGCCATTTTTAGATTTAAGGTTTTATAAGATGAAACGTAAAGGTTCTATAGTCACAATTATTTTTTTATCAATTTGTGTTGCTTTAGGTTGTGACCCCAGTGAAACAGAAAAAACAACTAATGAGCTAAAAGATTCATTGCAAATTGTGGCAATGATTGATTCATTGCTAGATGTACGCATTCATGATAATAAAGATGCTAATAGGTCATTAGCCTTTCGAGCGGTAGAAAAATTAAAAGATTCTTTTCATAATCGTTTTAATGATTATCCCAATCGATGGCGAGATTCTGTAATTTTAAGAACAAGGGAAGTGTATAATCAAATTATACCAAATGTACGTTATGCTCCTCCAGCTTTGAAAAGGAAAGATGGGACGTATGGTCCTCAGTTTATTCAATTAAAAAGTAATTGGTATGATACGAGTACGTGCCGTAAGATGGAACGATTTTTTAATGATTCAATAAACAAAAATATATTGATTCCCACTGTTTATTTGAATAGTCAAGGACAACTAGATTTGAATGTAACTTTTAAAAAGAGGAATAAAATTTATGACTTGGAAATTAAAGGAAATTCACAAGACTACATGCCAATACAACAAGAATTCAGTAGACTTTTTCATATTCTCAATAGTGCGAGTGGCATTTATTGGGTGTTGAATACTAAGGCATCTAGGCAATATCAAAAGCAAGAAAAAGAGTTTATGAATATTGCATTGCAAATAAGTGTTGATAGCAATCTTAAAGTTTCTGTACAAGAATTAAAACGAGATAAGACGGTTATTGATGAATTAGATGAGCGAGGATATTTTCAAGAGGCTGATAGCGTTTATGAAGCTTTGAAGAAAAATCCTGCTGTTTCTCCTTATGAGGATTTTTATAAATAGTCAATTGGATTCAAATAAAACATTTTTCTATATCCTTGAACTGATTGATCTATCCGCCAGGGATACGGTATTAAGGTGGCTATTGTATAATGCAAGTGGGGCGCTTTGCCTTTAGCATTTCCGCTATTGCCTACTTCGCCAATTTTAGTGTTTTTGGATACCAAGGAATAGGCTTTTGTATTTATTGATTTCAAATGAGCGTAGTAATGCATTCGCCATTTAGGACCTAGGATTAAAATGAAGTTGCCACCCATTTTATTTTGTCCCGTTTTTAACACCAGACCATTTGTAGAAGAATGCAGGGCCGTTCCTTTGTGGGCAAAAATATCTATGCCTTTGTGTGTTCCGGATTTGCCCCATGGATAAAACCAAAAAGATTTTTTATTATAATCCATACTGCTGGCACCTTGAACAGGCATTTGTAAGTTTTGAGGGATTAAAAAACCTATACAAAAAAGAACGAATAGGGTCAGAACGAATCGCTTGAAAAGTTTTTTCACTGTGTGAAAGTATTATTCGTACTTCTTGAAAAAAGACTGCTTCAGTTAAAATAGGAATAAGGGAATGGTAAAAAAATGAAAAAACCTGCTCCTCCACGCAAGGCGTGGCGACGCAGGTTTAAAAAAAGAAATAAAGATACTTTGATAAATCCCAAAATATCAAATTCCAAATATCAAAAATGGGAATCGGTTTAGTAGGGTATAAAAAATCCGTCAAGTCAAAAACTTTACGGATTTTCTAATACTTATTGGCAATTCCTTAGTTGATAGAAACTAATTCAAGATCAAATGTCAAATCCTTACCAGCTAACTGATGATTTGCATCTACTTTAATTTTTTCTTCAGCAACTTCTACAATAGTAACCGGGATGGGTTGTCCCTCAGGCGTAACCATTTGTAACATCATGCCAACTTCTACTTCTTTCATTTCAGGAGGCAATTGCGCGCGATCTACCGGTACTATGTTTTGTTCATTCTTCTCACCATACGCCTCTGCACATGGAATGTTCACTGTTTTCTTTTCACCAACTTCCATATCCAACACACCATTGTCAAAACCAGGTATAACCATCCCGCTTCCAACAGTAAACTCTAACGGGTCACGCCCTTCGGAACTATCAAACACTTCACCCTCCTTGGTTAAGGTGCCTTTATAATGTACTTTGATTTTGTCTCCGCTTTTTACTTTACTCATAACTTATATTTTTTGTTACGCATCGGCGTAACGAATTAGGGCGCGAAGGTAATCTACATTGAGATGTCAACCGCAAAGCTTTCATAAAATCTCCTGAATCTTATTGGGATATAAATAGTTAAACTTGACAGTTATACCTGCAAATTGGACATTTCGCCTTGGTAGTAATCAATCACCTCGTCAAATATTTTATATATTTCCTGCACTTCCAACGTGTCTACTAATCGGTTTCTAAATAGTTTGGCATGAGATAATCCTTTCAGATAATTAGCATAATGTCGTCGCATTTCAACAATACCCAATTTTTCACCTTTCCACTCAATAGAAGTGTCCAGATGTTTTTTACAAATTCGCACGCGTTCTTCGATGTCGGGTTTGGGTAAATGCTCGCCCGTTTTTATGAAATGTTTTACTTCCCTAAAAAACCATGGATTGCCTATTGTTGCTCGCCCAATCATCACGCCGTCTACACCATATCTGTTTTTATATTCAACTGCTTTCTCTGGAGAGTCAATATCACCATTTCCAAAAATGGGGATTTTAATTCGAGGATTGTTCTTAATCTTTCCAATCAAAGTCCAATCAGCTTCTCCTTTGTACATCTGAACTCTAGTTCGTCCATGAATAGAAAGCGCTTTAATTCCAACGTCCTGCAAGCGTTCGGCAACTTCTTCAATATTTAATGAAGAGCTGTCCCAGCCTAATCTTGTTTTTACCGTTACCGGAATATTCACTGAATCTACGATAGCTTTGGTCAATGAAATCATTTTAGGAATGTCTTTCAATATTCCCGCCCCTGCACCTTTACAAACGACTTTTTTCACGGGGCAACCAAAATTAATATCTACTAAATCAGGTCCGGTGGCCTCACATATTTTGGCACTTAAGGTCATGGCTTCCTCATCTCCGCCAAAAATTTGAATACCAACTGGGCGCTCTTCAGGGAAAATATCTAATTTCTGACAGCTTTTTATAGCATCTCTAATCAATCCTTCCGAGCTAATAAATTCAGTATAAACAACGTCCGCTCCAAATTCTTTGCATAATGCACGAAAAGGAGGATCGCTTACATCTTCCATAGGAGCTAGCAATAAAGGGAACTCAGGTAATTTTATTTCGCCAATAGTAATCACCTAGCAAAGGTAAGTGTATTGTTAAATAAATGCCCTTAACCTTATGATAATCAAATAGTTTTTTCTATTTTGTAAATTCGCAACATTCTTAATTAAAAAAACACTTAACTATTATGAACATTTTAGATTCTTTAAAAGGTCTGGTAACAGACGAACTCGTATCAAAAGCAGCTGGAGCTCTCGGAGAAGACGGCGGTGCTATTTCAAAAGTAATGCAAGGAGCTATTCCTTCCGTATTGGGTGGTCTTATGGGCTCCAATGAAAAAAATCATGGTGACTTAGCAGGCCTATTTGGTCAAGCAGCAGGTAATGATAACCTTATGGGCGATATCCTTGGCGGTCTTTCAGGCGGTGGCAATAATGCTGGTGGCGGAATAATGGATTCATTAATCGGTGGAATTTTTGGAGACAAAGCGAGTGGAATTGTAAATATATTAACCAACTTAGGTGGTTTGAAAAACGGCGGAAGTTCTAAGTCAATTCTTGGAATGGTTGGTTCGTTGGCCGCATCTTATTTTGGTAAAAAAATGATGAAAGATGGTTTAGGATTCGGAAGTATCTTAAATATGATTGGTGGAGAAAAGGATGCTATTATGGCAGCTGCTCCAGAAGGCGTTATGGATGCGATAGGCGTAAAACCAGGTCCATGGCAAGCAGTAAAAGATATCGTTGGAAATGTAACGGGTGCTGTTACCGGAACTGCTGGTAAAGTAGTAGACGGAGCAGGAAATGCTGTTAAAGGTGCCGCTGGTGCGGTAACTGGTGCTGCCGGTGCAGCCGTAGATGGTGCAGGTAAAGCAGCGGGAGCTGTGGTTGACGGAGCTGGTAAAGCAGTTGGTGCTGCTGGTGGTGCTGTTAAAGGCGCTGCAGGTGCTGTAACTGGCGCTGCCGGTTCTGTAGTAAGTGGTGCTGGCGATTTAGCTGGTGGTGCTGTAGATGGTGCCAAAAAAGGTATGAAATGGTTATGGCCATTGTTATTATTAGCAGCTTTGGCAGTCGGTCTTTTCTGGGTATTAGGAAAAGCGGGTTGTAATAATGCAGCTACGGATATGGCTAATGATGTTACTACTTCTGCTTCTAGTGCAGTAGGTGATGTAGCCGACGGTGTTGGTGATGCAGCTGGCGCTGTAGCTGATGGTGTAGGCGATGCAGCAGGAAGTGTTGCGGCCGCGGCTGGTGAACTAGTTGACGGAAATTGGGTTGTAACTAAAGGAGAAGCGGTTTCTTTAAAAATGGAAGACGGAACTGAAGTTGCTACAACTAAAGGTTCAGTTATTGATAAGCTATATAATTTTGCCAAAGACCCTGATGCTGTTGCTGATAAAACAAAAGCAGAAAATTGGTTCAATTTTGAAGATTGTCAATTTGAAACTGGTAGTGCTACCCTAAAGGCAAGTGCAATGAATCAAATTAAAAATGCGGCAACTATTTTAAATTCATTCCCTAATGTAAAAATTAAGATTGGAGGTTATACCGATAATACGGGTAATGCTGACGCGAATATGACCTTATCTAACAAAAGGGCAGAGTCTGTTTACAATGCTATTATCAATCAAGGTGCAACGGCAGCTTCTTTTGATGAAAAGCCATTCGAAGGTTATGGTATTGAGCACCCAATAGGTGATAACAGTACTGATGCTGGACGCGCACAAAACAGAAGAATTGCTTGTGTTGTGACGGCTAAATAAATTGATAATTATTTAATCTTGTAGAAAGCTCGGCTTCCGCCGAGCTTTCTTATTTTTACGAAATACACATGGTAAGAATATTTCAAAAAACTAAAATAATTGCAACCGTAGGTCCGGCTTGTAATTCCTATGACAAGCTTTTACAATTAGCAGAAGAAGGTGTTGATGTGTTTCGATTAAACTTTTCGCATGGAACACATCGGGATCACGAAGAGGTTATTAATCATATTAATAAAATCAATGAAAATTTTCCTTTTAAAATTGCCACTTTAGGAGACTTGCAGGGTCCTAAACTGCGAGTTGGTCAAATTGAAGGAAATGGTGTAGAGCTAACTGCGGGTGATGAAATTATTCTAACGAATGAAGATGTTATTGGTACAAAAGAAAAAGTATATGTTTCTTATCCTTCTTTTTATGATGATGTAGAAGTTGGAGAAACCATTTTCTTTGATGATGGTAAGATCGAAATGAAAGTAAAAGCACTTAATGAAAACCGCACGGTTACCATGGAAGTATTGCAAGGTGGTGTTTTAAGTTCTAGAAAAGGGATGAACTTGCCCGAAACAAAAATTTCCATACCTGCTATTACCGACAAGGATAAGGAAGATGTTGTATTTGCAGCAGAACAGCGTCTAGATTGGGTTGCACTTTCTTTTGTTCGTCATGCAGATGACGTTTGTAAATTGAGAAAAATGTTGCGAGAACATGGCAGTGAGGCCAAGGTAATAGCTAAAATTGAGAAGCCAGAAGTATTAGATTGTATTCGCGATGTCATTGTTGAAAGTGACGGAATCATGATTGCTAGAGGAGATTTAGGTGTAGAACTACCGATTGCTCAGGTGCCCTTGATTCAGAAGAAGATTGTTCGCATGTGTATCCATAGAGCCAAGCCTGTCATAATTGCCACACAAATGATGGAGAGTATGATAGAACGTACCAAGCCCAATCGAAGTGAAATAACTGATGTTGCCAATGCTGTATTAGATGGCGCCGATGCTGTGATGCTTAGCGGAGAAACTGCAGTCGGTAAACATCCTGAGAAAGTGATTCGAACAATGGCCAATATTATCGACGAAGTAGAAAAAGAAGAAAGCTTATATCATCGTGAAGATCTAACACCTCAAGAACATTCACCTTCATTCCTTTCCGATGCGGTTTGTTACCGAGCTTCGAAAATGTCTGTTGATGTTAAGGCCGATGCGCTTATTGGAAATACACAAAGTGGGTATACAGGTTTTATGTTGAGTAGCTTTAGACCCAAAGCGCCACTTTTTGTTTTCACTAAAACCAAAAGTTTAGTGCATCAATTAAGTTTGAGCTGGGGGGTTCGAGCCATCTTTTTTGAGCAAGCAAAGGACCTGGATGATATTATTCTAGATCAGATAAATGCATTGAAGGAAAGAGGCATCGTCAAAGAAGGTGATGTAGTTGTTAGCACAGGAAGTACGCCAGTAGCAGAACAATTACCTACAAATTTGATTAAGGTAACGCGTGTGAAATAATTTCTACGCATCTTTACCGAAGTGTTTTCTCATTCTATTTATGGTGGCAATCAAAAGTTGTGGTTAGTAGCTTTTTATGGGTATGGACAGTCCGCAACTGTTTTTGAAGCACTTTATGATAAAATAAAGTCGACACATAATATTTTGGTAATAGATAATCCCATGCAGGATTACAGTAGGGATATTCATCCGGAGGATTTAAAAAAATATTTATCAGAATGTTTCAGCAGGTTGGGTATTTCAACGTTTCAAACCGTTTCATATAGTATGGGTAGTCGTTTGAATTTGTACATGCCACTATTTTTTAAAAATCAGTTGAAACGAATTATTATTGCGGCTCCGGATGGAATAAAATTTAACTTTTGGAACCGGGTAGCTATTAGCACACCATGGGGGCGATGGTTATTCAAGTATTTCGTAGAAAATGGTCCTATCTATATGAAAGTATTGAAATTTTTAAATTCCATTGGCATTGTGAACAAATCAATGTATGCATTTAGCAAGTGGAATATGCGTGATGATAAACGAAGAAAAAACGTTTATAACGCTTGGATGAATATGCGTTATTTAAGACCCAATCTCAACGAAGTGAATAATATAATTGAGGAAAATAAAATCGCTATGACAACCTATTTTGGAAAAAATGATCCAGTAATTCCAATCGCTTTGCAAGAACGATGTGAAAAATATTTTCCAACTGCATCTCATGTTTTATTAGATGCAGATCATAATCTACTGAAAGATGAGTTATTTATTTTAGTTGCTAACGAAATTACATAATGACAATTATTTACACAGCTGGATTTTTTCTTTTTGCATACAGTATTTTGCTATTCTATTATAAAATCCAGTGGGATGTGACGGAAGAAAAAAGTCTTGAAAAGAGTTTTAAACCCAAAACGAAAATTAGTATAATTATACCAGCACGAAACGAAGAAGATAATATTGGAAGATTATTAGATTCTATTCTTGAACAAAATTATCCTGAGAAACTGTTTGAAATTATTGTAATAGATGACTTTAGTACTGATAAAACGGCGAGTATCATAAAATTATATGATCGGGTTCGTTATTTTCATTTACAAGAGTGGGTGGACGATTCTTTTTCAAATTCATTTAAAAAAAAGGCAATTACAGAAGCAATTGGTGTTAGTAAAGGAAAGCTGATTGTTACAACCGATGCTGATTGCAAAGTAGGCAAAAATTGGTTACAAGCGATTGCTCAAGAATTTGAAAACAATCAATATAAAGCAATGGCGGGACCCGTTATGTTTTTTGAAAAACAATCATTACTCAATATTTTTCAAGAACTAGATTTTATTGCTATGCAAGGAATAACTGCGGCTGTGCTATCGAGTAAAAAAGGTGCTATGTGTAATGGGGCTAATTTTATTTATACCAAACAAGCTTTTAATGAAGTGAAGGGATATAGTGGGATAGATCATTTAGCCAGTGGCGATGATATGATGCTGATGCATAAATTTGCTTCCAATTTTCCAGAAGAAATTGCTTATCTTAAAAATGCAGATGCCATTGTTCACACAAATGCAATGACATCTATGGGAGACTTTGTTCAACAGAGAATCCGTTGGGCAGGAAAAAATAAGTCCTTATCGGATACGAAAATCAAACTAGTTTTATTGCTCTCTTGGTTGATGAATGTTGCGATTATCGCATCTTGGGTTTCGTTATTTTGGGCATCTAATAATTTATTATTTGTCATTTTGTTGCTCATTATCAAAGGCGTTGCGGAATATTTTTTCTGTGGTGATGTGGCTCAGTTCTTTAATCGAAAGAAAAGGTTACCGTTTTTATTTATCTTGCAACCCATACATATATTCTACATGACCTTTGTCGGTTTTTTAGGAATGTTTAATACCTATACTTGGAAACAACGAAAAGTAAAATAAACGATACAAGCGTTTCGGAAATGAAACGTGTATGGCACCGGTTGCGTAAAAAACGCATGGCGATGCTCTCTTTATTTGTTATTGTCCTTTTTATACTAGCCGCTATTTTTGCTTATCCCTTGGCCAATGATAATTATCCCGATGCGAATCGAGTTATGTTAGAGTTGGCAACCAAGCAGCCAGGCTATCGAGCTAAGTTTTTGGTTGAAAAGAATGGTAGCCAAAAAAAACAGTCATTCATTTCTACGTTTTTTCTCGGTGACGAGAATGCACCAACGCACCTCCCTATATTAGATTATAATGTTCGAAATAAGAAGGTAAGTTATGACAGCTTTATTGATGATGATTTTAGTGAGAAAAAAATAATTTCTTTTGAAAAGTTAGTCTTGAAGAATGGAAACGAACCGCTGGTCATAGAAAAGAAATATTGGCTGGGAACAGATCGGTATGGTCGAGATGTTTGGTCTCGATTATTATTGGGAACCAGGGTGAGTCTGGCTGTTGGATTTATTGCTGTCATTTTATCAATTAGTATTGGACTTTTGTTGGGCGCTTGTGCTGGTTATTTTGGAGGTAAAGTGGATGCTGTAATTGTTTGGTTGATTAACGTAGTTTGGAGTATTCCAACCTTATTACTGGTTTTTGCGATTACGTTTATTTTAGGAAAAGGATTTTGGCAAATTTTTATTGCCGTTGGTCTGACAATGTGGGTCGGAACCGCTCGTTTAATTAGGGGGCAAGTAATGGCACTCAAAGAATTAGATTATGTGCAAGCTGCAAAAACTATGGGTTTCTCTCATGCAAGAATTATTCTGAAACACATTTTGCCTAATGTTATAGGACCTACTATTGTTTTGGCCGCCAGTAATTTTGCAACGGCTATTCTGATTGAAGCAGGGCTCAGTTTTCTTGGCATTGGTGTACAACCGCCCACAGCTAGCTGGGGGTTAATGATTAAAGAGAATTACAATTTTATTATTACGAATCGGCCTATGCTGGCCATAGTGCCAGGTATTGCTATTATGATTATTGTTCTTTCGTTTAACTTACTAGGAAATGGTTTGCGCGATGCTTTCGATGTAAAAGAGCGTGTTTAATTTACTCATCTACCTTCGCTCTTTCTTCTAGTTTTTTCAACGCTTTCTCCCATTTTTTGCTTTTGTCGCTATAGCGAAGTTTAAAAAGTTTATCAGCTTCCTTTTTAGTTTCAGTTAGTAATTGTTTTGTTTTCTTATTAGCAGCTTTAAGCCAGTCGCTGTCTTTCTTTATTTTTTTGCCTTCTAATTCGTTTCGTTTATTTTCTGCTAGATTCATATATTTTGTGAATTCTAGTTCACGGTTGTGCGCGTCGCGTAGCGCAGAGAATAATTCGATGTGTTTATCCAGCTTATTTTTATACGTTGCAATAGTGGTAATTTGTTTTTTTCTCAGATCTTGAGCTTCGTTTATTTGTTGATTGTAATATTTTAGAACGACTCTGTTTTCTTCGTTTTTTCGTTTGTATTGTTCCAACTCTTTAAAGTTCTTTTTATAGTCTTGTTCCTGACGCTTTAAACCATCAATGTTTTTCTTCATGATGGATTTTAGACTATCATAATCTGAAATGAAACTGTCAAACGTACTATTCAATTCATTTAATCTTAAATCTCTTACTCTTGCCTGCGGAACCCTTACCTCTTTGTCATAATCATCATGCATTTCATAGCGAGCTTTAGTTTCTAAGTACAAAAACGAATCGGTGGCGTTATAATACGTGGCTAATTTATTCAATTGTGTTTTTTGTTTCTTCTCCAGAGTTTCAATAGTTTCTTCTCTCAGTTGAATTGCTTTTCTTCTATTCTTTATTCTAGTATTTCGCACCATAACAGAATCAGCTATTCGTTGCAGACCTGCATCAGACGTTGACAGAGAATTGCGCATGG
Source organism: uncultured Chitinophagaceae bacterium (assembly GCA_964389575.1). Taxonomy (GTDB): domain Bacteria; phylum Bacteroidota; class Bacteroidia; order Chitinophagales; family Chitinophagaceae; genus JAGNRR01. The sequence continues at coordinate 19,745 of CAYMFF010000031.1, forward strand.
TAGGAATTAATTCTATAGTTTGTACCGAATTAGGCAATGGTTTTTTCTTCAGTTTGGCTTGTCGGCTTGACCATTGTGCTATTTGAGCTTCTGCTCGTTTGATTTTTGTTCTCCAAGTACTGCGTTTCGTTTTATTGTCCTTATCCAATTCTAGCTTGTACTTTTTAAAAGAAGCGGTTTTGGCTTTGTTTTTTTGCTTCAATAATAAAATTTCGTCGGCAATCGTTTTCCGCTGTTTTAATTGAATATCTTTTGTTTCATCTAGCTCTTTTTTTGCTTCGTTTAAAAGGAGTCTGCCTTTGTTTTTATTTATTCGTTGTAATGAGGCGCTGACTTTATAAATAGCCTCTACATATTTCTTGCGGGCCATCATAGTGGTGTAGCGCGGATTAAATTGATAGGTTCTATTTGCTGATTCCAAAACTTGCTCATCCCAATCCAATCGATTAATACGGCTTAACTCGACTGAAAACTGTTGTGGTTTACTGTGATTTAAATTAAAGGCTGCAATTTTATCTTCATTGGTCTCGAAAATAGATAATGGCATACTGCTGTCTGTTAGTTGCCACAAAGGATCAGCTGATAAATGACGCATTCGGAACGACTCAATATTGGGTAAAAAAGGTTCAGGGTCATACTGTTTAATAAAGGATGGTTTTTTGGCCGTATACAGTTTCTTTTTATTGACGGATGCCATTAAACGTTGAAACCAGTTGGGTTGTAGTGATGTAAAACCAGCACCAGCCGTAGCGTCTATATAATGCCATTTATTATTAAGCTGAATTGCATTCCAAGCATGATTTGGGATAAAAAATTTATCACCTTCATCAAATTTCCAATCTTTGTAATATCCGATGATGGTTTGCGCAGGAATGCCAACCTCTTGGTTCATGGCCGTTATTAAATCAGCATAGCCACCACAAATTGTTTTTCCTCGTCGTAATACGGCATTGGGTTTATCGGTACGCAATTTGGAACGATGAATTGATTTTACGTCATATTCAATATTGTTAGTCACCCAGTTATAAATGGCATTCGCCTTTTGATAATCGGTTACCAAGCTATCGCATAAATAATGGGCTAATATTTTATAGTTTTTAGATACTTTTTTGGGAGCATTGACACCCAGCGTAGTATCGATTTGCGCTTGAGCGAAAAATGCGAGTAAGCAAGAACTTAAGAATAATAATATTTTTTTCATAGCGGGGTCAATTGAAGTGGGTCATACTGGATTCGAACCAGTGACCTCTGCCCTGTCAAGGCAGCGCTCTAAACCAACTGAGCTAATGACCCGCTTTTGCTATTGCAATTTAATCAAAAAGCCGTCCTGAAATAATTCGGAACGACTTTTTATTTTTTGAGAGTGGGAGCTACAGGATTCGAACCTGTGACCCCCACGGTGTAAACGTGGTGCTCTGAACCAACTGAGCTAAGCTCCCTCAAAAGAAGAGTGCAAATATAGAATCATTCTTTTTTTCACCAAATATTTTAGTGAATCTCTTCTGTGATAATTTTATTTACTTTCTCGGCATCAAACGGACGATGCTGTTTTATATAATTATCGCTATATCCTTCCATTTGTCCGGCTTTATTTCGTTGTTCAAATAGAATGGGCCTTTTAGAACCTATGAACTGCTCCGTAAAATGTAGCATTTTTTTCTCAGAAAGCATTCGCAGGCGCTGGTTTCGCTCATGTCTTTTATTATTGGGCACAATCGGTTTCATTGTATCGGCCAATGTATTTTCTCTTTCACTGTAGGTAAATACATGAAAATAGGAAACCGCTAGATCATGCAAAAAATTATAGGATTCTTCAAAAAGTTCGTCAGTTTCACCCGGAAAGCCAACAATTACATCAACACCTAGGCAACAATCTGGTATCAGTTTTTTAATAGTGGCCACACGATCGGCATATAGCTCCCGGGCATAACGTCGACGCATTTTACCTAAAATTTCATTACTACCGCTTTGTAGTGGAATATGGAAATGGGGCATAAAGCACTTTGATTGCGCTACAAATTCTATAATTTCATTCGTCAGCAAATTGGGTTCTATAGAAGAAATTCGAACACGAGGAATAAGTCCTTGTTGGTCAATAGCTTTGGCTAAATCCAAAAATGTTTCTTCTGTCTTTTTGTTGCCATTAAAACCTTTTCCAAAATCGCCTAAATTCACACCCGTCAGAATAATTTCTTGAATATTATTTTGGGATAACTCTTTTATATTGTCTAATACGCCTTGAATGGAGTCACTGCGACTATGGCCCCGAGCCATTGGAATCGTACAAAATGAACAGTTATAATCGCAACCATCTTGTACCTTCAGAAATGTACGTGTTCGATCATTGTGAGAGTAGGCGCTATAAAACCCTTCTACAGCTTCTATGTCACAACTATGAATTTTACTAACAGGTTGATTATCTAAATTATTAAGGTGTTCTTTTAGTTTGAACTTTTCTTGCGCACCCAATACTAGATCTACCTCATCAATAGCCGCTATTTCTTCTGGTTTTAACTGGGCATAACAGCCTGTGACTACAATTTTTGCATTCGGGTTTTTTCGTTTAATTTTTCGAACAATTTGACGACTTTCACGGTTGGCATTGTTCGTTACACTGCAAGTATTCAGTACAAATACATCAAGGTCTTCGTCTAAATTGGCTTTTTGATATTCTTCGCCAATAATTTCCCTGCCTAATGCCGAGGTCTCGGAGAAATTTAGCTTACAACCTAAGGTATGAAATCCTATGTTTTTTGTCTTGCTCAAAACGAAATGCAAAGGTAATGATTTGCGAAGGACATTTGCAGAATAAGCGTCATAGGTAAAACAGATTATTGGTCTTTGGTGGCTTTAACACAATTCATCATGCTATGTTGCCATTTGTCCTTTTTTTTAGAGTCCCTAAGATTCAATATTTTACATTTGTAGTCGAAAATGAAAAAACTTATACTTCTCTTTGTTTTAGGAACGCTCACTAGTGCATCATTTGCGCAAGGTACTGTCAAGGGTACCATTAGAGATACTTCATCTTTTAGAAACCTTCCATTTGTTTCGGTCTCTTTATTAACTCAAGAAGATTCAACACTTATTGAGTTTGCTCGAACGGACGGCGCTGGTAAATTTGAGTTTAATAATATTCCCGGTGGTGCTTATATATTATTGACAGCTTACAGCAAATACGTAGATTATATAGATCTATTTACATTGTCCGAAGGAGGAAATAAAGACTTTGGGACCATTGCTTTTACAAATCGAGCTCAATTGTTGAAACGAGTTGTAATTAAGGATTACAAAATGGTAAGAATGAAAGGGGATACTCTTGCTTATTTAGCCGATAGTTTTAATGTGAGAAAAGGAGCCAATGTAGAGGATTTATTAAAAGTACTTCCTGGGATGCAAGTAGATAAAGACGGACAAATAACCGTAATGGGCGAAAAAGTAGAAAAAGTACTCGTAAACGGTGAGGAGTTTTTTGGAAGTGACCCAACTATTGCTACTCGAAATATGCAAGCCGATGTGGTAGAATCGGTAGAAGTTTTTGATCAAAAAAGTGAGCAAGCTGCTTTTACAGGATTTGATGATGGGGAGGAAATAAAAACGATTAATCTAAAGCTTAAAAAGAAAAAAAGTCAAGGTTTCTTTGGTAAAGCCGAGGCCGGCGGAGGCTGGGAGGACCGATGGGATAATCAAGCTATGGTAAATTGGTTTGAAGGGAAACGACAAATTAGTGCTTATGGTTTGATGAACAGCAACGGTAAGACAGGTCTTGGCTGGGAGGATAATATGACATTTGGCTCTGGTGGTGGCGGTAGAATGTTTGGTCGCGGAAGAGAAGAAACACAGATAATCAGTAGCTTTTTTGAAGATGAGGATGATAATAATTTTGGAAACTTTGGCAGAGGTGCTGATAAGCCGGGAATTAATAAAACCTGGACAGGAGGAGCTCGATATGCCAACAAACTAGATGAAGGAAAACACAATGTAACAGCTAACTATTCTCAGGGAAGGTTAACTCAGGATTTAAACCAGCGTTCCTATACTGAAAATATTACACCCACATTTACTTCGCTTCGAGACGATACTACGAACACTCGACGAGTGCGCAATATTCATAATCTCAGTGGTCGATATGAATGGAAGATTGATAGCTTAACTGCTTTGGTTTATAAAATGAATACAAGACTTCAGTTTGTAGATTACAACGAAAGAGCTAGTGCGAATAACAGAACCAATACAGAAATTCCATTAAGTAATAATGCTAGTAGTATAAACAGGTCAACCAATACAAGTAGGGTAACTAATGGAGTAACACTTAATCGAAAATTAGGTAAAAAAGGTCGAACTGTTTCTGTAACCGGTAGCCATACATTCAATAAAAAGAAAGGAGAAGGTTTTCTATTAAGCTCGAACACCTTTGGTGGAATTAATCAAAATATCGATCAGCGAAAGTTAGATAATAGTACAGCGAATTCATTGATGGGAACAGTAAGCTATACTGAGCCATTGCACGAAAATTTGTTATTACGATTGGGCTATGGAATAAGTAATGATGTTGCTGATTTATCTACACTGACTCAAGATACATTAGGTTTTGGACTTGGGAATTATACAAGACAAATTGATAGTTTAAGCAATGAATTTGATATGAATATTCTTCGAAATAGTGGATTAGTCGAGTTTATGTATAAACGCAAAAAGTTGAATCTTACAATGGGAACGGCTGTTGCTAATACACGATTTATTCAAGAAGATTTGATACGAGAACAGAATTACAATTACTCACGAATTAATTTATTCCCTAGTGTTCGCTTGCGTTATAAATTTTCGCAGTTCAAACGAATTGATGTTCGTTATACAGGAAATACAACGAACCCAACGGCACAACAATTACAACCGATTTTAAATAACAATAACCCGTTGGAGCTAACTATTGGAAATCCTGATTTGAAAATTGGATTTAAGCAAAATATAAGAGTCAATTATTTCACTTTCAAAGCATTAGAAGGAAAAGGAATGTGGGCCGGAGCGTTCTTTCAAAATGCATTTAACCCAGTTGGTGTAAATCGAACTTTTGACCTTAGTGGAAGAACCATTAATCAATACGTCAACCTAAGTAGCAATCTCATTGTTTCATCTTGGTTAGGCGGAATGATGAAATTGGGTAAAAAAGGTTGGGAAGGCCGATTGACCTTGTCAGGAAGTTATAGTGACATGCCTGCTATTATCAATAGTGTAGAAAGTAGAAATAAATCTTGGAGTGCTAATTTGAACCCAAATTTTACCTACAATAAAGAGAATAAAATTTTCTTATCCTTTGAGCCAAACGTGAATTATAACTTTACTAAAAATGATGTGGGTCAAGCTCGAACAATTTCTTATTTCAGTTATTCTCCTACACTAGGTGTTAGTTATTACTTGCCCAAAGATTTCGAAATTGGAACGGATATGGACTACACCTTTACACCAGCCGTAGATCCATATCCAGAGCATTTTGATCGTTTTATTTGGGACGCATATATCAGCAAAAGAATTTTACCCAAGAAGAACTTAGAACTTCGTTTTCAAGTGTGGGATATATTGAACCAGAACTTAGGTTATACAAGAACCTCTTCTAATAATTATAATACAGAAAATTTTTATAACACCTTGCAGCAGTATTGGATGGTAAGTGCGGTTTGGAATTTCTTCTCGGGACCATTGGCTGAATCTAAGGCTACCAGTAATAAGTTTAACCACGGACCCAAAAGAAGAAAAAGACGTTAATCTACGAAAAACATTAATATGAAAAATTTAATTCTATTTGCCCTAGTATTTTTTAGTTTGAGCTTACAAGCTCAAAAAGCACCAAGCCTTGTACACAGAGGTAAAATTAAATGGGAGCGTAAAATGAATATGTTCAATTATTTAGATGACATTTCCAAGAATGGTAATGCCAGCTTTTTAGAAAGAGCCAAAAAACGATTGGATAAATACAAAGTGGATAAGTTTGAACTCGACTTCAATAAGGAAGAAAGCTTGTATCAGCCAGAGAAAGATGGTATCATGGAACTCAAAATGCCTTGGGTTAATATTTCGGCAGAAGTGAACAAAGTTTATACCAGTTATGCCAACAAAAAAACAGTATCAGCCAAAGAAATCTACGATAAAAAGATTTTGATTAAGGATTCATTGAAGAAATTCAAATGGAAAATTAAAGAAGACTTCAGAAAAATTGCGGGTTACAATTGTAGACGAGCTGAAACAATTATCATGGACTCCGTTTGGGTAGTGGCGTTTTATACGGATGCAATTATCGCACCCGGTGGTCCGGAATCGTTTAATGGATTGCCCGGGATGATTTTGGGTGTGGTCATGCCACGTCTGAATGTAACCTACTTTGCCACAGAAGTGCAAACGTATACTGATGCAAGAAGAGCGTTAGAAGCACCCAAAAAAGGGAAAGAATACACCAATCAAAGTTTCACAGAATACTTACGTTCTAACATGAAGCAATGGGGTGGCTATTTGAATAGTATACTTTGGTATGCTAATATTTAACTGATAAGAATAGAACGAACTGTGTTTATCCGAAACACGTATTGCTACTCGTAAAGATTGCTTGAAAATAAAAGAAGTCAGTAAAAGGTTTTTAAAGCCAGTTATGTTCTGAAAAAGTAGGATGACAAAGAGCAACCTATATCTGCGTTTCTCCGTTAGTTGCCAGCAGAATTAATTAATGGTCCAATCGTTACAAAACAAGGAGATATTAACCGGATACGCTAGAAAAAAGGTCTTAATCCGTTACTTTTGCATCGATTTTTTTGTATCGTGAAAGTTAAGGTTGTTAATCAAAGTTCCTTTCCCTTACCGGAGTATAAAACAGCAGATGCTGCTGGAATTGACCTATGCGCAAATCTCTCTGAGAAAGTATCTTTATCCAGTTTGGAAAGAGAACTTATTCCAACAGGATTGTTTATCGAACTGCCAACTGGAACGGAAGCTCAAATCCGTCCCCGCAGTGGAATGGCTCTGAAAAGGGGTATTACAGTTTTGAATTCACCCGGAACCATCGATGCGGATTATCGGGGTGAGCTAAAAGTACTGTTGGTAAATCTTTCTACTGAAATTGTTACCATAGAACCAGGTGAGCGCATCGCACAAATGGTTATATCGCGTTATGAAAAAATCGAATGGGAGGAAACGACCGAACTAACAAAAACAATACGAGGTGCCGGAGGATACGGGCATACTGGTACTAAATAAAAAATTATGAATATTATAATTCCAATGGCGGGCCGAGGCTCAAGAATGAGGCCGCACTCTATTACAACACCCAAACCACTAATTCCGGTTGCGGGTAAACCCATGGTGCATAGAATTGTTGAGGATATTGCATCAACGATTAATCAAGAAATAAAAGAAGTTGCTTTTATTATTCGAAGAGATTTTGGCCAAGAAGCCGAAGATGCTCTTAAGGCGGTGGCTTCCAACTTTGGTGCGACTGGCAAAATATATTATCAAGATGAAGCGCTAGGAACGGCGCATGCTATCTTGTGTGCTTCAGAATCTTTAACAGGAAATACCTTCATTGCATTTGCCGATACCTTATTCAAGGCTGAGTTTAGTGTAGATACTGAAAAAGATGCGATTATTTGGACTCAAAAAGTTCCGGATCCAAGTGCCTTTGGCGTTGTGCAATTAGATGATGATGGAGTTATTATAAACTTCGTTGAAAAACCAACTGAATTTGTATCTGACTTGGCGATTATTGGCGTTTATTATTTTAAAGATGGCGAAAACCTGAAAAATGAATTGCAGTATTTGTTAGATAATAAAATCATGGATAAAGGAGAGTATCAACTGACCGATGCCATGGAAAACATGAAGCAAAAAGGACTTAAATTTTATACAGGTCAGGTAGAAGAATGGCTTGACTGTGGGAATAAGGATGCTACGCTTTATACCATGGAGCGTATCTTGGAAATTAAAAAAGAAAAAGAAAGCTTGCAACACAGTTCTGCGAAGATTGAGAATAGTACTATCATTCAACCTTGTTTTATTGGTGAGAATGTAGAAATCCATAATTCTATTGTGGGACCACATGTGAGTTTAGAAGCAGGTGCAGTCGTTGAGAATAGCATTGCTAAAACTTCTATTATCGGAAAAAATTCAAAAGTTAAGAATTGCATAATTGAGAAATCCTTACTCGGAAATAACGTAAATTGTAATTCGAAATCTGAGGAGTTAAGTCTAGGAGATTTCTCCTTTAGAGTATGCTAAAAAATAGAACCCATATTATTCTGCTAGTGTTAGGACTGGCTTTGCTTCAGGCTTGTGGTAGTACAAAGAAAGCCACTGAGTCAAAAACGGTAGCCAAGACAGCTACTTCAAAAACCACTTCTGCCAAGGGCGAGTACGATGCTTTTTTTGAAGCAGAAAAAGAACGAATAAAAGGTCATAAAAGCAAAGCTCGAACGCTGTATCGAGCGTTTGTGAAGAAGTATCAAAACAACGCTGCGGCGTTTTACAATTTATCAAAATTGGAGTTTACGACCTTCAACTTTGGTAGTGCAGAAAATTATGCTGCTCGTGCTGTTGAAATTTCTCCGAAGAATAAATACTACTTAGAATTATATGCTGATGTCTTATCGTTGAATAAGAAGCCACGAAAAGCCATTGGGATTTATGAAAAACTGGGACAGTTGCACAAAGAAAATGCGGATACTTATCAGTACAAAATGTACAAAATTTATTCTGAGTTGGGTGATTATGATAAGGCATATCAAACCCTAGAAAATCTAGAGGAAAACTGGGGTGTTTCTCCTGAAATTACCATGCAAAAAGTGGAACTATTACTGAAGCAGAAAAAAGAAAATCAAGCGGTAGTAGAAGTGCAAGAATTGATAAAAGAAGAGCCGCGCAATCCGGAGTATAAAGAAAAACTAGCTAGTCTGTATGATCGTATTGGTAGAAAGGAAGAAGCGAAAAAAGTGTATGAAACTTTAGTGGACGATGCACCCAATAATGCTAAGTTGCTGATGCGAACTTCTTCATATTATCTCAGAAATAATGATACCGTTGGTTTTCAAAAAGTTATTAAGAAAATTGCGGCCAATCCAAAAATTGATAAATCAGTAAGAATGAGTATGCTCTTGCCATTGATTGAATTAAATCGAGATTCGAACTATGTCAAAAATGAAATCCTGCCGATTGTACAATCCATGAATATGGATGGCGAATCAGACAAAGAGTCTGCCAAAATGTATGCGGATATTTTATATTCTGCCCGTCAGTATAAGGAAGCAGCGAAAGCCTATCGCTCTTATTTAAAAAAGGATAAATCCAAATTTGCAACTTGGTTTAATCTAATGATTTGTCATTCGAATAATGAAGATTTAGACAGCGTCATTTCAGTGGCGGAAGAGTCTTTTGAATATTTCCCGAATAATGCCTTTACGCATTATTTCAAGGGAACTGCTCACTTTCAAAAAAAGGAATATGAGTCTAGCGTTTCATCTTTGGAAAGCGCCATTGAATTAGAACCGGACCGAGATTTGAAAGCTCAGATTTTTTCTATGTTAGGTGATGCGCATCATAGCCTTAAAAACTATGAAAAAGCGGACACAAATTTTGATGAAGCACTAAAGTTAAAAGAAGATGCAACTACGCTGAATAATTATGCATATTATCTTTCCTTGCGTAAGGATCGTCTGGGTGATGCCCTTAAAATGTCGGAGAAGTCATTAAAGTTGATGCCGAATACCAAAACTTTTTTGGATACCTATGGTTGGATTTTATACAAACAAGGGAAGTATAAAAAAGCAAAAGAGTATATCGAAAGAGCCATCGAAGGCGAAGGTGATGCTGATGTATTGGAGCATTTAGGTGATATTTATTACAAATTAAATGACGCTAGTAAAGCGTTAGAATATTGGCAACGAGCCAAGAAAGTTGGCGGCGGTGGCAGTGAGTTTTTAGACAAAAAAATTCGTGAAGGGCAATTGTATGAATAGGATTGTTGTACTTTTTGTTTTGCTACTATTTTCATTTAGTAGTTGTAATGAAATTCCTTTTTTTATCTCTAAAGAAAAAGAAGTTAAACGGCAGGAAAAGAAGATCTCACGATTAGAAAAAAAGCGAAAAAAAGCGCAATACAAATTAGATCTTGCAAAAGGAGCTGGCAAGCGCAAGATTAAGAAATTAGAAAAAATTGAAGCAAAACTCCCTACGGATACTGTCGTTATTGGTTTAGATTCTGCTTCATTAGCTTCTGAGAAAAAAGAAATAGAAACCGTCAGCCTTCAAAAAGCAACCCAAGAAATTGCGAAGAATATTATCAAAGAAAATAATATTCAGTTTAAAACTGCGAAGATTAAAACCAAAATGAAGTTTATTTCTGGCAGTCAGAAACAATCATTTAATGCGCAGTTTCGAATAGAATATAACAAAACGATTTGGGTCGATATTTCTGGTTTGGGAATTTCGGTAGGTAGAGCCTTGTTGACACCTAATCGAGTGCAAGTCATCAATCGAGTGAATAAAGTGTATTACGATTATTCTTTTGCAGAGATTAAAGAACTTATCAATGTAGAGCTAGACTTCATGACCTTGCAGGATATTATTATTGGAAATGCTATTGGTGGTAATGGTGAAGTTTTTGAATTTTCTGATTTTGGTGGTACGTATAATATTGGCTTACGAGACACAGAGTTTTTAAATAAACTAACTTACAATAAAAGTGATTCCACCTTACGACAAATACAATTACAAGTATTTCGTGGGAGTTATGCCAGTAATATTTTGGGAATGCTTGGAGAGTATCAAAAACATTTAGGCCGATTAGTTTCTACCAAGCGAGTTTTTAATATTGAAGATTCCAAAGGAAAATTAAGTTTGGAAATGAATATTCAAAAAGTTGATTTCGATGGCGAATATCGCATGCCCTATAATGTCCCGGCTAGTTATCAATCAGCTGAAGAAGCTAAAAAAGAAGAATAAATATTACTCAGAAACTAAGGATTCCTGTACCGCAAAGCTAATTGCATGGAGCAATACTTTTTTATAAACGTTGCGTTCTAATTGATAGGCTGCCTTGCTACAATGCGCACTGGCTTTTTCGCAATGGTGAGCTTGTAATCCTTTGCTGATAAGCCCTTTTACTAATCGAAGCTCAGTTTCTGTCAGAGACCAATAGCTTTCTGGCAAATTCATAACGCGCAAACTTTGTTCAAAAATGCGCTCGGCATAAATAAAAAAACTTTTTAATTCTTCTTTGCCCAATGCGGCACTTTGTTTTAACCAATTGCTGAGGCGAACACCATTATTGGTATATAAAGCATTTAGCCAATCTCTTAAATGATTAAAATGGTCCGTCCCGTTTTGGTTAGATAATTGTTGGGCTTTGTAAAAATTGCCCTCACTCTGTTTTGCCAACAGTTGTGCTTTTGTTGTATCTAAACCCATGCTGACGAGCTTGGCTTCTATTGTAGCATTCGGAATTGGCGGTATCGCAAAGTGCTGTGTGCGAGATAAAATGGTTCCTAATATTTTACTGGTGTTTTCTGCTACAAAAAATAGGTACGTATTTTTCGGCGGTTCTTCTATCAGTTTCAAGAGTCGATTGCCATCTTTTCCAAGAAACTCAGCATACCAAACAATCAATATTTTAGCGCCTCCTAAAATTGATTTCAACATCATTTTGCTACTAATCGATTGGCACTCTGCTGCTGATATATTGCCTTGTTTGTTTTCGGACGTCAGGCTTTGAATCCAAGCGGTTGCCGGAGCATAAGGCTGATCAATTATAAATGCTCTAAACTCCTGAATGAAGTCATTACAGGTATATTTTTTATTCGAATCTTTATTAAAAAAAGGGAATGTCAGAAACAGGTCTGGGTGCGTGAGACGATCTACTGAATTACAAGAATTACAATCACCACAAGCCAAACCATTTTCAGTTTTGCTGAGACAAAGAATGTATTTTACCAGTTCCAATACAAGGGGCATGGCACCACCGCCTTCCTGACTGGTAAATAGCATAGCATGCGGCAAGCGTTGTTCTTGCGCTAGGCTCATGAGTTTGTTTTTTAATCCGTCTTGGACTGATATTTCGCTAGTGGTCATTGCAACGATGAAAGTACGATTTTCTACCAATGTAATTTTGAAATATTACAGACATTAAAATGAAAATATAAAAGATTATATTTCAATACCTAGTTATTTAATAACTTTATAAGCGTTGAAAAATCGATTGATTATATTATTCATACTTTTTGGCTTGCATGCCCAAGCCCAGCCCGATATCCAAAAGAGTATTCATATAGCTGAGAAGCATTGTTGGGATTTTAA